>NYVS01000024.1 GCA_002684755.1 Phycisphaerae bacterium
AAGGCTCCAGCCAAGAAGGCCCCGGCCAAGAAGGCTCCCGCCAAGAAGGCTCCAGCCAAGAAGGCTCCAGCCAAGAAGGCTCCAGCCAAGAAGGCTCCAGCCAAGAAGGCCCCGGCCAAGAAGGCTCCCGCCAAGAAGGCTCCAGCCAAGAAGGCTCCAGCCAAGAAGGCTCCGGCCAAGAAGGCTCCGGCCAAGAAGGCGGTGAAGAAGGCGCCTGCGAAGAAGGCGGCATCCAAGAAGGTCGTCGGTCGCAAGTCCGAGATCAAGAAGCCGGCACCCGGTGCGAGCACTCGCTCGGTGACCAAGAAGAAGAAGACGGACCGTCGCGTGGCACCGACCGTGGTATCCGCCCGAAAAACCGCCAAAAAGGTCGATCCGTCGGCGAAGAAGACGCCGCGACGAAAGATCGACTTCGCGAATCCGCGATCCGTGGCGGCCGCGGCCGCCAGCAGCGAGGTCGACAAGAACGGCTACGTGATGATCAATGGACGACGAGTCCGCGCGATCTCCACCAAGGGAGCCGGGATCAAGAAGAAGAGCCGGTCGAAGGCCGCCTCCACGGTGGCCAAGGCGGAAGCCGAAGTCGACGTCTCGAAGATCAAGACCCATCTCACCCGCAAGGAACTCACCGCTTACAAGGCGCTGCTCCTCGAGAAGCGCCGTCACATCGTGGGCATGGTCTCCGGACTCGAGAAGGAGGCCCTTCGATCATCGGGCGGAAACCTCTCCAACATGCCGATCCACATGGCGGATGTCGGGACCGATGTCTTCGAACAGGACTTCACCCTCGGGATGGCGGCGACGGAGCGGGAGTTGATCGTCGAGATCGATGCGGCGCTCGAACGGATCGTGGCACGTACCTACGGCGTCTGCCAGAAGACCGGCAAGCCGATTCCCAAGCCTCGCCTGCAGGCGAAACCCTGGGCGAAATACACGATCGAAGCGGCCCGGATGGCCGAGCGAAACCGCAGCAGTGACTGACCGTCCCCCGCGGCGTTGCGTGATGATTCCGGCGAACGATCCGTGAGCACCTCCCAAGCACATTCTGATCCGGCCCGCCCGGCGAGGCGCTCCGTGTGCGCGTGGGTGACGGTGCTGCTGGTGCTGGTCGTCGGGCTCTGGGCCGACCTCGCCACCAAGTCCTGGTCGTTCGAGTCCGTCGCCGGTGATCCGGTCGAACTTCGATACGACGACGTGGTGTCCGGTGGGTTCACCATTCCCTGGCACGAGGGGGAGCGGGTGCTTCCGATGGATCTGCTCGACTTCCATCTGGTGTTGAACCGGGGGGCGGTGTTCGGAATCGGCCAGGGCCGCCGGGTGGTCTTCGTGGTGTTCACGGTGGTCGCGGTGGGTGTCGCCTTCGCGGTCTTCGGCTGGTGGACCCAGGCTCGTTCGCATCTCGCGCACATCGCCATCGGACTGATTCTCGCGGGCGGCCTCGGCAATCTCTACGACCGCGTGACCATCGGTGCGGTGCGGGATTTTCTGCACATGCTGCCGCGTTGGGAGCTNCCGTTCGGCCTCGCCTGGCCGGGTGGAACGACCGAGGTCTTCCCCTGGGTCTTCAACATCGCCGACGTCCTCCTGCTCGTCGGCATGGGCCTGCTCCTGATCCAGGTGCACCTCGCGGATCGACAGCAGGCTCGCGAGCGGGCCCAGCTGTCGGGAACCTCCTCCGGTTCGAACCCCGCGGATTGATCTTGCAGGGGCAGGTCTGTCCACCATCTTCAATCCGTCAGCATCGCGAGCGCGTCTTCGAGGGGAAGGACCGCGTCGTCAGGCAGGATCTCGGGGAGATCGTCGGGATCGACCGCGTTTTCGAGGCCGAACGGTCCGACCGCGGTCCGGCGAATGGACGCACAATGACCGCCGGTGCCCAGTGCCGTGCCCAGATCGCGGGCGAGACTTCGTACGTAGAAACCTTTCTCGCACGTGACTTCGACGGTCGCGATCGGCCAGGCGTAATCGACGAGGGCGATGTCATGCACCTCGACCGGTCGCGGCTCGAGTTTCGGTGTATCCCCCCGACGAGCGGCGGCGTACGCCCGTTGTCCGCCGACCTTCTTGGCGCTGAAGTCCGGAGGCACCTGGGCGAAGACTCCGGTGAACCGTTCGGCAAGCATCGCCGCGACCGTCTCGCGTTCGGGTGGCGTCGTGACGTCGACCGCCTGAAGCTCGCCTTCGCGGTCATCGGTCGCGGTGAAGGCCGAGAGATCGATCTCGGTGCGATAGCCCTTTCGGGTCTTCATGAAGCGTTCGAGCTGTTTCGTCGCGGCACCGATGCCGACCACCAGCACGCCGGTGGCAAGTGGATCGAGGGTCCCGGCGTGTCCGGCCTTCAGCCCTGCCTTCCGCCGGACGATCGAGACCACCGTCATCGAGCTCATGCCGGTCGGCTTGTCGACGACCACGATGCCGGGAGGCGGTGGGGGTTCGGTCCGAGGGGCGCGTTGACCACGGCCGCTCCGCTCGGATCGAGGCTTTCGGCCACCAAGGCGGCGTGAGTCTGCGCCGTATCGGACGCCGGNGGCTCGATCGTCGGGCTGGTTTTCCGGTTCCGGGGAAGGGGATGGATCGCTCGGCGGCTCCGGTCGATCTTCCGGGTTGTCGGTGACGGTCATCCCGATACACTACTTCGTTCCGGACAGGTGTCCGAGCGGCTGAAGGAGCGGCATTGGAAATGCCGTGTACGGATTTTTCCGTACCGTGGGTTCGAATCCCACCCTGTCCGCTTATGGTCGAAGTCGTGTGGCTCGGCACGGTTCGGCAGACAACTCGATCGCGGGCTGTAGCGCAGCTTGGTAGCGCGCCATACTGGGGGTGTGGAGGTCGCAGGTTCAAATCCTGTCAGCCCGACTTCAACGCCAAGAGGCCACCGCAAACGCGGTGGCCTCTTGTGTTTTTGATCGGTTCCGGATCGGTGGGTCGTGTCCGATCCCCGACCGCCGCTCAAGCGACGGGCGCCGCGCCGGCCAGCGCCCGGGGGAACAGGATGTTGTTCTCCAGATGGATGTGTTCGTGCATCGCGACTTCCAGGGCGGCCAGGCCGTGCCACAACGCCCGCCAGGTCGTGCAGGCTCCTTCCGGCGGTCGATGGTCGTCGGTCAGTTCGCGGAGTCGGCGCAGCGCGTCGCCCGCCGAGTCGTGTTCGTGCACCATCGCCGAGACGGTCTCGTCGGCCATGGCGCCTCTTCCCCGTCTGATCATGGGAAAGAGAATCCGCTCCTCCTTCATCATGTGTGCCTCGAGCTCCGCCTTCAGGGCGACGAAGACCGAAAGTATCTCCGCGAGACGCTCGGGGTCCTTCTCGCCGTGTGCGTCGTTGACCTTTCGGGCCATGGCCTCCAGACGCGGCAACTCCTCGTCCAACGGTCGGTGGTACGCGTCGAGGATGTGATCGATGAGATCCTCCAGCGGGCACTCGTCCCATCGCCGCTCCGGTTCATTCGTCGTTTCGACCTCTCGTCGAATCTCCGAGAGCACCGCGGCGGCATCCAGCCCGAGCTTGTCGCAGACCTCCGCGAGCGGCTTGCCGCCACCGCAGCAGAAGTCGATGTCGTGGCGGGCGAAGACCCGGGTCGCGAGCGGATGATCGACGGCGATCACGCCGACGGGTGTGTCGAGTTTCAGCACGGAATTCTGGGACATCATGATCGTCTCCATGGAGGAATCTGAGAAAGAGAAGGTCGATGTCGTCGTGAAGGCGTCAGGAATCCTCGCGTTCGGGATTGGTGATCATCCGTCGAAGTGCGGCCAGGACTCGAGGGGGGGTTCCGGCTCGTCCTCCGCCGGCGTGTCGCGATGCGCCCGGCATGCCGATCAGCGCATGGATCGTTCCGATGACCGGTACGAGAAGCACATCGGGCGGAATGTCGGATCGAATGCTGCCTTCGGCCGCGCCGTCGCGAATCGCCTTCAGGAGGAACCGGCGGGAGCGTCGGGCGACATCTCGAAGTTCGTCGACCGCGTCATCCGGCATGGTGAGATACGCCTGCTCCGAGCGCAGGAGCCACGCGAGTCCGGGTTCGGGGCCGAGCAGGTCGATACGGTTCTTCGCAAGCGTGAAGAGGCGATCAAGAGGGGGGAGCGACTCGTCGGGAAAGGTTCGGTCGATCCTCGCCACCGCGTGTCTGACGGCTTCGCGGAGGATGTCGTCGCGGGTCTCGAAGTGGCGGAACAGGGCGCCGGACGTGACGCCGATCTCCGCGGCGAGGTTGGACATCGTGAGCGAGGTCAGGCCAGTGCGTCCGATGATGGAAAGGACGGCGGTGGCGATCTCCTCGCGTCGCTCTGCGGTGGATTTCCGGGTCAAGGCGGGCATCACCCAATTGTAAGTGAATGATTACTTACAATCAAGGCGCTCCGGGGTCGATCATGGGGATTGCGTCGAGGACGCTGCAGGACCGCATGCTCGTGACGCCGATCGCGGCAAGCGTGTCGCATGCCCGGGGGGCATGGCCGGCGGGAGATCGAACCCGTCACGGCGGAACGATCGCTTCGCCGAGCGCCGCGTTGGTCTGTTGTTCCGCCTGATCCGATCGAATCACGGGACGAGGGCGGTGTGATCATCGCGTTGGCAGGGAGCGTGAAGATCGTCACAATGTCAGCGTTTTCGTTTCGCTCGTGTCGGGCATGTCGCGGTTCGCCGTCCCGGCGATCCCGGCGGCCTGGAGCCGCCTTCAAGCGGTGAACGGATGGCGATCGCGAGTAGTCGATGGGGCGGTCCGAGCATCGAATTGAATGTCGGCACTTCTTCTGTGAACCACGATGACCGGCGGCCGCGGCCGAGACGATTGGAGTTCTCGATGATCGAAACGGTTCTCGCGGGCCTCGTGATCGGGGCTTCGATGTCGGCTTCTCCTGCGGCATCGGGTGCGGCCCCGCCGTCGGTCGCCGAGCGCTTCGATGAAATCCGTGTTCGTGCCGATCTTCCCGCCCTCGCGGGTTTCGCCATGAAGGCGGGCGAGATCGTCGTGATCGACGCGGTCGGCGTGCGGGCACGGGGCGAAGAGACCGGGGTCACGACCCGGGACCGGTGGCATCTCGGCTCCTGTGGCAAGGCGATGTCGGCCACGGTGCTCGACCAACTGGTCGCCCGCGGCGACGTCGCCTGGGACACCACCATCGGTGAGGTGTTCGCCGACGTCGACGAAGTCCTGCCCGCGTGGCACGATGTCACCCTTCGACGCCTCGTGCAGCATCGCTCCGGCCTGCCCGAAGATGCTCGGGAAGCTCTGCTCGCGCTGCGAATGATGCCGCTCGAGACGCCGCTTCCCGATCAACGGCTGAAGCTGGTCCGTGTCGTGCTCTCCGAGCCGCCGGTCGAGACCGACGGATCGAAGATGCGGTATTCGAACTTCGGCTACGCGATCGCCGCCGCGATGGCGGAGCGACGCACGGGACGCGCGTGGGAATCCATGTGTCGCGAGCATCTCTTCGGCCCGCTGGGAATGTCGGAGACCGATTTCGGAGCACCGGGCTCGATGGAGGCGGTGGACCAGCCGCGGGGACATTTGAACGGGGTACCGATCCCGCCCTCGGCGTTCGCCGATAATCCTCAAGCGATCTCGGCCGCGGGAACCATCCACGCGACCATGACCGACTGGTCGAGGTTTCTCGCGGCGCACCTCGATGCGGCGCGGGGCGAGCCCGGCCTCTTCAATCCCGAACGGCTGCAGTCGCTCCAGCGTCCACCCGCGGGCGGCCAGTACGCGTCCGGGTGGATGGTGCGTCGGCGTGACTGGGCGAGGGGGCCGATTCTCACGCACAACGGCACGAACACGCTCTGGTTCGCGGTGGTCTGGATGTCGCCGGCGCGGGACTGGGTGATGGCGGCGGTGACGAATCAGGGCGGGCCGAAGGCCGCGCAGGCGTGCGACGAAGCGATCGGCGTCCTGATCGGTGAACTGAGGCGGCTCGAGCAGGCCGAAACGATTCCCGCGATGGAAAAGATCGAAACGGGATCCGGTTCGGAGTGAGATTGGTCCGGTGGTGATAGGCTCGACGCAGGAGGTTCCCATGAACGACCGCATTCGTTTCGTCGCGATCCCGCTGCTCGGCGTCGCCTCGTCTGTCGCATCGACATCGACGTACGCGCAGGTCGCTTCACAGCGATGGACGACCTCCGGCACGGAACTGAAGGCGACCTCCGATTCGCTTCCGGTGGCCGAGACTCGCCCCGTACCCAGATCGGAGATCGAGTCGGGACTCGCCTTGTCGGGCCGTGGCACGCCGTTCATCATCGCACCGCGGATCGACGCGATTCCCGGGGGACTCGCGACCGAAGCCGTCACGCTCGAGGCGTGGGTCTCGATCGACATGCCCACGCAGTGGGGTGGCGTCGTCGGTGCGATCCAGGACAACGGTGAAGCCGAGACCGGGATGATCCTCGGTTACGGCTACGAGAAGCCCTACTTCGGGATCTCGAGCACCGGCCTCGACGACGAGGACGGACGAATCACGTATCTGGAGTCGTCGAAGCCCTACACGATCGGAAAGTGGCATCATCTCGTCGGTACCTACGACGGCACGACGATGAATCTCTACATGGACGGGGAGAAGGTCGCCGAGAGTCTCGATCAGTCCGGGCCGATCCGGTTTCGAGGGGACGAACCTCTGGTGATCGGCGGATACCTCGACCGGAACGAGGATCATGGACTCGATGGCCGGCTGTTCGAAGTGTCGGTCCTGCCGAAGGCGATCTCCGCCGAGGAGGTCCGGCGTCGGTTCACCCGCCATTCGGAACTCGCGGCGCTGCCGCCGGAGATCGACACGACCCTCGCGTGGATGGTCGAACCGTTCCTCGTCTGGCCGACGACCGATGCGATGAGCGTGGTGGCGGAGACCCTTGCGCCATCCGCGATGGAGGTCCGGGTCCGGGACGAAACCGGCGGATTCCAACGCACCTGGCGGAACGACCGGGCCGCTCGGATCCACGAGTTCCGAATCGACGGGCTCGAGGCGAACACCAAGTACTTCTACGAAGTGGTCGCGAACGCGGGGGATTCGACCCTTTCAGGCGGCGTGAAGACATTCCGCACCGCCGCCGATCGCGGGGATCCGTTCACCTTCGTCGCGATCGGGGACACCCAGTCGCAGCCCGAGGTCGTGAAGCGGATCGCCGATCTCGCGTTCGAGACCCGTCCGAGCCTGCTGGTCCATGCCGGTGACCTGGTGACCACCGGTGGCGACAAGGGAAACTGGACGAACCACTTCTTCCCGAACATGCGACCACTCATCGAGCGCGTCGCGATCATGCCCGTGCTCGGGAACCACGAACAGGACGCGAAGCTCTACTACGACTACATGAGTCTTCCCGACCCGGAACGCTGGTACTCGTTCAGCTACGGCGACGCCGATTTCTTCATGATCGACGGCAATCGATCGTTGGCGGACCGGTCCGCGCAGCTCGAGTGGCTCGAGACCGCGCTCGCGGCGAGCGACGCGGAATGGAAATTCGCGGTCCTGCACCAACCGCCCTGGACCAGCGATTCCAACGACTACGGCGACACCTACCAGACGTCATCGAAGCGAGGCGATCCCAATGCCCGGAACATCACCTCGTTGCTCGAGAAGCACGGGGTCGACATCTGTTTCAGCGGACACGTCCACGATTACGAGCGGACCTTCCCGATGGTGGGGGAGGACGTGGTCCCTTGGGACGAGGGAGGCGTGATCTACGTCACGACCGCCGGCGGCGGCGGGCACCTCGAGGACTTCGACCCCGCGAACACGACCTTCGGGCATCGAAAGGCCAGACGGCATCACTTCGTCTACTGCGGGATCCACGACGGAATCCTCGAGTTTCAGGCGATGGACGAGGATGGGCGATTGTTCGACGTGCTCTCGCTCGACAAGCGGGATGGCCGCCGTTCGGTGGCGAGGGCGGCAAGGGAAGGCGTCGAGATCGCCCCGAAGACGCCGACGTGGAGGGACTCGCCCGCCGCGGATCGATGATTCCGGACACCGGCGTGTCCTGTCGAACGGCTCATGCGGTGATCAGGCGAAGAGCGAACGAAGGATGCCGATCGGGTGGATGCGGCGTCGGGTTCGTCCGGCCTCGAGCCGGAGCGTGAGTACGGTCGTTTCGCGAACCCGGACCTCGACGGCGCCCGTTTGTCGCCGAGATGGTTCCGGGAGTCTCAGGTTCGAATTCGACGCGACGCGGCGAAGCTGCAGAAGTGGTGCCCACGAGGACGCATCCACGATGAAGCGCTCGTCTTCACCGTGGATGCGGACCACGTGTTCGCCGCTTGACGCGGTGATGTCGGCATGGATGTGCAGGGGTTCGATCACTGGCCTTCGTGGGTCTTGGTCCGGATCCGCATCGTTCCGTCGAGCTTCCAGGGGGCGTGCTTCACGCCGTCGCCGGTGCCGCTCGGAATGTGGATGCTCATCTCTTCGAAGGTGTAGATGATTTCCGCGTTCTTGCCCGTGAGCTGCTCGTAGAGGCCGATTGCGAGCTCGGGCCAGGTATGGGTTCCATTATCCGACATGCTGATCTCCTTGGTTCGACGTCCCTGCCGCGCGGCCGACGGGCCGAGCGATCCAATCGCCTCTGGCTTCGTCGAGAGCGCCGTCGAGATTCAACGAGGCGGAACAGACCCGGTCGTCGTCGATGATCAGGACTCCGGTATCGACGTCGGGGCGCCCGCCTTCCCGTCCAGGGGGCGGATCCGCAACGATCGGAAGTCGACTTCGACGTCCATGTTCGCATGCAATTGGAGGGCGAGGTGCCCGCGGCGGCGTCCCGGGTCATTCCGCAGGCTTGCGGTCGGGTAGCCGTCGACGAAGACATCGACGTCCCCGCCCACCGCGCGGACCCGCATCTCCAGCCATTCACCGCTTCGCGAACGAAGTTCCTCGATCATCGCGGGGTCGGGCTTGATCACCCAGCCGCGGCCGCGCGTCTCGTAGAGGCCGCCGACCTCGGGGGTGGGGTCGATCTCGGCCTGGAAGCCGCTCACGCCGATCGCGTCGCCCAGTTCCTCGACCCGGTGATAGAAGCCGGAGTCGCCCTTGTCGATGCGAAAGGAAAGGACTGCTTCGAAATCGTCGTACTCACGGTCCGTGACGAGCAGGCCGTGGCGGGGATCGTCCTTGGTGATGCGTCCTTCGAGCACCCCGTCGTTCCAGGTCCAGGTGCCACCGGGCAGGGTGTGCCATCCATCGAAGGAATCGGGGACGAGGAGTTCGGTCCAGTCGTTCGCGACCCAATCGTGATCACGATCGAGCCCGAGCATCCTTCGATTGATGCGGCGGAACCGGATCTCCTCGTACGGATGGTCCTTGCCCGCCTCATAGAGGCACGCGAAGCCCGCCAGTCCCTGGCGGCCTCCGACCGTCGCCAGGGAGGAGTACGCGGAGGGACCGGCGTGAAGGACATTCCCCTTCGACCAGGTGCGACCGCCGTCCCGACTGCGACGGATCGTCATATCGGTCCGTCCACTCGGGTTCGCGGGGTTGGAGAAGACGAGGACGCGGCCACCGTGGGACGCCACCATCGACGCCTGGCAGATCGGTTCGGGCAGGGCGGGGTCCCGGGTGACTTCGCTCCAGGTGTCGCCGCCATCGGTGGACCGCGACAGGGCTCGCGCACGCTTCGAGCGATCGTAGTTCCGCATGTTCAAGAGAAGGGATCCGTCCTCGAGTTCCGCGACCGCGCACTCATTCACCTGATGAGAAGGAGTCCTGCCCACGATCTTCCAGGTCCTGCCGTGGTCGTCGCTCGCGATGCAGTGCGAGTAGTAGTTCTTCGTCCTGGATTCGATGTGATCGCAGGGAATCAGGAGTCGACCCGACTTCGGGCCGGATCGAAGCTGGATGCCGTTGCCCGGCCCGGTGGCGTACCACGTCCAGTCAGGACGCTTGGCGGTGGATGTGATCTCACGGGGCTTGCTCCAGGTCGCGCCGTGGTCGTCGCTGGTCAGGACCCAGACGGTCCTGGTTCCCTCGGAGGTCCCGGCGATGATCTCTGATTCGTGGTCGTGTCCGAGGTTGCGAGTGGCGAGGAGGTGAATGGTGCCGTCGGACCAGTCGACGACGGGGCACGGATTCCCGCAGGTGTTCCCGCCGTCGTCCCAGACGACCTCGAGGTCGCTCCAGGTATCGCCTCCGTCGCCGCTTCGTCGCAACACCAGATCGATGTCGCCCGAGTCGCTGCGGCCGCCGACTCGACCTTCGGCGAAGGCGAGCAGGTCACCGTTCGTCGCTTCGATCAACGCTGGAATCCGAAAGGTGTCGTAATCGGGACCACCGGAACGGAACACGACCCCGTCTTCCGCGGGTACCTCGTCGTCGATGAAGGACGCGGAGAGGTTCGTTGCGAGTTGTGCCGCGACCATGACCCCGAACCATTGCCGGACAAGGTGTGTGGATGGTGTCTTCATGGGGTGTTCCTTGAAGAAGATCATAAGACTCGCTCCGGCGCCGGGGCTTGCTGGAATCGGTTGGATCGATATCGATCCTGCACACGGATGGAGCGGGTTTCGCACATTCGACGGGCTCGTCGACCACTGTCATCGGGATTCCTTCGTCGAAATTCCCCGTGCGACGGACGAACGGCGTGCCGGACTTTGAATCAGTAAATGCGAAAACACTGCAAAAACAGGGGTTCAGGCATTTCGGACGTTTCGATCGACTGTTTGGTGATGTCTTTGATCGACCGTTTGGTGGTTTCTTTGATCGATACAGCGTGCGGCTCCGGGAAAACGCTTGTTCGAGATTTCCGCGCGTTCTACGTTCGGGTTGCGCGGAAGGATTCTCGCGTGCTCCGGTTCTCGAAGCGGATTCGTTTCCGGATGTTCCCAAACCCTGTGTTCTCATAAATCGGAGAGAAAGATATGAGCCGAACGAATCGTTTCAACCGAATCGCAGCCTTCGCGGGCGTCGCCGTGCTCGGTGCCGCCGCGCACGCGGGCATCGAAGGTGATGATTGCGGAAGCGCGATCGAAATCATGCCGAACACGTCCTACGCGTTCGACACCTCCATCATGAACCCCAGTTTCGTGGCCGGTAGCGACTCCCTGTGCCCGGGTACGTTCCTGAACTGGTTCTCGAGCCAGCGGGACGTCTGGTACACCTGGACGCCCGACTCGGACAGTTCCGTCCTCTTCACGACGTGCGACACCACCAGTTACGACACCTCGATCATCATCTACGAGGGTGGCTGCACGACCGCCGACCAGATCGCCTGCAACGGTGATTCGGCAAGCGACGCCGGCTGCCAGCAGTTCCACGCTTCGGTGCTCGTCGACGTCACTGCAGGAAGCACCTACTACATGCGTATCGGTGGCTACAACGGTGATGTGGGAACCGGCACCTTCTCCGCGGACGTCTGTGAAGGCAATACCGTCACGGTCTGCTCCAGCGGTTGCGACTTCACGAACATCGCCGCGGCGATCAATTCGGTGGGTTGCGACACCACGATCGAGCTCGGTCCTGGAACCTACAACCAGTTCTTCAACCTGCAGTCCAGCGCGAAGTTCACCATCCGCGGCCAGGTCGACAAGGATGGCAACCCGACCACGATCATGCAGGGAAACAACAACCGTGGCTTCACCAACAATGGCGGAAACCAGGGCTTCGAGAACCTGATCTTCCAGGGCTTCAGTTCCGGTGGCGACGGTGGCGCGATCCTCAACGGGGGTAACGCCTACATCCGGAACTGCGTCTTCCGCAACAACAACTCGAACGCTGGTGGCGGAGCGATCTGCTTCGTCGGTGCTCAGATGTCCGAGATCAGCGACACGCTGTTCGAGAACAACACCGCCGCGTACGGCGGCGCCACCTTCTTCCCGGCCAACGGCGGGGTCAACCAGCCGGTGTTCACCAACTGCCAGTGGCTCAACAACTACGCCGGCGGCCCCGGCGGCGCCGTGGCCGCGGGTGGTAGCTGGGTGCAGTTCTACGGATGCCTCATGGAAGGCAATGTGGGTGATCTGATCAACAGCGGCAGCTTCGGTGGCGGTGCCATGCACCTCAACGCCGGCGGACAGCCCCGGGTCGAAGACTGCGTCGTCGTCAACAACAGCGCCAACGGTTCCGCGTGCGGCGCGGCGATCTGGTCGGGTGGTGACACCGTCGTCACGGTGGTCAACAGCACCATGTGCAACAACGATTGCAGCGGCAACATCAACGGTTACTTCGGTGGTGACGGCACCATCGTCGACGGTGGTGGCAACGACGTTTCCGCCGAATGTGCCGATCCTTTCTGCCTGGGCGACATCAACCTCGACACCGTCGTGAACGCGGCCGACCTCGGTCTGCTCATCGGCGAGTGGGGTTGCAAGGGCGAATGCGTCGCCGACCTCAACGAGGACGGCATGGTCAACGCAGCCGACCTCGGGCTTCTCATCGGCGCCTGGGGCCAGTGCGCTCCCTGATTGGCTCTGATCCTCCTGATCGGCCAGGGCGGGCCTGTCATCTGCGTTCTCGCAGATGGCAGGCCTCGGCCGTTCAGGGAGGGCGGCGGGAATGCCCGCGGGGGGGTGATGTTCGGACCGGATCGGATTCGAATCGAGGGCTGGAAAGTGCAGGGAAACGCTTCTGTTTCAGAGGGAATCCCGGCTTCAGCGATTTTCGGGCGCATGTTTCAATCGTTCCAGGAACGATCCTGAACAGGAAGGCAAGGCCATGTTTGATTCAATGAGGATGACGACGCTCGGTGTGCTCCTGGCCTCGGCCGGTGCTGCGATCGCGCCGACGGCCCATGGTCAGTCCGACGAGCATTCCGTCGCCCGGCAGTGGAACGAGATCACGCTTGAATCGATTCGAGGCGATTTCGCGCGACCGGTGGTCCACGCCAGGAATCTCTTTCACATCTCCGCCGCGATGTGGGACGCCTGGTCCTGCTACGAAACCGGACCGACGCCCTGGCTCTTCGGTGAAGACGAGCTCACGGCGCGTGATCTCGACGTCGATCGACGCACGGCGATCTCCTACGCGGCATATCGGATCCTCGTGCATCGCTTCGCCGATTCTCCGGGGTTCGAGGAACTCGGTCCGGAGTACGACGCGCTCATGATCGAACTCGGTCACGATCCCGCCTACACCGAAACCGTCGGGGACGACCCGGCTGCGATCGGGAATCGGATCGCAGCGGCCTACATCGCCTTCGGCGAGCAGGACAACGCGAACGAACGGAACGACTACGCGAACCAGTGGTATCGCCCCGTGAACCTGCCGATCTATCCGGAGGAGCCCGGCAACCTCCTCGAGCGACCGAATCGCTGGCAGCCCATCGGATTCGAGGAGTTCATCGATCAGTCCGGCAACGTGATCGAAGGCGGTGTGCCGCCGTTTCTCGGTCCCGAGTGGGGCGGCGTGACGCCGTTCGGTCTCCGGCCGGAACAGCGGACCACGAGCCATCGTGACGGGCGTGACTGGAGTTTCTACCTCGATCCGGGGTCGCCCCCGTTGATCGGGACGGATCGGGAATTGGAATACCTCGATGGCTTCGAGCAGGTGCTCGTCTGGTCGTCGCATCTCGATGCCGGGGACGACGTCCTCTGGGACGTGAGTCCGAATCGGATCGGCAACGCGGAGCTTCCGACGGATCCCGCCGATTTCGACGGCTTCTACGACTACCTCGAGGGTGGGGATGGGAGTCAGGGGTACGAGACGAATCCCGTGACCGGTGAGCCCTTTCCCCAGCAGTTCGTTCCGCGTGGCGACTACACGCGGGTACTCGCCGAGTTCTGGGCGGACGGGCCTGATTCCGAGACGCCGCCGGGACACTGGTTCACCATTCTCAACGACGTGATGGATCACCCGGAGTTCGATCGCAGGATCGGCGGCGTGGGCGAGGTTCTCGGAGAACTGGAATACGACGTCAAGGCGTACCTTGCCATGGGTGGTTGCATGCATGATGCGGCGATCACCGCCTGGGGCGTCAAGGGCTGGTACGACTACGTCCGTCCGGTGTCCGTCGTCCGCTGGATGGCGGAGAACGGTCAGCGGTCCGATCCCAAGCTTCCCAACTATCATCCGCGCGGACTCCGGATCATCCCGGGCCTGGTTGAAGTCGTGACCGAGGAGACGACCGCTCCCGGCGAGCGGCATGAACATCTGGCGGGTGCCGGGAATGCGAACGTGGGGAAGATCGCCGCGTTCTGCTGGCGTGGTCCCGATTTCATCAACGATCCCGAGATCGACACCGCCGGCTGCGGATGGACCCTGGCCGAGTCATGGTGGCCGTATCAGCGACCGACGTTCGTGACGCCGAACTTCGCAGGCTACGTGTCGGGGCATTCGACCTTCAGTCGGGCCGCCGCGGAGCTGATGACGCTCATGACCGGCAGCGAGTACTTCCCCGGCGGACTCGGCGAGTACCTGGCGCGACGTGGGCAGTTCCTCGTCTTCGAGGACGGACCGTCGGTCGACGTGCGACTCCAGTGGGTCAGTTACCGTGACGCGAGCGATCAGTGCTCGCTGAGTCGGATCTGGGGCGGCATCCATCCTCCGGCCGACGACCTGCCGGGCCGGCTCATGGGACTCGTGATCGGTCCGCAGGCCTGGGACCTCGCGGTGCAACTCTATGAGGGTGGTGGGGGCGGCTGTGCCGAGGACATCAACGGTGACGGCGTCGTGAATGCGGCCGACCTGGGCTCGCTCATCGGGAACTGGGGTTGTACCGGCCCCGACTGCGTCGCCGACGTGAACCAGGACGGCATCGTGAACTCCGCCGACCTCGGCCTGGTGATCGGGGCCTGGAACCAGGACTGCTGATCCGTCGCGACGCCGGTCAACCGTCGCCGAGAAGCTTGCGTTCGAGGAAGTCCATGCGCCGCCGATGCCCGTAGGGGGTCTCGGCGGCGCCGTGGCCGGCGGTTGGGAGCAGCACGAACTCGAAGTCCTTGTCGGCCTTGACCAGCGCGTCCACGACCTGGATCGTCGAAGTGGGGTCGACGTTCCTGTCCAGCCCCCCGAGGATGAGCATGAGCTCGCCGGTCAGCCGGTGGGCGTTCGTCACGTTCGACTGCTCCGCGTAGTGGGGGCCGATCGGCCAGCCCATCCAGAGTTCGTTCCACCAGATCTTGTCCATTCGATTGTCGTGGCATCCGCAGTCCGCCACCGCGACGTCGTAGAAGTCGCCGAAGGCGAGGAGTGCCCGGAGTGCGCTCTGCCCGCCGGCGCTTCCGCCGTAGACGCCCACTCGATCGAGATTCATCCACGGGCGATTCTTCGCGGCGGCCTTCATCCAGGCGATCCGATCGGGGAATCCCGAGTCTCCGAGATTCTTCCAGGCCACGTCGTGGAACGCCTTGGATCTCCAGTTCGTGCCCATGCCGTCGATCTGCACCACGATGAANCCGCGATCCGCGATCTCTCGCATCCGCCAGCGTTGCGAGAACGACTTGGGGACGAAGTGACCATGGGGNCCNGCGTAGATGTGTTCGACCACCGGATAGGTCTTCGTCGGATCGAAGTCGCGGGGACGAANGATCACGCCCCAGATGTCGGTCTCGCCGTCACGGGCCNTGGCGACGAACCGTTCCGGTTCCTGCCAGCCCGATTCGAGCAGGCGNGCATGGTCGGCGATCGCGAGCGTGGTCACGAGTCCGCCGTCGCTGCTGCGGCGAAGTTCGTGGACCGGCGGTCGGTCGACGCGACTCCATCGATCGATGTAGTGCTCGCCGTCCGGTGAGAANTCGAGCTCGTGCNTTCCGTCTCCGCTGGTGAGCCGGGTCATCGATCCATCNGCGATCGAGANCGTCGCGTGATGGACGTGATAGGGATCCTGATCCGGATCGATTCCCATGAGGCGGATGCGGATGGTTCCCTTCGACTCGTCCACTTCGTCGACGGCCCGAACCACCCAGTCNCCCGAGGTGAGCGGACGCCGTTCGCCGGTGGTGAGATCGATCAGGTCGAGATGGTTCCAGCCGGTGCGTTCGCTCATCCAGATCGCCCGTTCGCCATCGGCCATGATGTGCAGGAAGCGCTTTCCGGCGTAGTCGATGAAGGTCTCGCTCCGCTCNTCGATGAGTGGTCGGATCACGGATGAGACGGCGTCGATCTCCATCAGGCGAAGGGCCTGATGNCCTCGCTGATTGTGCAGGAAGCGGATCCGCCGGCCGTCGGGATGCCACGAGAAGTCGCCGATCGACCATGGATCGGGGAGCTGTTCGTCTCCTGCATCGAATCGGCGCCCCGTGGCGATCTCGAAGACGACCGGTCGTGGATGATCGATTCGGTCCCCCGGCTTGCGATACGCGAGCGTCTCGATCCTCGGCTCGACGCGGTCGTCCGGAGCGACGTCGATCAGCGTGACGGGATGGCGTTCGCCCGGTTCCACTTCGACTGCGAGGAGGAAGCGTCCGTCCGGCGAGACGCTCCATCGNCCGGTCCAGCGGCGATCCGGTCCCGGATCCGGGGCGAGGCGTCGTTCACCGCCGTCCGGTCTGCGAATCCACAGGGCACGATCGCGAATGAACGGTTTCGGTCGAGCGTCTGCATCCCCGGATCGTGCGGCGGCACGGCGTTCGTCGTTTCGCGCGACGATTCCGCGAAACGTCTCGAGCGACGCATCGTCGACCACCACGGGCCCCGATCCCGCGGTCGCACGGAATCCGAGGACCGGTGTTTCCGCATCATCCAGCAGGATCCAGGCATGCCCCGCGAACGTCTGCTGCGATGTTCGCCCGCCGGGAGCGATGCTTCCGTACGCACGGCGGTCACCCGCGGGATCGATCCAGACGAGCTGAAGATCGAGGTCGGTCCGGTTCTCGATCCGAACGTTCATCGATTCGCCACCACCGCGCGACCGGCGAGGATTCGCGATGGCATGACGATCCGAGACCCCACCGTCACCGGTGACCACGTCGCCCGTCTTCGGATCGACGCGGAATCTGGTGGGTTCGTCGTCGACGGTGCGGGTGAATTCAAGCGAGCCGTCGTCGAGCCAGACGGGATCGATTCGCACGTCCGTGACCGCCCGCTGGTTCGAAGCCGCGAGGGTGGGGCCGGTCAGGAACACGATCATCGCGAGAAGGAGATTCGGGGACGGCGTGGGGATTCGCTTCATCCACGAAGCGTAGCAGTCACCGCTTCACGNNTTGTCGNCGAAAGAACCGCTTTNCGGGACGGAAATCGGCNACCCGGGNGCCGGATGTTGGTTTTTCGGAGGCGATTGGTAGACTGTCGNGAAGGCGGTGGCGGATTGGACGCCGCCGCGCCGACGCGGGTACGCCCGAAGACCGCGTCGGTTCCTCCACTCGGGTACTCGGATCGTGTCTCGATGATCAGCATCTACGTCGGCAATCTCACGTANAACGTCAGCGAAGACGAACTTCGCGAATACTTCCAGCAGCATGGCGAGGTCCAGCGCATCCACCTGGTGACGGATCGCGAGACCGGTCGCCCGCGCGGCTTCGGATTCATCGAGATGGACGACGACGGCGGTCGCGCCGCGATCGAAGCTTTGAACGGCAAGGATTTCCAAGGTCGTCCATTGACCATCAACGAAGCNCGACCGCGTGAAGAACGCGGCGGCGGCGGCGGCGGTGGTGGTGGNGGTGGNGGNGGTGGTGGCTTCCGCGGCGGCGGCGGNGGNGGNGGCGGNGGNGGTGGNTNCCGCGGCGGCGGCGGCGGCGGCGGCGGTGGCGGTGGCGGTGGCGGTGGCTACGGCGGCGGCGATCCGGGTGGCGGCGGTGGCGGCATGTTCGAGAAGGACAGTGGCCGGCGTGGACGAGATCGCGGAACCCGTCGCAACGACTGGTGACCCGGTCTCCCGAATGAATACTTCAGATCGCCCGCATGTCGAACATGCGGGCGATCTTCATTTTCGATCGAGGCTGATTTCCTCACGCGAACATGACGGTTCTCATCGTAGAATCCTCGCATGCAAGACCTTCGACTCGATCGCCGTCGTTTTCTCGCCGCCTCGGCCGCGGTGACCATCGTGCCTTCCCTGGCGGTCGCCGGGCGTCCGACCTCCGCCCGGATGATCGATGACCCGATCATTCTCGGTGAGGGCGAGAATCGCTGGCGATGCGAGCACGACTGGCTCACGCCCCCGAACGGAATCAAGTTCGGCGACACGCATGGGCTCGCTCAGGATGCGGCGGGCCGGATCTACGTCGCGCACACCGTGGGGGGTGGAAGCACCCGCAAATCCGGGGTCTGCGTCTACACGCCGACGGGTGAGTTCATCGGTGACTGGGGGGCGGAGTTCGCCGGTGGTGCCCATGGCATTGATCTCCGAAAGGAACCGAATGGCGAGTTCCTCTATCACTGCGACACCCGTCGCCGCGCCGTCGTGAAGACGGGGCTCGACGGAAAGGTCGTCTGGACCTCGGGTGACCCCGTGGAGAGCGCGGCGT
>NYVS01000025.1 GCA_002684755.1 Phycisphaerae bacterium
GTCGATCTCGCGATCGTCGGCAACGGCGCCGTCGCGATGTCGATCGCGATCGAACACCGTCGCCGGGTCCCGGACGCCCGGATCTCGGTGATCGGGCCCGAACGGCGTCCCGGTTCCGCGTCGCTCGCGGCGGGGATCATGCTGGCGTCGCATTCCGAGATCGAAGCGACCACCTTCCGACATGCCGCGGGCCGCGCGAAGTTCGATCTCATCCGGGCCGCCGTCGCGGACTGGCCCGGGTGGCTCGACGTACTCGCCGCGATCGCCGGCCTCGAGCCTCCGAAGATCCGCGCGGGGACGGTGATCCTCGACAACCCGAACGTGAGCGGCTTCGATCCGCCCAACTTCGATGCGATCCTCGACGCACTCCGCCGCGACGGTTCGGATCACGAGCTCGTCAATCCCGCGGACATCCGCGGATACCGACCGACCCCCCACCTTCGGGCCACCCGTGGCGTCCGCGTTCCGAGCGACGGCGCCATCGACGCCTTCGCGGTGATGGAACTGCTCGACGAAGCCGCCGCCGCCCTCGGGATCGAACGAATCGACGGTCGCGCGGCGTCGGTGCGTGACGGAATCGTGCATTGCGATCGAGGACGAGTCGTGCACGCGGAACGCATCGTCGTCGCCGCGGGTGCCGCCAGCGACGGTCTGCTTCGTGGGATCCCCGAACTCGACGGTCGCGTCCCGCGCATTCTCCACGGAACCGGGGTCGGTCTTCGATGTCGCGCAACGCCCGGCCTGACCACCCCCGATGAAGTCCTCAGGACCCCCAACCGTGGCGCGGGGCTCGGCGTCTATCACGTGCCGTTCGGATCCGATCGCTTCTACCTCGGCGCGACCAACGTGGTGTCCATCGAACCGCGCGAACACGCCCGACTCGGATCGCTCCATCTCGTCCTGCAATCCGCGATGGACGAGATCTCCTCGGAGCTTCGACACGCCGAGTGTCGGATGGTGACCGGACATCGACCGATCGGCGCCGACGGATTTCCGTTGCTCGGTCGGACGAGCGTGCCGGGACTGTGGATCGCGACCGGAACCCGACGCGACGGCGTGACCGCCGCCCCCGAGATCGCCCGCCGCTTCGTGAACGAACTCCTCGGAATGGACGACGGCCTGCCCGCGTGCCTGTCGCCCGAGCGGAGGCCGATCACGGTGCTCGACCGCGACCAGGGCATCGACGTGGCGGTGCGAAGTCGCCTGATCGGGCCCGGATCGAGCACCGGGGTTTCGGCCGGACGCCTCGAAGACGAGGTCCGTCGCCAGGTCGTCCGTCTGTACGATCGCGCCGGCCTCGATGTCGGGGTGCCCGCGGAACTGCTCGACCTGTATGCCGACGGAAGACTCGACGCGTCGAGGCTCGTCGCCTCGACGAACGTCGATTGAAGACCGGGAGTCAAGACATGTCCGACCCGAAGAAACAGATCTGGCTCCTCCGACACGCCACGACCGAATGGTCGAAGAACGGTCGTCACACCGGGGTCACCGATCTCCCCCTCCTCCCCGAGGGCGAAGACGTGGCCCGACGACTTCGACCCGTCGTCGACGCCCACCACTTCGACCTCGTGCTCTGCAGCCCGCTTCAGCGGGCGCGACGGACCGCGGAATTGCTCGGCCTCGCCGATGGTGCGGTGATCGACGCCGATCTCCATGAATGGAACTACGGCGACTACGAAGGCATCACCACGAAGGTGATCCGCGAAACGGTCCCCGGCTGGACGGTGTGGTCGCATCCCTGTCCGAACGGCGAGACCGGGGCGGAGGTGGCGACGCGAGCGCAACGCGTGATCGACCGGGCCCTCGCCGCGACCGGTGACGTCGCCCTGGTCGCCCACGGTCACTACCTGCGGGTGCTCGCCGCGACCTGGCTGGGACTTCCGCCCGAGGACGGTCGCCTGTTCGACCTCGGCACCGGGACCTACTGCGTGCTCGGCTTCGAGCACGAGTACCGCACCGTGATCCGGTGGAACGCGCCGGGTCCGGAGGAAACGTCGTGAACCGGACCATCGAGGTCAAGGGGCACCGACGCGGGCTGCACGAGATCACCTCGATGGTCGCGGACGTCGTCCGGGACGCCGGGCTCGAGGAAGCCCTCTGCACGGTGTTCGTGAAACACACTTCCGCCGGAGTCTGCATCCAGGAGAACGCGGATCCGTCCGCCCGCCGCGACATGGAGGCGTGGTTGGACCGCGTCGCCCCCGAAGACGAGCCGTGGTACACGCACGTCGACGAAGGTCCCGACGACATGCCCAGCCACCTGAAGGCGATCCTGACCGGGACCGCGGTGTCGATTCCGGTCGTCGACGGGCGGCTCGCGCTGGGTACCTGGCAAGGCGTCCATCTCTGCGAGTTCCGCGATCGTCCGTCGACCCGGCGGATCGTCGTCATGGTGCGGTGAGTCCTGCGCGATCCGATCGACGTGCCACCGATGGCGACGGATGGAGACGACTTCGTCATACTTCACCACATGCCCGAGACCCACGACATGCCGGCCAAGGCTCTGGTGCGATTCGATCCGCCGATCGCGACCATCGCCCTGAACGATCCGGATCGACGCAACGCCCTGTCCCACGAACTCTTCGACGATCTCGAGCACTGCCTCGCCGAGGCGGAGCGAGCGGCCGATTCGGAATCCTGCCACGTCCTGCGGATCCGCGGCGAAGGCCCGGCGTTCTGCGCGGGCTTCGATCTCGGCGCGATGGCCGACGGCGCCCTGACTTCCTTTCTCGAACGCCTCGGCGCGATCTGCCGGCGACTTCGCCACCTCGATGCGGTGGTGGTCGCCGAAGTCCACGGGCCGGCGCTCGCCGGTGGCTGCGCCCTGGTCTCGGCGTGCGACATCGTTCATGCCGGTCCGGACGCCGCGTTCGGATACCCGGTCCATCGCCTCGGCATCTCGCCCGCGGTGAGTCTCGCGACGCTCGTCCCCGGCACCTCGCCGGGCGCCGCGCGGGCCCTCACCCTGTCCGGCGAATTCCTCGATGCCGACGCCGCGGTCGAGGTCGGACTCGCCGCCGCCGCGCACCCGGATCGCGGCGCCCTCGAAGAGGCCGTCACGACCTTGTGCGATCGGCTCGCCGTGATGGACGCCACGACGCTCCGCGAAACGAAGCGGTTCCAGAACGACCTTGACGGCACCATCGACCCGGACGTCTTCGCGAGATCGCTCGCGGCCAGCCTCGCGACGGCGGAATCCGGGGAGTTCCGGGCCAGGATCGACGCGGTGATGGCGAAGAAGCGGGCGGCCGAAGATCGTGGTTGATGCAGGCGTGTGGTCGAGATCCACTCGAACCGGCCTGAATCTGGGATGATCCCGTCCGGTTCGGGGCAACGGGTCTCGACGCTCGACGGTCGATGAAGAACACCGGATGGCACGGCGCCGCACCTGGAATCCGATCAAGATCGTTCGTCGNCGGCTGCAGCGCATCGAGCGTCAGTCCGCGNCACGANGTCGAACCCCGTGGGCGCGGGCGATCGACTGGTGTCTCCTGCTCTCGCTTCCCCTGGGATGCGTGCTCGCATTCGTCCTCGACGCCAACNTCTCCCGAGTCTCCACCGAAACCCTCGCGACGGTCCGACTGGGCCGGGACGATCGCGGAACTCCGCTTCGGGGCGTGATCGTCCGTGAAGATCCCGTCCGGGTTCCGTGGCCGTTCGGAAGTCCGCTCGCGACGGTCGAGATCCGCCGTCGGACCATCGAGCACGGCTGGCCCTTCGCGAGCCGGACCACGCTGGCGCCGCTGGAACTCCCCACGGTGCCGCTCGCCGATCCCGACGTGGTCGTCGACCTCGCCGGCCCCGACGCGTCGATCGACCTGTCCGCGCTCCGNGACGCCACCAANGTCGACCTCTTCGACGGACTCGACGTCTCGATGGACGTGATGATCTCCGAGCGACGCCCCGATCTGGTCGACGACGTGCGATCACGTACGACCAGCACGACGCGTTCCTGGTCCGCGACGCTCGCCGCCGCCGCGACGCTCTGGCTGCTGCTCTTCGTCTCCAGCATCGTCTTGATCCGGACGATCCAGTTCGGAACCTGGGGCGTGCGGCGGGTGCGGCGTCGACGCATGGTCGGAAAGCTNCGGGATGGCCGGTGTCCGTTCTGTGGATACGACCTGAGCGGTGTCCGNTTTCCGAAGAAGTGCAGCGAATGCGGACGGCGNATCTGGGGCTGAANCGGATTCGTCCGCGACCCGTTCCCACCGTCGATCGCTTGCCTCCGGCGGTGGAAGTCGATCCAATGGCCGCCATGAACACCATCGCACTCGATACCGAACTCGTCACCCTCACCACCGACGGCGCCGTCGCGACGCTCACCCTCAACCGGCCCGACGCCCGGAACGCCCTCTCGCTCGAAATGATCGCGGCGATGGAGGAGGCCCTCGGGAAGATCGAATCGGGGCTCGACGACATCCGGGTGATGGTGCTCGCCGGCGCCGGCAAGGGTTTCTGTGCCGGCATGGACCTCAAGGCGGTGCAGGACGATCCGATCCTGATGGGCGACATGCTTCGTCGACTCGCCGCGGTCAGCCGACGGATCCGCCGACTGGACGTCCCGACCATCGCCCGCGTCCAGGGCGCCGCGATCGGCGGCGGATGCGGATTGATGGTGGTCTGCGACTTCTCCTTCACCCACCCCGAGGCGAAGCTCGGCTACCCCGAGGTCGATCTCGGGATCTGCCCCGCGGTCGTCGCACCCTTCCTCGTGAAGCGGATCGGCGCCGGTCGGGCGCGAGCGATGCTCCTCGCGGGCGGGACCATGGGCGGTGAAGCCGGATTCGATGCCGGACTCGCGACGCATCTGGTGCCGATGGACGAACTCGAATCCGCCACCACCGCGTTCGCGGAACGCCTGACCAAGGGCGGTCCGGAGGCGATCGCCGCGACGAAGCAGTGGCTCAACGAACTCGACGGCTCGCTCGACGACGCCCAGCTCTCGAAGGGCGCCGAGATCTCCGCGGAACTCATCCAGACCGAAGATGCGCAGGCCCGACTTCGGACGCTCTTCAAGCGATGATCCCCCGACGCCGAGGTCACCGAAACCGCCGATTCCGCCGAATGATGGCGATCGCCCTCCCGGTCGGCCTGATCGGGCTTCCGGTCGGCCTGATCGTCACCGCCTGCGCCACCGCCCGCCCGGCCCTTCGCCATCAGGACGCGATGTCGACGGCGTCGGTGGGCCCGGATGCGGTCGACGACGCGTTCACGGTGATCTTCATCGGCGACCCGGAGGCCCGCATGCGGGGGAACACCGCGGCCGAACTCGGGGAATACGTCGAACGCCTGCTGACACTGGGCGACACGCGTCGCGCGTGGTTCGAGCTCGGCGACGGTCGAACCCACGAGATCGATCCCGCACTCGTGATCATCGGCGGCGACATCAGCAAGGACCGTCAGACCTCGATCGAACTCGACATGCCGATCTGGGAGCCGTTCTTCGCAGCCGGTGTTCCGGTCCTCGCGGGGTTCGGAAACCACGACTGGGAACCCGAATCCTGGGGTGAGAACCCGAGCTATTCGCTGGCGGGCCATCGATCGAACGAGTCGACCACCGCCTTCACCCGCGAGACCTATCGTCGATCCGCGGCGATCACACCGGACCTCGCCTATCGAGAGGTCGGACCGACCGCCGATCACGGACCGGTCACCTTCCACGCGACCTACCGCGGCGTGGACATCGTGAACTTCAACACGTTCCTCTACCAACCCTCGTACGAGTACCCCGCGGGATGGCCGATCACCTGCAATCCGTTCGGCGGCGGCGCCGGATGCCAGACGTTCGTGAGCGCCGTGCCGCAGATCGAGGCGATGGAATCGTTGCTCGCGGAAGGCGCCTCGCGACCCGCGATCTTCGTGCAGCATTATCCACTGAGCACGAGTGACGGCTGGTGGGACGACTACGGCACCACCGACACCACCCTCGCGATGCGGAAGCAACGCCTGCTCGACATGATCGCCGGACGCGACGAGGCGGTCTTCCTGGCCGGACACAACCATCGCTCCAGCCAGCGAGCCTGGCCGGTCGGCGACCGGGTGGTCGCCGAACACGTCGCCCCCTACTTCGGGAATCGTGGTGGCGTGCTCGCCGTCCTCGCCTCCCCGAGCCGCGGCATCCTCGAAGTGCGGACGTTGGAACTCCCCGCGGTCCCGACATCCAATCCCGGGTGACCGATTCGATTCAAGCCATCGCCGCCATTCTCCGACTTGATTAAACGTCTGATAACCNGGGTNGAAGCCTCGAATCGAGGATCCGGCATCTTCACNCCACCCGTGCAGGCACCGGCGAATCTCACACACNTCGATTTCTCATCGATGTCGAGCCGCGTTCAGGGTCCGAAAGGCGTTTTGCGTCTNTGTAACGGCAGGNTTCGACGATAAACCGACATCGACATCGGCTATCATGACGAACGCGTTANATCCGGTGCCNGGCACCGTCAAGACTCGACGCCCGCCCCCTCCTTCGACCGCGCTCCGCCCTCCGCCGGAACCCACCGCCCGCATTCCGCGGGTGGCCACGGGATCATCGCCGACATGACCACCACCGACACCATCCTGCCCGTCGACCGCACCGAGGACGGCATCACCGTCCTCCGCTTGATCCCGAATCCCGCCAAGCCGCGAGGCGGCGTGGTCGTGCTGGATGCCTGGCTGCTGGATGCGATCGACGCCACCATGACCGAGATCGCCGACGGACCGACGCCCACCGGGTTCGTCCTCGCGAGCGACAGCGAACGCGTGTTCGTGGCCGGTGCCGATCTCGCGGAGATCGACGCCCTCGACGACGAGGCGCTGCTCGCGTATCTCGAGAAGGGCGCCGCCGCCTATCAGCGAATCGCCTCCCTGGCCTGCCCCACCGTCGCCGCGATCAACGGTGCGACCCTCGGCGGTGGCCTCGAGATCGCGATGCACTGNGACGCCCTCGTGGGGACCGTGGTCGGCACCGACGAGAAGCCATGGCGGATCGGACTGCCCGAAGCCGGACTCGGCCTCTGCCCCGGCTGGGGCGGCACCCAGATGCTGCCGGCGCGGATCGACCCCTCGGTCGCGATCCAGTCGACCGCCACGGGTCGGACCTTCAAGTCGACGGAGGCCCCCGAAGGACTGCTCGACCTGATGGTTCCCGCCCGGGACCTTCGAACCGCCGCGTACACCTGGATCCGGGAGCATGGTGGTGCCGAGCAGGACCGGATCGCGCACGCCGCACCCCGGTCCATCAACGACTCCAATCGCGAATCGATCGCGGGCGGACTCGAGTCCGCGATCGCCGCCACCGAGNCCGACGANGCCTCCGGCGCCGTCTTCGAAGCCATCCGCGTCGGACTCGCCGACGGATGGACCGAGGCGCTCGCCGCCGAGCGACGACTGCTGACCGGACTCCGACACACCGAGGCCGCGCGAACGCGGCTCGAGGCCTTCCTCTCGAAGGCCTGAACCGATCTCTTCCGGAATCCCGCCNGGNCCGGCGGTGCTTCCCTTCGACCTCACGCCTCGGCGGCGTCCACCCGGATCCGCCGACGCCCAAGCCCGACCTGGAGTAACACGATGGCTTCTCCCGACCTCGCCAAGGACCTCAAGAACGTCTCCGAACGCGATCGCAAGCAGATCGAACAGGCTCAGGAGATGTTCGGCGCCGATCCCGAGATGATGGGATTCGTCAAGAACATGTTCTGGGGCAACTTCCGGGAGAACCTGGTCTTCCCGTATCCCGAAGTGTCGGCGGAAGAGACCGCGAAGTGCGACCAGCTGCTCGCGGCCCTCGACGAATACATGAAGNATGAGCATCCGGCGATCGAGATCGACCGGGAGCAGGAGATCCCCCAGTGGGCGATCACCCGACTCTTCGACATCGGCGTCCTCGGGATGACGATCCCCGCCGAGTTCGGNGGACTCGGACTCGGCATCACCAGCTACAACCGGGTCCTCGAGCGGATCGGGCGATCCTGCGGATCGACCGCGGTCCTCGTGTCCGCCCACCAGTCGATCGGCTGCAAGGCGCTGATGCTCTTCGGCAACGACGAACAGAAGGCCCGGTTCCTCCCNCGGATGGCGAAGGACACGCTCAGCGCCTTCTGNCTNTCCGAACCGAACGTCGGCTGCGATGCCGGCGGNCAGGAGACCCGGTGCGAACTNAGCGAGGACGGCACCCACTACATCCTCAACGGCGAGAAGAAGTGGGCGACCTCCGGCGCCCTCTCGGGCCTCTTCACGGTGATGGCGAAGCACCGCATCGTCGATCCGAAGACCGGCGACACCAAGGACAAGGTGACCGCGCTGATCTGCACGCCGGACATGGACGGCGTCGACATCTACAGTCGCAACCGCTCCAAGTGCGGCATCCGCGGCACCTGGCAGGCCCGGGTCCGACTCAAGGACGTCAAGGTGCCGGTCGAGAATCTCCTTCACAAGGAGGGGCGCGGACTGAACGTCGCGCTGACCTGCCTCAACTACGGCCGGTGCACGCTCTCCGCCGGCATGGTCGGCGCCGCCCGCTTCAGCCTCGAACAGGGCGCGAAGTGGGCGAAGTACCGGTATCAGTTCGACCGTTCGCTCGGTGACTTCGAACTCGTGCAGCGCAAGCTCGCCGACATGGCGGCCTGGGTCTACGCGATGGACTCGATGCTCTACATGACCACCGGCTTCCTCGATCGACACGACGAGGACATCATGCTCGAGACCGCGATGTGCAAGGTCTTCTGCTCCGAGTGGGGATACCGGACCGTGAACGAATGCCTGCAGATCATGGGCGGCGAGTCGTACATGACCGAGAACCGCGTCGAGCGGATGTGGCGGGACAGCCGGATCAACACCATCGTCGAGGGTGCGAACGAGGTGATGCACTCCTTCGTCTTCGCCTACGGCTCGAAGCAGCTGGGCGAGTGGATGCTCTCGGTCAAGAACAACCCGACCCGCAACGTCGGCGCCGGACTCCGCATCGCCTCGCAGCTCTTCCTCGGGATCCGACCCGCCGCGCCGCGGGCCGGGAAGGCCCACGACCGGATCATGCACCTCGTCGAGGAATGCATGCTCCGGATCAGGGAGTTCAGTCANCAGGTGAAGATGATGTTCAAGGAGCACGAGGAGTCGCTGATCACGAACCAGTTCATCCAGGAGCGGCTCTCGCTCGGCGCGCTCTGGATCCACGCGATGCTCTGCTCGCTCTCCAAGTGCGATTCGAACCTGAGGAAGGGCCTGGACGGCGCCGCGCTCGAGCACGAGATCAAGATCATCGAACATCTCTGCGCCCACGGGAACGCCGCCTTCGCCGACGCGATGCGAAGCCTCCGGATGAACGACGACGCGACGACCCGTCGCGCCGGCCTCAGCGTCCTCGCGTGGATCGATCAGTACCCCACCGAGGACTATGTGACTCCGGAGACCAGTCCCGTCGCGGACGCGAGGAGTCGCGACGGACACGGCTTCCACGCCGATCAGAACCAGATCCAGCAGTTCGGCGAAGGATCGGTGTTCAGCGGCGAGAAGGTCTGAGGGACGAAGTCACGGCCGGTCCGGCCATCAGGAGATCACAGCGATGAAGCTTCTTCAGAACATGACCGTCATGGGCCACGAACGGGTGGCCTTCCATCAGGATCCCGAGAGCGGACTTCGCGCCGTCATCGCCATCCACGACACCACGCTGGGGAACGCCCTCGGTGGAACCCGTCGGTGGTGCTACGCCAGCGAGGCGGATGGGATCATGGACGTCCTCCGGCTCTCGGAGGGCATGACCTACAAGGCCGCCGCCGCGGACCTCGCGATGGGCGGCGCGAAGAGCGTCATCCTGCTCGACACGCCTGGACAGGAACCCACCGAGGCACAGGCCCGGGCGATGGGCCGCTTCGTCGAGACGATGCAGGGCGCCTACATCGCGGCCGAGGACGTCGGTGTCAGCCCGCAGTTCTGCGCGTGGATGCGGGACGAGACCGCCCACGTCATGGGCGACGAGGACAACGGCGGCGACCCGTCGCCGTTCACCAGCCTCGGCTGTTTCAACGCGATGAAGGCGTGCCTTTCCTTCGCCGGACGNCCNGTCGACTTCCANGGNGTCACGGTCGGCATCCAGGGACTCGGCGCGACCGGGTTCAAACTGGCCNGATTCGTTCGCGAGGCGGGNGGCGAAGTCGTCGCGACCGAGGTCAACCCGCACGCGATCCGACAGGCGCAGGACGAGCTCGGGGTACGGGTGCTCGGTGACGACGAAGACCTCTTCACCATGCCCGAGATCGACATTCTCGCACCGTGCGCCCTCGGCGCCGTGCTCGATGCGAAGAACATCGAGACCCTTTCAGCNTCGATCGTCTGCGGCACCGCGAACAACATTCTCGCCGAGCCGGAAGCCGACGGTCAGATTCTGAAGGANCGGGGCATCGTCTACGCNCCCGACTTCGTGGCGAATGCCGGAGGCGTGATCCGTCTCGCNGGNCTCTATCTCGGGNTGACCGAGNCACAGGTCGACGAGAAGGTCGAGCGCATCGAGGAAACGACCCTCGAAGTACTCCGACGCACCGCGAGTCACGCGAGCGCCTACGACGCGGCCGTCGCCTACGCNCGNGAGCGGATCGACGCCGGAANGTCGGCGGCGNCCNCCTGAGCGGCTCCACATTCCGAACNCCTCGAAACGACCTCCGTCCTCGACGGGGGTCGTTTCGCATCCGGGACGATCATCCGCCGACCCGTTCCGGTCTTCGATCGAGCCCGAAGCCCATTCGAACCAGCACGGCGAGCGCCTTGAGATCGAGTCCGCCGAATCCTCGCCGAAGAAGATCCTTCACCACCGCCAATCGATCCCCGGCGTGCCATCGCTCGCGTGCCGCACGGCGACCGGCGGATCGAGATCGCTTGCGAAAGTCGCGGCCGATCTCCCCGAGTGATTTCGAATTGAACCACGCTCCGAGCATCAGATCCGCCCGCTCCCGGCAGGACCACGCGCGAGCGCCGTTCGCGGAGATGCTTGAATCCGTGATTCGATAATCGCCACCACACCAGTCGGCGTGCCGACACTCCGCGAGATGAATCAGCCGGACGAACATTTCGTAGTCCTGATTGTTCGTGAGTTCAGGACGAAATCGACCGCCGTGGTGGTCGAGCAGATCGAGCGCCGCGACTCGGACGATGGAAAAACTCGGAAGCACGGCGCCCGTGTTGTGGAGGTACCAATCGAGGTCGATCTCCGCCGATACGACCGGATCGGCCGGGTCGGGTTCCTCGACACCACGAGGCGAGCCGTCATTCCAGTTTCGATACGATGAACAAGCGAGCATCATGTTCGGGTGCGTCTGCAACAGACCGTCCATGGTCCCGAGGAATTCAGCAGACGGAAGATCATCGTCATCGAGAAACCAGATGGCATCGACTTCATGTCGATCGGTCATCGACGCCGCACCGACGTTCCGTGGCGTCGCCGGACCTCCGGAGTTCTCGGGAAGCACGATCACATCGCAGTTCAAGCGATGTTCGGAGACGAGCTCCTCGAGACCGGGATCAGGGCCGTCGATTACCACGATCACCGAGATCGGCGAATGGGACTGCGCTGCGACGGCATCNAGCGTCGCGACGATCGTGGNCGCGGNCTTGTATGCCGGAATCACGATGCCGAATCTGATCGATCCCGACCTTCCCGCCTCTCCGTGCATGTCGGAAGATCGACGGATTCCGTCTCGCGCACCAGGGAATAAGGACACGTCAACACCCTCTCAATCGTGAACGCCAAAGTAAAACCTTACTTACCCGACGGTGTTCTTGTGACGTTGGATCCGATCGTTCTCAGGCACGAGCCGACGGGCGTTCAAAGCCGAGACTCAGGCTGACAAGGACGACCATTGCCTTGAAATCGAGTCCGACGATTCCTCGCCAAAGGAGACTCTTCGCCGCCGTCATTCGATCTCCCGAGTGCCATCGCTCTCGTGCAGCCCTTCGGGCCGCCGATCGCGATCGCCTGCGGAAGGTCTGGCATATCTTCGGGTTTGACTTCGAATCGAACCAGTCGGCGAGTATCAGATCCGTCTGCATCCGACACGACCATGCCCGCGCAGTGTCGGCAGAGAGGCTGGAAGCGCGAATTCGATAGTCGCCACCACACCAGTCGACCCGCCTCGACTCGACGAGGTGAAGCAACCGCACGAAGACCTCGTAGTCCTGGTTGTGCGTGAGCACGGGGTTGAATCGACCGCCATGATCATCGAGCAATCGGAGCGCCTCCACTCGGATGACCGAGAAACTCGGAAGCAGAGCGCCGGTGTTCGTGAGATACCAGTCGAGTTCGATCTCCGTCGAAACGGGCCTGGCGGCGGACTGAATCTCCCNGGCTTCGCGCGGGGATGCCTCATTCCAGTCTCGAAACGACGAACACGCGAACATGGCGTCCGGATGAGATCCGAGCGTCTCGTCCATGATCGCGAGGAAGTCCGGAGCCGGAATGTCGTCGTCATCGAGAAACCAGATGGCTTCGATGTCCGGTCTGCCGCAAAGGGATGCAGCACCCACGTTCCGTGGACTGCCCGGCGCACCGGTGTTCTCGGGAAGCACAATCACATCGCAGTTCAAGCGATGTTCGGAGACGAGCTCCTCGAGACCTGGATCAGGNCCGTCGATCACCACGACCACCGAGATCGGCGAATGGGACTGCGCCGCGACGGCATCAAGCGTCGCGACGATCGTGGTCGCGGCCTTGTATGCCGGAATCACGATGCCGAATCTGATCTCGTCTGATCGGGACATGTCACTGATGATAAGNAATCAACCGACGATACTAAAGCGGTCTGTTGGCTGATCNGGACATGCGATCACCGTGATTTCGATGATNGCGNTGATTACCGGATCGATTCCTNCATTGATTTCCGAAGCGATTCCTGAATCGATCCCGGGTGATTCGTGGTGATCGAGTCGACGCCGAATCGAATCAACGCGCGAGCCACTTCAGGGTCGTCGACGGTCCAGACGTGGAACTCCAATCCTGCCTCTCGAACGGAAGACACGAAGGACTCGTCGATCACCTCGAGGGATGCCTGGACGTCGACCCCATCCGCCCCGATCCGTCGCGCGGTTTCGATCAGCGATTCGACATCCGGCGACCAACCATCATCACGTCGTTTGAAACCCGTCAACCAGAGCGCCCGCCATTCCGGGCGGTTCGCCTTCAATGATTCGATGACGGCGGCGTCGAACGAGATCACCGTCACCATCTCGACGTCGATCCCCGATCGGTCGACCACGTCGATCAGNGCAGGCACGATGTGGGGGGGATCCTTGACTTCGATGAACACGCCACGGCCCTCGGGGATCGCGTCGAGGATCATTTCGAGGGAAGGCACCCGCGCGCCGGCGAATCCCGCTTCCCGCCAGGGGCCCCATGCCCCCGCATCGAGCCGCTGAAGCTCGGCGAAGCGGATTTCATCCACGCGTCTCGGATCGCCCGTCGTTCGCTGGAGATCGACGTCGTGCATCGCGACGATGACCCCGTCACGAGTGAGTCGAAAGTCGCCTTCGACGGCATCCGAGTTGCGATCGAANCCCAGTTCGAAGGCGGCCATCGTGTTCTCGGGCGCGTGTCCCGACGCCCCNCGGTGGGCGACGATGAGCGTTGGACGCGGTGATTTCGACCTGCCGTCCTCGTTCCACATGCATCCGGCCTGCATGATCGCGAGTGTGGGGGGGAGCAGGAACATCCGAGTGATCATGAATTCATCTCCGGGTCGATCGAACGAACCGTACCCGCTNCGACGTGTGATCGTCCGACCGTCTGCTAGCCTTCGAACATGAACCGACTCGACTACCGACTTCCGTATCCCTCGCAACGCGAACCCGTCACGGCAAGAAACATCGTCGCGACGAGCGTCCCGGTCGCGGCGACGGCCGGGCTCGACATTCTGCGACGGGGTGGCACCGCCGCGGATGCCGCCATCGCGACCGCGGCGTGCATGACCGTGGTCGAACCCACNACCAACGGTCTCGGTGGGGATGCCTTCGCGCTGGTTCACGATGGAAAGGANGCNTCCAGAGGTTTTCCCGTCACCGGATTCAACGGCTCCGGGCGGAGTCCTGCGGGCCTCGAGGTCGCGGCGTTCGAGAACGAGCGGCGAATGCCGAGGAGCGGNTGGAAACCGGTCACGGTGCCGGGTGGCGTCGCGATGTGGGTCGATCTCTGGCGAGCGCACGGTCGCCTTCCGTTCGCCGATCTGATGGCACCCGCGATCGACTACGCCGAAAACGGGTATCTCGTCGCGCCGCAGACCGCCGGCCTGTGGGGCCGCGCCGCCCGGGGATACGCGGACCGCGAAGACTGGAGGGACGCCTTCCTCTTCGATGGCGAAGCACCGAAGGCCGGTCAGCTGGTCCGGCTGCCCGGCCACGCCCGCACCCTGCGTGCGATCGCGGAGAGCGAAGGAGACGCGTTCTACCGGGGCGAGATCGCGGAAGCGATCGAACGGTCGGCCCGGGCGGAGAACGGGTTCATGCGGGCGAGCGATCTCGCGAACCACGAATCCCTTCGAGTCGACCCGATCGGAGTCGACTACCGGGGCACCACGCTGCACGAGATTCCCCCGAACGGTCAGGGCCTCGCCGCACTGGTGGCGCTGGGGGTGCTTCGACACTTCGANATGGAGGATCTCGACCCGGACGGCCCCGACGCGCTTCATCTCGAGATCGAAGCGGTGAAGCTGGGCTTCGCCGACGCTCATCGTCACGTGGCGGATCCGCGCTTCGTCGACGTATCACCCTCGGAACTTCTCGCCGACGACCGGCTNGCACGGCTGGCGGCGAGTATCGATCGATCGAAGGCGCAGACGTTCGATGCGGGAATCCCGAAACCGGGNGGNACCATCCTGCTCTGCACCGCGGATGGCGAAGGACGATGCGTGAGCCTGATCCAGAGCAACTACACCGGGTTCGGATCGGGCGTGGTGATCCCCGGCTGGGGAATCGCGATGCAGAATCGGGGGGCGTGCTTCCATCTCGCGGACGGACATCCGAACCGGATCGCCCCGGACAAGCGGCCCTACCACACCATCATTCCCGCCATGGCGACCCCCACCGATCCTGCGGCGTCGCCCACCGACGGGCTCATGGCGTTCGGGGTCATGGGAGGATTCATGCAGCCCCAGGGNCACCTTCAGGTGCTGAGTCGGGTTCGCGATCACCGCCAGAATCCACAGGCGGCCCTCGACGCGCCCCGGTTCCAGTGGATGAGCGGCGTCAATGTCAGTCTCGAACCCGGTTTCGATCCCACGGTCCGCGAGATCCTCGCCCAGCGTGGGCACCGGGTGAAGCAGGCGGAGCAGCGATCCGTCAGTTTCGGCCGCGGCCAGGCGATCCACGCGATCGACGACGGCTGGTGCGCCGGCAGCGATCTTCGCGCCGACGGGCAGGCGGTCGGGTTCTGAGACCCGCAAATCGCCAGAACTCGGGGCCGCCGGCCGCCCGAGAACCTCGATTCACGCCTCCGCGGGGCATCNCGGCGAGTTCCTCGNCGATCCCGAGGCACTGGAACGTCGAACGTGGAGGTCGAGGTTGGTAGAATGGGAGCCATTCCTCACTGGGGGAGCGAGGCCTCTCCGGCCCTCTTTCCGAGGGAAGCCGCCCGGCCTGGACAACCGACCTCGGGATCTTCCTGAACCAGCTTTCTGACCGGCCGACCGGTCATTCCGGCCCTCTCCGCCGCCGGGCGATCCGCCCGACCGCTTCACGGACCAACTGCTCATGCCGATCACCAATGCACTCACCACCGAGATCAAGCGGATCTCGATCCTCGACGAGCACGGCCAGTTCGACGCCGAACTCGGNAAGGACCTGATCCCCAACGACGANCTCATCCGCCTCTACGAGGAGATGACGCTCTGTCGNAAGCTCGACGAGGTGGCCTTCAAGCTCCAGCGTTCCGGCCGGATGGGAACCTATCCCCAGAACATGGGCCAGGAAGCCAACTCGCTCGGCGCCGCCTANGTCCTCAACCAGGACGACTGGCTGGTCACCTGCTATCGCGAGAACTGCGGGCTCTTCCACCGTGGACTTCCGCCCGAGAAGATCCTGCTCCACTGGATGGGCGACGAGCGTGGCAACAACATCGATCCGTCGCTCTGCGTGACGCCGATCGCGGTGCCGATCGGCACCCAGATGCTGCACGCCACCGGCCTCGCGTGGGCGAGCAAGTATCGCGGCGAGAAGCGGGTCGCCTGCACCTTCTTCGGCGACGGCGCGACCAGCGANGGCGACTTCCACGAAGCGATGAACTTCGCGGCGAACCTCGACATCCCCGTCGTCTTCTTCTGCCAGAACAACCACTGGGCGATCTCCGTCCCCGGCCGGATCCAGTGCTCCGCGCCGACCGTCGCCCAGCGGGCGATCGCCTACGGCATGGACACCATCCAGTGCGACGGCAACGACATCTTCGCCGTCGTGTACTGCATGCGGAAGGCCGTCGAACTGGGTCGCGAACACGGTCGTCCCTTCTTCGTCGAAGGCGTCACCTATCGCCTCGGCGACCACACCACGGCCGACGACGCCCGTCGCTACCGCGACGAGGAGGAGGTCGAACTGTGGCGACAGCGGGATCCGCTGATCCGGGTCCGCGGCTACATGAAGGAACTCGGCATCTGGGACGACTCGAAGGAAGCGGCGCTCGCCGAGAAGGTCGAAGCGGACACCGCGGGCATCGTGGAACGCGCCGAGAACATCGAGGCCCCCGACAGCGACGATTTCTTCAACGCGATGTACGCCGAGATCCCCCCCGATCTCGACCTCCAACGACGGACCCGACGAACCAGTTCGATCGGGCAGGATCCCTCGCAGATCGAGTCCACCCAGACGACCAACGCCTGAGACCGGACGATCTCCTCCTCACCGCACCCCCCCAAGGGACGAACTCGTCCCGATTCCAGACGGAACGCAACCGATGGCCAGCCTCACCCTCGTGCAAGCGATCAACCTCGCCCTCGTCCAGGAGATGGAGAAGGACGATCGCGTCCTCCTGCTCGGAGAGGACGTCGGCATCAACGGTGGCGTCTTCCGCGTCACCGAAGGGCTCCAGAAGCGGTTCGGTGATCACCGGGTGGTCGACACCCCGCTCGCCGAAAGCGGGATCATCGGAACCTCGATCGGCCTCGCGATGGCGGGCCTGCGGCCCGTCCCCGAGATCCAGTTCGACGGCTTTCTCGGCCCCGCCTACGACCAGATCTGCTCGCACGCCGCCCGCATGC
>NYVS01000026.1 GCA_002684755.1 Phycisphaerae bacterium
CATCGACCACTACCTCGCGAAGGAGATCGTGCAGAGCCTGCTGGTGTTCCGATTCGCGAACATCCTCTGGGAGCCGGTCTGGAACCAGCAGTACATCGACCACGTCCAGATCACCGCCGCCGAGACCGTCGGCGTCGGGCAGCGGACCGCGTTCTACGATCAGACCGGGGCGATCCGCGACATGATCCAGTCGCATCTCTTCCAGATCCTCGCGTTCGTCGCGATGGAGCCACCCACCGACTACACCCCGGAGCACATCCGGAGCGAGAAGGTCAAGATCATCGATGCGCTGGTTCCGACGCCGCTCGACCGGGTGGCCGACTACTGCGCCCTCGGTCAGTACGCGTCCGACGGCGCCGACGATCCCGGCTTCGCGTCGAGCGAGGGCGTCGCGCCGGGCAGCACCACCGAGACCTTCGCGGCGTTGGAGCTCCAGTTCCAGAACTGGCGATGGGCCGGCACGCCGTTCTACCTTCGCAGCGGAAAGCGGATGGCCGAGAAGCGCACCGAGGTCGTCGTCCAGTTCAAGCCCCCGGCGGCCAATCTCTTCCGGAAGCTTCCCGACTTCGTCGGAGGCGACCGACTGGTGCCCGATCGCCTGGTGTTCACGGTCGCGCCCACCGAGCGACTCAGTCTCCGCTTCGAGACCAAGCGTCCCGGGCTGGGCATCCACATCGATCCGCTGGAGATGATGGCGGACGTGGGCGCGACGTTCGACGCGCCGTCGCTCGAGGCCTATGGTCCGCTCATGATCGACGCGATGCGGGGCGACCAGACGCTGTTCAAGAGTCGGACCGAGGTCGAGAGCGCGTGGGACGCGGTGATGCCGTTCCTCGATGCCTCCAGCTCGCCCGCGCGGAAGGGCATCCACGACAACTACCAGCCCGGTTCCTGGGGCCCCGATTCGGCTCGGGAACTGCTCGCCCGCAAGGGGCGTCGCTGGCGCGAGGACGACGCGAGCGGGGAATGATGCAGGCGCGGCGTCGATGTTCGACGGCACCACTGGAACGAACCGGCCTCTCCACGGTCGGATGTCGCGAAGCGGCAGGAACCGAAGGGAAAGAGGAAAGACATGAGCGACACCTACGAGATCGAGGACGATGGTTTCCAGGTTCCCTCCCTGCCCGGCGGCGTCAACGTGGCCGCGGACGAGGAGGACGCCCAGGAGCGACTCGGTCGGGATCTGCTCGCGGTGGCGAAGGAGGCGGTGCGGAAGCGGGGGATCTTCCACCTCGCGCTCTCCGGAGGCGGCACTCCGATGCCGCTCTATCGCCGGCTCATGATCGATCCGTTGTTCCGGGAGATGCCGTGGAGCAACACCCATCTCTGGATCGTCGACGAGCGACGCGCGCCCTTCGACAGCGACACCAACAACTTCAAGCACATCCACGAACTGATCATCGAGCACTGCGACATCCCCGGCGCGAACGTGCATCCGATGCCGGTCGAGGACGACGACGCCGCCGATCTCTACGAGGCGGAACTGCGGGAATGCCTGATGCTCGGGGGTGGCTCCGACGAAGGTGATCGGGGTCGACTCGACTTCGTCCTGCTCGGGATGGGGCCGGACGGGCACACCGCGAGCCTGTTCCCCCACAGTCCGGCGCTGCTGGTCGAGGATCGATGGGTCGTCGACAACGACGCNCCCAGCGTGGTTCCGCCACCCCGGGTGACCATGACCTATCCGCTGCTCAACGACGCACGCTCGATCGCGTTCTACGTGCTCGGCGCGAAGAAGGCCGAGATGATCGCCCGGATCTCCAGCGGCGGCGACGGNTTCGAGACCCTGCCCTGCAAGGGGATCCGTCCCCTGCGCGGTGAGATGATCTGGTACGTGGACCGGGCCGCCTGCGGCGGTTGAACCGACTCAGCGGCGAAGCCAGTCCTCGAGGATGTTCGCGGCCGCGATGGCGTCCTGGATCTTCTTCTTGCCCTTGTGGGTGAGGCCGGATCCCTTCAACGCCTCGTCGGCCTCGAAGCTCGAGAGTCGNTCNTCGTGAAACTCGACCCGGAGTCCGGTCCGCTCCGCCACGCGGGCCCCGAAGGCCCGGGCCGCGAGGGCGCGGGGGCCCTCGGTGTCGTCCATGTTGATGGGGAGCCCGATCAGCACCACGTCCGGACCGAACGCTTCGGCCGCCGAGACGATCTTCTCGAAGCGGCGTTCGGGATCGCGCTCGACGATCACCTCGAGCGGCTGCACGGTTCCGGTGAGGTCTTCGCCCGCGGCGAGACCGGTGCGGACGTCTCCGAGATCGACGGCGAGGATCCGCATGGGTTCAGCGAAGGTCCTCGGGCACNAGGCCCGCGAGGTCCTTGACCTTCTGGGCGTCCTCGGCCCGGCAGACNAGCGTCGCCTTCGCGGTGTGGATCACCACCAGGCCTTCGCATCCGATCGTGCAGACCGCGTGGTCGGGGTCCTCGCTGAAGACGAGCAGGTCCTTCGAATCGAGGCCGACGTGGGTGGTCGATGCCGCGACGCGATTGCCCGCGTCGTCGGGGGCGATCGTCTCGCCGAGGCTGGGCCAGCTGCCCACGTCGATCCACGACACGTCCATCGGCACGGTGCAGATGGTGAGGGACGGATCGCCGCCCGCGGGTTCCATGAGCCCGTAGTCGACGCTGATCTTCTTGAGGTCGGGGTAGATGGCATCGAGGGTCGCGGTTCGTCGGCCGTCGTCCCAGTGCGACGCGATCCGGTCCAGTCCGTCCCGGGTGGCCGGTTCGTATCGGCCGATCGCGTCCAGCACCGTGCCGGCGTGGAGGACGAACATGCCGCTGTTCCACGCGAACCGTCCGGTCTCGAGATACGCCTCCGCGGTCTCCCGGTCGGGCTTCTCGACGAAGCGTGCCGCCTCGAAGCAGCCCGGAGCACCGTCGATCGCGTCGCCCTGTTCGACGTAGCCGTATTCGCTGGCCGGTCGGGTGGGGGTGATCGCGAACGTCACGAGTCGACGGGGATCGGCTTCGACCAGCTTGAAGCCCGCGTCGAGTCGTTCCGCGAACACCGCCTGGGGTTCGATCACGTGATCCGCGGTGAGCACCGCGAAGATCGCGTCGGGATCCCGNCGGGCGAGCACCGCGGCGGTCAGACCCACCGCGTTGAGCGTGTCGCGACCGCACGGCTCGCCGAGGACGTGTTCNTCGTCGATTCCGGGAACCGAGGCGCGGACCTGNTCGCGGAATCGTTCGCCNGTGCAGATCCANCGGTGATCCGCGTCGACCACGCCGTCGAGCCGGTCGCTGGCGACTTCGAGCAGGCATCGGCCGTCGATGAGCGGAACCAGCTGCTTCGGGCGGTCGTTCCGGCTGACCGGCCAGAGCCGGGTGCCGGAGCCACCGGCCATGATCATCGCGTGTCGCATGAGAGGGGATTCGATTCGGGTTCGGGGCGGTTCGGGACCGGGGTGTTTCGGTTCGAACGACGGCGTCAGTTCACCGTGTCCTTCAATCGGAGGGCCGCGGCGACGAGTGCGTCGGCGTCGGTGATGGTCGGATCGGCGCGACGGACCCGGTCGACGAGTTCCACCGCGATGGTTCGGGCCTCGCCGAGCTGGACGAGCACCGTGATCGCGTCCCGGGCGCCGTCGGGGACCGCGGTGCCCTCGATCTCGGCGTCGGCCCCGTCACCGCCGCAGAGTCCGGCGAAGTCCTGCTCGACCTTTTCCGCGAGGTCGAGCACGATGGTCTCGGCGGTTCGCTTGCCGATCTCGGGGAGGGCGCGAAGGGTGTCGGCGTCGCGCTCCGCGATTGCTCGGGCCACGGTCGACATCGGCATCGCGAGGGCGCGGAGGGCCTTGCGGTAGCCGATTCCCTTGACCGACGTGAAGAGTTCGAAGAACGATCGCTCGGTGTCGTTCGCGAAGCCGATGAGGCGAGGTCGGAACACGGCCCCGTTGGACTGGCTCTCGAGNTAGTGGAGGACGGTGAGGTCCACCGGCTGCCCGATCGCGAGTCGCAGTCGGCCGACGTCGCCCGCGGGCAGCATCACGTCGTAGCCGATCGGCCCGACCTGGATCGTCGCGACCTGCTCGTTCACTTCGCGGAGTTCGCCGTGGAGGCTGGAGATCATGTCCGGACTGTAGCAGGCCCCCGTCGGCGATCAGTCCGCGTGGTCCGCGGTCGCGGCCTCGGGTTCGAGCATCGATTCCTCGTTCCGCGGCCAGCCGCTTCGCCGGGCGATCGCGTCCCGGAGCATCTCCGAGGCGACCGCGGGGTCCTTTTCCTTCGAGAGATCGAGCACNTCCACGAATTCGACGACCGCCCGGCTGGTTCGGGCGAGCGATCCCCAGGCGGTTTCGGTGTAGGGGGTGTCGTGGATCCAGAGGACCAGGACCGGAGCGCGGGTGAGCCGGGCCAGCAGGCCGACCCCCGGCTGGAACGGCCGGAGCTCGCCCGGCGGTCGAGCGATCGCCCCCTCGGGGAAGAGTCCGATGATTCCGCCCTGCTTGACGTGTCGCACGGCCTTCCGCAGCGTGGTGGAGTCCGCCTGCCCGTGGCTGACCGGAAGCACCTGCCCCGCCTTCCAGGCGCAGTCGAGGGCGGGCGTCATCATGTCCGCCCACATCATCCAGCGGACCAGCCTCCGAAGCCCGGTCTGGACGAGCATGGGATCCATGCCCGCGGTGTGATTGGCGACCACGACCCCNCCACCGGCGCCGCCGTGGCGGAACGTCTCGGGAAGCCGATCGAAGCCTTCGAACCGCACTCGGTGGACCCACCGGCAGTAGCAGCATGAGGCGAGGTCGATCGCCCCGACCAGCGGNCCGTCGCCGATCCGGGCNTCGAGGGTCGATCGAATCCNCCGGGTGGCCCGGGGGATGAACCACATCCAGAGGAGGATCCAGGCCGCGATCCCGGCGACGATCCAGATGGCGAGGGTGGGGGGACTCACGCCCCAAGCCTCCTTGGCGTGCCGGTCCGCGTCAAGCGGTCGGTGGATGAACGGTCGTTCCGGTTCTCGAATCGCACNCGCTGCGGTATGCTGTCGGAGATTTGCGCGGATCGGGTTCCGAGGGGACCCGGGCGAGCGGACCACGAAGCCGGACGATGCGGCTCCGGACGAGGTGTCCGGGGGTCGTCACGAACCGCGGGAGACGCGTGCCCCCATGCCAAGACGAGACGACATCTCCACGATCCTGCTTCTCGGTTCCGGCCCGATCGTCATCGGCCAGGGCTGTGAATTCGACTACTCGGGAACCCAGGCCTGCAAGGCCCTCCGCGAGGAGGGATACCGGATCGTCCTGGTGAACTCGAACCCCGCGACGATCATGACCGACCCGGCGTTCAGCGACCGGACCTACATCGAGCCGATCACGCCGGACGCGGTCCGGAAGGTGATCGAGCGGGAGGCCGAACTCGGCTCGCCGATCGACGCGATCCTTCCGACGCTCGGCGGACAGACCGGCTTGAACTGCGCCTGCGAACTGTGGGACCGGGGGATCCTGCAGGAGCACGGCATCGAGATGATCGGCGCCGACCGCGAGGTCATCCGTCGCGCCGAGGATCGCGAGGCGTTCAAGAAGGTCGTCGACTCCGTCGGCCTGCAGAACCCCGAGAGTCGGACCGTCTCCAACGTCGAGGACGCGATGGAGTTCCTCGACCAGATCGGACTGCCGGCGATCATCCGGCCCGCGTTCACGCTCGGCGGCACCGGCGGCGGCGTCGCGTGGAACCGGGAGGAGTACGAGGAGATCGTCCGCTCCGGCATCAAGGCGTCGATGATCGACCAGGTCCAGATCGACAAGTCGCTGCTCGGATGGAAGGAATACGAACTCGAGGTCGTCCGGGATCGCAAGGACAACTGCGTGGTGGTCTGCGGCATCGAGAACATCGATGCGATGGGCGTGCACACCGGCGACTCGATCACCGTCGCCCCGATCATGACGCTCTCCGACAAGGAGTACCAGCGGCTGCGGGACGGTGCGTTCGCGATCATGCGGGCGGTCGGGGTCGACACCGGCGGCTCGAACGTCCAGTTCGCGGTGAACCCGGCGAACGGCGACGTGGTCGTGGTCGAGATGAATCCGCGGGTGTCCCGGAGTTCCGCGCTCGCTTCGAAGGCCACCGGATTTCCGATCGCGCGGATCGCCGCGAAGCTGGCGGTGGGATACACCCTCGACGAACTCCGCAACGACATCACCGGGTCCACCTCGGCGTGTTTCGAGCCGTCGATCGACTACGTCGTGGTGAAGATGCCCCGCTGGACCTTCGAGAAGTTCCCCGAGGCCGACGAGACCCTCACCACCCAGATGAAGTCGGTGGGCGAGGGCATGTCGATCGGTCGGACCTTCAAGGAGGCGTTGCAGAAGGCGATCCGGAGCATGGAGGTCAAGCGGTTCGGGCTCGGGCTCGACGCGAACGACCGCTGGCTGCAGGCCCGACGCGGCGAGGAGACGGCATGGCCGCCCGCCGAGGATCTGCTGGTGCGGAAACTCTCGGTCCCCAGCCAGGGGCGGCTCTACTACGTGCGGTACGCCGTGAAGCTCGGGTGGCCGCTGGAGCGGATCCGCGAGCTCACCGGCATCGATCCGTGGTTCCTCGACCAGCTGGTGCAGTTGATCGGTTTCGAGGATCGTCTGGTCGCCCACGAGCGGCTCGAGGATCTTCCGGCCGAGGATCTCTTCGAAGCCAAGCGACTGGGCTACTCGGATCCGCAGCTCGCGAACCTCTACCTGGGACGGATCGACACCGAGTCGATCCTCGCGGTCCGTGGTCACCGCAAGTCGTGCGGCATCGAGCCGGTCTACAAGCTGGTCGACACCTGTGCCGCCGAGTTCGAGGCGGTCACGCCCTACTTCTACTCGACCTACGAGCGGTCGTTCCGGATGGTCGACGGCGACGAGGTCCGAACGGTGCGCGACGACGAATCACGCGTCGGCGGTCGGCCGAAGATCGTGATCCTCGGCGGCGGACCCAACCGGGTCGGGCAGGGGATCGAGTTCGACTACTGCTGCTGCCAGGCGAGCTTCGCGGCGGAGGAGATGGGATTCGAGTCGGTGATGGTGAATTCGAATCTGGAGACGGT
>NYVS01000027.1 GCA_002684755.1 Phycisphaerae bacterium
GACGAGGTCGAGGTCGTGGTGCTCGACATCGACAAGGAGAAGCTCGAGATCTCCCTCGGCATGAAGCAGACCGAGGTCAACCCCTGGGAACTCGTCGCCGAGAAGTACCCCCCGGGCACGATCATCGAGGGCAAGGTCCGCAACCTCGCGAACTACGGTGCCTTCATCGAGATCGAGCCGGGCATCGACGGCCTGCTCCACGTCTCCGACATCTCCTGGACCAAGAAGGTCGCTCACCCGAACGAGATCTTCCAGAAGGGCGAGGTCGTGAAGTGCGTGGTCATCGAGGTCGACCAGGAGAAGCAGCGGGTCGGTCTCGGCCTGAAGCAGCTCAGCGAGGATCCGTGGATCGAAGCGATCCCGACCGCGTACCGACCGGGCATGATCGTCAAGGGCAAGGTCACGAAGATCACCAACTTCGGTGTCTTCGTCGAGCTCGAGGACAACCTCGAAGGCCTGCTCCACATCTCCGAGCTCTCCGACCAGAAGGTCGAGAACCCGCAGGACGTGGTCAAGGTCGACGACGAGGTGGACGTCAAGATCCTCCGGGTCGACACCGACGATCGCAAGATCGGCCTGAGCCTCAAGCGGGCCCAGTGGGGTACCAACGACACCACCGACTATTCGGCGGACATCGGTGCCGACGGCTTCGAGAACCCGTCGCCCAAGCGTGGCGGCATGGACGACCACGGTGCCATGGGTACCGACAAGATCCAGTTCTGATCCGGATCGATCATTGGTGAAAAACACGCGGGCCCGTCCTTTTCAGGACGGGCCCGCGTTTCGTGGGGACCGGCATGCGACCTTAGGGCGAGGTCGCCGATCCTCCCGCGAGAGAGAGTCTCTTGGTTTGGTTCAGCACATCGCCATGAAGGTGAGGCTGGTGAGCAGGGCGAGGCGACGACGATGAGCCGAGAACTGAAGAAGCTGGAAAGCGAGCATGGGGTATTCTCCGATCTTTGGTTTTAGAACACCCGAGTCTGCCTCGTCCCCGACGCCACGCAAGGACCGAGCCCGATTCCCCGCCACCGACATGAACCGTCAGCCCGCATGATCAGAACCCCCCCCGCTGCCGTCTCCAGAAACGTGGTCCGCCAACAAGCGACTCGCGGTTCTCGGACGATCACGATGCTCGCCGTTCTCGCGTTGACGGGACTGGCGGCCGCGACACCGCCGTCCATGGAGGACGCGGTCGCCGGTTGGCTGCGGGCCAGGGCATGGCTCGACGCCGGCACGCTTCCCGCGGAGACCTCCGACGAGGCCGGGATCGAGATCGCCGGGATGGAAGCGGTCGGCGTGCTCCTGCGAATGGACGGCCGATCGATCGGCCGCGGCGACGATCCCGCCGGCGATGATCGCGCCGTGCGCCGGGCCCTCGGCCGCGCGTTGGCGCAGGCGTTCGGCAACGAGCGGGTTCGCGACCTTCCCGCCGCGATTCGCGACACCCTTCCGTCGAGACTCGCCCTCGAGCTCGAATTCGCAGGCCCCGACGAACCCCTGCTCGGTGGCACGCTCGCCGCCGCCGCCCGTCGGATCCGACCGGGAATCGACGGCATCGCGATCCGACGCGGCACCTCGATCGCCCGAAGCCTGCCGGGACGCGAACTCGCGACCGGAACCGCGGATGCGACCTCCTCGACCATCTTCCGACTGCTCGACGAACTCGGACTCCCCCCCCGCGACCTCCCGCAACTCCGCGAACTGGACCAGGTCTCGCTCCGGCGGTTCGAGACGATCCGGATCGGGCAGGCCGCTTCGGACGAGTTTCCTCGCGTGCTCCTCCGAGCGGGCGATCGCGTCGAGCGAGGCCCGCTCGATCCCGCGACCCTGCAGGCGATCCGCCGGAGAATCGTGGCGAACCTGCTCGGCCATCGACCGGCGGACGTCGAAGCGGCGGCGGATCGACCTCGATTCCTCGGCGATTACGACCCGATCGCGGATCGACACGACCCGTTCGAAGCCACGCCCGCCGATCGCCTCCTCGTCGCCTGGGCCCTCGCGGCGAGCGGAACCGCCGGCTCCGGCGATCCCACCCTCGACCGACGATCGAAGGACGCCGCCCTCGCCCTTCTCCGGGAGACCACGGCGCTGGAGCTGCAGGAACCGGCGTGCGCCGATCTCGCCCTGCTCGCCGCCACCGCACTCGACGACTACACGGAGATCGGTCGGGTCCTCGAAACGATCGAAGGCGGCACGTCGCCCGCGGATCCCGTGGGACTGGCGCGTCGAGCCGCCGCGATCGGCGCAACACCGGCGAACATCGCCGATGACGCCGCCTTCCTGCAGCGACTCGATGACGCGTGGAAGATGAACCGCTCCGTCGACGCGATGGTCGCCTCGTTCGAATGGCTGGCCCTCGCCGAGCGAAGCCGGCAGCGACGCACCGGCGAGTCGTCACCCCGGCTCGACGCGCTGCGCGCGGTACGAGACTCCCTCCTGCTCCGACAGGAGCGCGATGCGACGATCGACCTCGCGGGCGGACTCGAGCCCCGAGCGGGAAGCAGGAGCACGGTGGACGCGCGGACGCTTCGACCGGGCCTCGGGATGGCGGTCCTCGAGCACCTGCCCAGCGACGATCCGGATGCGAACCGCCGGGCCACCGTCGGCGTCGAAGGAATCGTTCGCTTCCTGCGTCAGCTCGAGACCATGGAACGGGACGCGCGGCTTCTCCCCGGATGGCGAAAGGCCTCGGGCGGCCTCCGCGTCGCCCCCTGGTCCGCGCGACAGTCGGTCGCCGCGAACGCCACCGCGGTCCTGCTGCTCGTCGAATCGGGCTCCTGAGCGGGCGGCTCGGTCGTCGGAATCGCCGATCCCGACCCGCTCCGAGCCCGTCCGCCCCCGTTTCTGGCCAAGCCATGGGGTTTTTTCGGATCCATTCCCTATACTCGACGGATTGAACCGGGTCCCGAGCGGCATACGGTGTTGCCGATCCGCCCGTCGACACGGTGGAACCGGGGAGCATCATGGCGGCCATACCGGTCATCATGGCCAACCCGCTCGTCCAAGCCCCGGACTGGAGACCTCCCATGCAGAAGATCACGAACCGCCTCTCCCTCGTCGCCATTCTCGCCGCCGGCATCGCGCCGGCGTGGACCTGCGACTCGGCCATGGGCCAGAACCTCTCCGACCGGATCCGTGCCGTCGCGAAACAGCGTGAGGCCGAGGCATCGAAGGACTCCAGCCAGGCCGCCCTGCTGGGTGCACTGATCTACACCGACATCAGCGTGGACTTCGACGAGACCCCGGCCCGCGAGGCCTTCGACTATCTCCGCCAGATTCTCGGCGTCGATCTGGTCGTTCGATACAACGACGACCGCAGCGGCATGGGAATCGACCCCGAGGCACCCATCACACTGAAGGCGACCGACAAGCCGGCCCTCACCATCGTCGAGATGATGCTCGATCAGTGCGGCGATCTCGACCCCTGCACCTGGCAGCTCCGCCGGGGCTTCATCGAGCTCGGCACCAAGGAACGCCTCTCCGCGCCTGCGGCCCGCAAGCTGCGGATGTACCCGATCCGTGACCTCCTCTTCGAAGTCCCGATGTTCGACAACGCACCCGAGTTCGATCTCAGCAGTTCCCTGCAGTCCGGCGGCNNTCGGCGGCGGCGGTGGNGGNGGNGGCGGNGGATTCGGCGGCGGCGGCAGCGGTGGNNNCGGCGGCGGCGGTGGCGGCGGCGGCGGTGCCCCGTTCGGCAACCCCGAAGGTGAGCCGGAACGCCTCTCCGAAGAGGAGAAGACCCAGCAGTTGATCGACATCATCGTCGAGACCATCGAGCCGGAAGCCTGGCAGATGAACGGTGGCGACGCGGCGTCCATTCGCTACTACGAAGGCGTCCTGATCATCCGCGCCCCCGACTACATCCAGCGACAGATCGGTGGCTACCCATTCGCGCCGAGGCGGCGAGCCGCGCCGACGCAGCGCCGGAACGGTCGTTACGTCAGCTTCAGCGCACCGATCTCGATCATCGAGAACGTGAAATTCCGTGGGACCACGGTCACCGGGTCCACCGGAGGCACCGGAAACCCCTGAGGCTCTGACCATGTCACGACACTCGACCGCGAAACTCCTCCTCGCGTTGGTGGCCGCATGCACGCTCGCCCAGCGCCCGATCGAGGCCACGCCCGGCTCGACCGCCCTCGAGTCGGCCTCCACGACCGGGACCATTCGAATCATCGGCGCCGAACGCACACGGCCCGACGGTGATTTCTGGGCCCGTTCCGACGCCGAAGTCCACGGCCGACTTTCCCTGCTTCGCGTCGAACTGGTGTGCGAGGACGCGGATCCCCGACGGGCGAGACGCGCCTTCGCCGACGCCCTCGGCCTCAACTTCGTCGACCACTTCCCGAAGCCCGAGGCGGATGCCCAGGCCCCCTCGTCGATCTCGCTCGCCCTGCGCGACGTGTCCGCCACCGAAGCCCTCGAGGCCCTCATCGAGGCCTCGAGCGGCAGTCGTCGCGCCGCGTGGCAGGTTCGCTCCGGCATTCTCGAAGTCGGCCCGCGCGAGACGCTCGCCCGCCGGACTCGACCGATCACCCGCGTGATCGAGGTGACCGATCTGCTGTTCGAGCCACCGTCGTTCGTTCCCCCGGACCACTACCGTCGAGGCTTCGGACTCGGCGAAACCGATGAGAAGACCCTTCGTCGGACGCCGCGTCAGATCGGCGCGGATCTTCTCGGGTCGATCGTCGCCCAGGTCGAACCGGACGCCTGGCATCCGGTGAGCGAGGCGGAGATCGCGGACGGCGTGGTCGACCCGGTGGACCCCCGGGATCCGTACCAGGGCAGGAACCTCGATCCCGGCCGACTCGATCCGGAGACCGAGACGCCGGTGCCGATCTACGTGCAGGGGAGATGGGCGAGCGCCCGACTCAAGGACCGCGTCATCGTGGTCCGCGCTCCGGCGTTCGTGCTCATGGGGATCGAAGGACTGCCGAAGGCGGTGGCTCCACCGGCGATCCTGCTCGAGCCTCGATGACCGGACGGCATCGTCCCGGGGGGTGAGCGCGGTATCGTCTGCCAAGCGTGAACCCGACTCCACCCAAGTCGAAGCCAAGCCGCCGCGATCCCCTGGTGATCGCGGGGGGATGCGTGGGGCTCGCCTGTCTCTCGATCATCCTGTTCGGATCACAGGAGACCTGGGTCGCGTGGTTCACGCACCCCCTGCTGCTCGATCGGATCGGCGAGGTCCCGGCCGAGACGGTGCGCGGCGTTCGTCTGCTCTTCACCGTCGCACCGATCGCCGCCCTCACGTGGATCCTCGCGCCCTGGCTCATCCGCTGGTTCGACCGCGTCTCGCCCATTCCGCGATTCCCGGCCTTTCCGCCACCGCCGACCTTCGCCACGAAGTCGATGGTGGTGCTCCTCACCGTGCTCGCCCTCGTTCCACGTCTGATTCGAATCGACGAGAGCCTCTGGTACGACGAGATCGCGGCGATGACGTCGTTCTCCATCCACGGCCCGGGCCCCGCGCTGGGGAACTACTACGCCCTCAGCAATCACGTTCTCCACTCCGCGCTCGCGAGTCTGTTGATCGACGTCAACGGCGGGGTGAACGAGCTCGTGCTGCGAACGCCGGCCCTGCTCGCGGGCATCGCGTGCGTCCCCGCGATGTTCGGACTCGCGCGAACCGTCGACGGCGACCGGTTCGGACTCATCGCGGCCGCGGTGATGGCCTTGATGCCGGTGGCGGTGCTGGAGAGCGTCGATGCCCGCGGTTACTCGCTCATGATGCTCTTCACGATTCTCACCACCTGGCAGGTGGTGCGGATCTCCGACGGTCATCGCTCGGCCACGTTGTGGTACGCCGTGTTCGCGACGCTCGGCTGCTGGTCGCACTTCGCCTTCGCCTTCGTGCCCCTGGGACATGCGTTGCTCGCCCTGTCCTGGCTGCTCCGGCGGCATCGACGCGGTCCCGGCCTGCGCCTCACGGTCGGCCTCGGCCTCGGGGGCGTCACCACCCTGCTCGTCCTCGCACCGGTTCTCCCCTCGTTCCTCCTGCTCCGCGGTGAGTTCTTCGCGGCCGACGGCGATGAACCCTCCCTCTTCGGCATCGAAGCATGGAAAGGCCTTCTCCAGCTCGGGGGCTCGTGGTATTTCTGGGCAGCCCTCCCGGGACTCGCCCTCGCCCTCCTCGGTGGGACCGAGTCGAGCCGATGGCCCAGGCTTCGAATCGCCACCGTCGCTTCGGTCTCGGGCGGACTGGTCACCGCCATCCTGCTGATCGCGGGCGACGGTTGGGTCTACGCCCGCTTCCTGCTCTTCCTGATTCCCGCCTCGGTCCTGCTCATCGCGGCGGGGATTCGAGCCCTCATGTTCCTGCCGCAGCGGTCCGAACCCGCGTACGTCGCCGCCATGATCCTCGCCATCGGCTGGTGCACCGCGCTCGTCGTCCGTCCTCCGCGACAACCGATCCGCGACGCGATCGACGCGTTGGCGGACGCGGCGCCGGAGCGATCCGTCTGGTCGATCGGACTGGGTGACGACGTCGCCGACTACTACGCGTCGGCATCGGATCTCCGGCTGCAGCACGCGGTGGACCTCGGTGCCCGCCTCGACGACGAGACGCTCGCGGCCGGCCCGGACCACATCGTCCTCCTCTACCCCGATCTCGTCGCCGAGCCGACGCGAGCGATGCTCGAAACCGCGGGATTCAAGACCACCGCCCGATTCGAGGGCTGGTTGGACTGGGGCAACGGCGATGTCGAGTTGCTGATGCGTCCGCCCCGTTGAACGCGGATGGGGGCCTCGGGCTCGCGCCTCAATCGTGACGCAGGGCGTCGATCGGGTCCTTGCGACTCGCGATGATCGCCGGGTAGATGCCGAAGATCAGACCCACCCCGACGGCAACCAGCAGGCTCGACCAGATCGACCACGGGGCGATGACGGGCTCGATCTTGAATTCGCCTTCGACGAGTTCACGGAACGCCGGGAACGAAAGCAGCCAGGGCACGAACGACCCCAGGCCGAACGAGATTCCCACGCCGAGCGCGATCCCGAGAATGCCGCCGAGCGACGAGATCGAACCGGTCTCGACGAGGAACTGGGCGATGATGTGGTTCCGGGTGGCGCCGAGGGCGCGGCGAATCCCGATCTCCCGGGTTCGCTCCACCACCGAGGCGAGCATGATGTTCATGATCCCGATCCCCCCCACCAGCAGGGAGATCGCCGCGACGGAGACGAGCATGATGTTCCAGATCAGCATCGTCCGCTTCGCGTTCTGAAGCAGTTCCCAGGGCACGATGACCTGCACGTCGCGGAACGTCGGATGCTCCATCTCGAGGATCCGCGTGGCGAGCTGGGCGAGTTCGATCACCTCGTCGGTGTTGTCCGCCTGAAGGTAGATCTCGCTGATCTTGACGTCTTCGCCGCTGAACGAGCCACTCGTGCGTCGGACCACGATGTCCCCGAAGTTCTGCCTCGCCGAGGTGATCGGGATGTGGACGTCCTTGTTGAGGTCGCGGCCGACCAGCGCGACGCCCGCCCCGCCCGCGAGCCCGATCGGCTCGAGCACGCCGACGACCTTGAACACCTGGCTGTCGATCCGGAGGTCTTTCCCGACCGGATCCTCGAGTCGGAAGAAGGTGTCGGCGATCTCCGAGCCGATGACCGCGACCGGCGCCGACCCTTCGACGTCGGCGTCGACGAGGTATCGACCGCCGGGCCGCACGGAGAGGTTGGCGGTCCGGGAGAGGTCCGGCGTCGTTCCGAAGACCTGGCTGACGGTTCGCTCGTTGCGTCGTCGGATCTCGGATCCGACCGCCTTCAGCGGAACGAGGTGCTTTCCCCGAAGCCGGCTCGTCGACGCGGCGTCGGTCGTCGCTTCGAGGTCCGACGACGGGCCGACGAATTCCTGAAGTCGCTTCAGATCGAGCCGGGTGAGTCCGTACTCGACGACGAAGGTGTTGCTGGTGCTCGCGGACTGGGTCGTGGGCGGCTTCTGACTTCGAATGATGATGTTCGTGGCACCGAGGTCGGTGATCTGGCGGAGCGTCGACTGCTTGTTGCCTTCGCCGATCGAGACCACGATGATCACCGCCGCCACGCCGAGAATGATCCCGAGGCTCGTCAGCGAGGACCGCAGCTTGTGCAGACCGAGATTCTTGATGCCGAGGCGGATGATCTCGAAGACGAAGGTCATGAAGCGCGGTTTCCGTCGGGAACGGGGGGCATGGCCGANGTGCGGAATCGGGCCGGGGCTCCATCTTACTTACGACGCCGGGATCGGTTGCGACGCNGTCGGTTCGNCGTCCCACGAGGTCGGATTCGAGCCGCTACCCTCCGCGGTCATGTTCGAACTCGTCGAAGAACGCGAAGACGCGACCGGCTGCAGCTGGACGCTGCAACGGCTGGACGCCGAGGGTCGCCTCGAGCGGTCCCGGATGCGTCTGGGGTGGGCGGACTACGGCGTCTGGAGCCCGGATGGCGGGGTGACCCCCGTCCGGGTGGCGGAGGCCGTCATCGCCTTCGCCCTCGATCGCCCCGAATTCGATCCGCTTCCCGATCCGTTCGACGCGGCGATGGCGAGAAGGCGGGTCCCCGACGCGGACGCCCGGATCGGCCGCCTGATCCGCTGAGGCCGATGCTCAGTCCAGCAGGGACTGGAGTTCCTGCTCCCGATAGGTGAGCGGAACCTCCACGCTGAACGTGGAGCCCGAGCCCACGTCGCTGGAGAGGGCGACCTTCGCCCCGAGCAGTTCCGCGAGTTCCCGGCAGATGGCGAGCCCGAGACCGGTTCCGCCGAACGATCGCGTGTGCGAGGCGTCGGCCTGGCGGAACTTCTCGAAGATCGTCTCCTGCAGGTCGCTGGGAATGCCCGGACCGTGATCGGTCACGCGAAAACGAACGCCGCTGAATCCGTCACCCCGGACGAATCCCTCCGCGGCGAGAATGACGACCGAGTCCTCCGGCGAGAACTTCACCGCGTTGGAAAGGAAGTTGAACAGGATCTGCTGGAGCTTCCCGGCATCGGTCTCCAGCCGGGGCAGCGACCCCGCGACCGTGTGTTCGATGGTGATCCGCTTCGCCTCCGCCTGCGGCCGCATGATCGCGGCGAGGCCTTCCATGAGCTCCCCGACGTCGACGGGGTCGATGGACAACTCGACCCGCCCCGCTTCGATCTTGGCCATCTCGAGGAGTTCCGAGATCATCTCGAGCAGCCGACGGGCGCTGGTGATGATGTTCGACAGGTATCGCCTTCGCTTCGGATCCGGTGTCTCCTCCTGNGACGCGAGCTCTTCGAGCAGCTCCGCGAAACCGATGATCGAATTCAGCGGCGTCTTCAATTCATGACTGACGTTGGCGAGGAATTCGCTCTTGAGCCGGTTGGACTCGTAGAGACCGATGTTCGCCTCGGAGAGTTCGGTGACCTTGAAGTCGAGCGACTCGTTCATGCTCCGCAGTCGCGATGCGGTGAGCGAGGTCTCGTCGAGCATGCGATTGAAGGCCTCCGCCAGCTGCTCGAAGTCGTCACCGGTCCGGATGTCCGCGCGNACNGTGAAGTCGCCCTGNTCCACCCGCTCGGCCGTGTCGCGNAGCCGGCGGACNGGCTTGAGGATGACNCGNTTNAGNATGAACCAGAAGAAGANCGTGGANAGCGCNACCGCCACGATGCCGACCGCGACNAGGTAGATCCGNGTCGANAGCANCTGNCCNGCGGCNAGNCGGCTCGGNCGNTCGATCAGGAGNAGGCCTCCNAGNNNNTCGGCGNANCCNNGCGGNCCNGGATCGACCTCNGCGATGATCGCNGCCCGNCGCCANGCGGGCCCNCGGAGNCCGCGGGCNTANCGNTAGATGATCTCGTTGCCCGANTCGACCTCCTGNAAGANCTCCTCGAGATCNTNNGANGCNTCGANNCGACGNGCCGCATCGGANGCGAAGGGNNNTTCGNCNGGATCGATCTNNNCNNGNGGGANGAGTCGGATCGGAAGCAGNCCCGTGGCNGANGANCGGGACGGGGACTCNAGCCAGGTGTCGGCGAGCTGNCGGGAGACCTCGAGCTGGCTCTGGAANACNAGCTGNTCGGANCGGATCCANGGGAGNGCNAGCGTNCCGGTGACGATCACCAGCGACGCGANGCCGAAGAGGAACANNACCTTGTTGGCGAGNGAGAGTCCGGAGGTCATGGTTTCAAACGGTAGGATACGACGATGCACCGACCCGGCGCCGATCCCGACTCCATGCTCCCCTCCGACGTCCTGTGCGACTTCTGCACCCGCCCGTGGAGCGACGACATCCCCCTCGTGGAGGGGCATCAGGGCTCCTGCATCTGCGGGAACTGCCTTTCGACCGCCTGGCGTGCCGTGATCGACGCGGGAATCGACGATGCGCCGCCCCAGACGCCCGAGGACGACATCACTTCTGGCCCGGCGTGGGTCTGTGCGATGTGCCTCGAGCCTCGCCGCGACCCGGCGTTCCAGAGCCCCGTCCGGGAAGAGGCCTTCGTCTGCCGCCGCTGCATCAGACTCGCGGGCCGGGCCCTCGACGGCGATCCAGATCACGACTGGACGAAGCCCTCCAGCGGCGCCGTCGCGGATCGTGGCCAGGACGACTGAAGCCGACCCTCCGCGACCTCGAACCGGACCGACATGCGACTCGCCGCCATTCAACTTCGTACCGCCCTGCTCGACCGCGACGAGACCTCGAAGCGGATCGTGAAACACATTCACGCCGCCGCGGACGCGGGCGCGGAGCTCGTGGCGTTTCCCGAGGCATGCCTCCCCGGGTACCCGGTCTGGCTCGCCCGGACCGGGGGTGCGGAATTCGATGCACCACGACAGAAGGCCGTGCACGCCCGCTACGTCGAGGAGTCGGTGATGCCCGATCACGGCCACCTCGAGTCGATCTGCGCCGCCGCGGCGATCCACCGCATCGAGGTGGTGGTGGGCGTGGTCGAACGAGCCGTCGATCGNGGTGGTCACACGCTCTACTGCTCCGCGATCTGGATCGATGCCGAGGGTCACCTCGTCAACAACCACCGCAAGCTCGTTCCCACCTACGAGGAGCGACTCTGCTGGGGCAACGGCGACGGCGCCGGTCTTCGCACGCGGCAGGTCGGCGAACTGCGGGTCGGCGTGCTCAACTGCTGGGAGAACTGGATGCCGCTCGCTCGCACCGCGCTGCAGAGCGACGGGATGGACGTCCACATCCTCCTCTGGCCCGGCGCGAAGGCGCTCACCCGTGATCTCACCCGCGTGGTCGCCCGCGAAGGACGATGCTTCGCGGTCAGCGTCGGCGGGGTGCTCGCNCCCGCGGACCTCCCGAAGGATCTTCCCGAACTCGACGATCTCCGCGGCAGCGACGAGCCGTACCTCCTCGAGGGCGGATCCGGGGTCGCCGGCCCGGACGGCGCCTGGATGGTCGATCCCGACGCCCTCGCATCGGGCGAGGAGACGATGATCGTCGTCGACCTCGATCCCGCCCGGATCCGGGAGGAGCGGCAGAACTTCGATTCCGTCGGTCACTATTCACGGCCGGACGTCTTCGAACTGGTGGTCGACCGCCGACGCCAGGCGTTGACCGGATTCATCGACGACGCCACGCCGAACGTGAGCCGAAACGGCGGCCCCTCGGTCGACGGGCTCGATCATCTGGTGCTCACGGTCCGGGACCCGGATCACGCCGCGCGGTTCTATCGGGCGGTGCTCGGNATGGACGAGGTGCGGACCGGCGACGACGAGCGTGCCCTCCGCTTCGGCGGACAGCAGATCGTGCTGCGGACCGAAGAGGACGGTGCCGGCGTGCAGGGAAGCCGGGCCACCTGGGGCTCCGCCGACCTCTGCCTCGTCTCCCGCACGCCCGCCGAGAAGTGGGTGCTCCACCTCAAGCGATACGGACTCCAGATCGTGCAGGGGCCGGTCGATCGCCATGGGGCGACCGGACCGATCCGCTCGGTTCATTTCCGGGATCCAGACGGNAACCTCATCGAGATCGCCAANCCACGGCCCCACCGGCCGCACGACGCGCCGGCACCACCGGGGACGGATCCTTCGCTACCCTAGACCGCTNCTTCCACCGAACGGAACACCCATGCACACCGAACGCAGATCACTCGCCGTCCGACGAGCCGAACGACGACAGGGCAAGACCAAGAAGATGGGCNTCATCGCGATCGTGCTGATGCTGCTCGCCCTGGTCGGCTACGTCCTGACCAACGACGAATCGACGGTCCCGGGNGAAGGCGGCGAGCAGATGGTCGGGGAGTGATCCTCCCGGTCCCGCCCGTCCGAATCAACGAACGAGCCGCTCCAGGCGATCGCGGTACCGCGTCATCTCCTCGACCGAGATCCACTCGTCGGGGCGATGCGCCACCGAGATGTCGCCGGGGCCCCAGATCACGCTCCGACATCCGAGCGGCACGAGACGCCCCGCGTCCGTTCCGTAGTTGACNCCACGGCCGTCCACGTCGCCCGCGATCGTGCGCACNTCCTCGAGGAACGGACTGGNCGGATCGATCGCATAGGCCGGCGTGTCGTTGGTCGCGGTGATCAGNCACGCATCGTGNGGAAGCGGCTCGTCGCCCGTCGGAATCGGATGCTCGAGCCCCTCGCGGACCTCCACCGAAATTCCGGCGGCTTCGATCGCCGCGGCGAGCCTCGGCAGGAACGCGGCGGCGGACTGCCCGGGCAGGAGTCGCGCCCCGACCCGCAGCGCGCACCGATCGGGCATCACGTTGATCGCCGAACCCGCATCGACCGCGGCCACGGTCAGGACCGGAAAGGGCGTGGCGTCGAACAGATCGCTCGAAGACGCACGCTCCTCGACCATCGAGGCCCGCAGATCGCGCAACGCCTGGAGCACCGGAATCGTCCGCTCGATGGCGTTCACGCCCCGGTCGGGGAACCCGGTGTGGCAGCCGCGTCCCCCCACTTCGATCGACAGCGACAAGTGACCCTTGTGCCCCTGCACCGCCTGCTCCGACGTCGGCTCGCCGACGATGGTGCGATGCGGGATCGGCCGGTCCCCCCACTGCTCCGCGAACCGGCCGGCACCGATCGTGCCGATCTCCTCGTTGCAGGTCAGCAGCACCGCCAATGGCGCCTCGAGCCCCCCCGCCTCGGCGGCGGCTCGGAGCACGTTGATCGCGATCGCGTCGAACGCCTTCATGTCGCACGCACCACGGCCGATCGCCCGGTCGCCTTCGATCCGGAGCGTGAAGGGGTCACCGGTCCATTCCGGTTCCGTCGCCGGAACGACGTCGACGTGTCCGCACAGGAGGAGTCCCGCCCCGTCGCCGGTCGGCTCGGGCCCGGTCTCGAACCAGAGGTTCTCCTGACCGTCACCGCAGTCGAATCGTTCGATCCGGATCTTGGAGTGATCGAGATAGTCGCACACGAAGTCACCCAGCGGTCGGGTCGGGCGTTTCGTGGCGCTGGTCGTGTCGAAGGCCACGAGCCGGGCGAGAAGTTCGAGGTCGGTGAGCGAATTCATCGAAGCAGCGTAGCGGCACGTTCCATGGACGTCGCGTCCACGGGGCCGGCTCAGCGTCGTCGCAGGGTCATGGCGTGGAACGGACGTCCCTCGCGACGGAACTTCCGTTCGAAATTGGTACCGACGACCTCGCCGTCTCCCGCCGATTCGGGCGACTCGAACTCGCCTCGCTCGAAGAGATCCTGATGACGATCCGCATGATCCTCGTACCAGGCCCAGAGATCATCGTGGTCGGTGACCAGTCGGAGTTCCCCCCCCGCCACGATCACCCGATGGAACGCCCGCATCGTCTCGTCCTGAACCACCCGTCGCTTGTGATGACGCGTCTTGGGCCAGGGATCGCTGAAGTAGAGATGGACGACCTCGCAGATCTCGTCCGGGAGTCGATGGCTCACGATCTCCGAGGCATCATCATGCAGCACCCGGACGTTCTTCATCGCATGGCGTCGCACGCGATCCGCCGCGTATCGGAAGAACTCCCCCGCCCATTCGATTCCCAGATGGTTGGTCTCCGGCTGCAGCACCGACTGCTGAACCAGGAACGTCCCCTTGCCCGAGCCGATNTCGAGTTCGAAGCGACGGTCTGGATTCTCGAAGAGCGTNCGAGGATCCCACGGCCCGTCCTCGAACGGAGGCAGGTCGCTCCGATCAAGACCGTATCCATCGAATTGNAGTTCTCGACCACGGCTGAGACCGAACGACATGATTCACTCCTTGAAGATCCGAGACTTCACGAATCCTATCTCTTGACGGCCGCCGGAACCCGCAGAATGAACTCCGCGATCTTCTCCATCGGCGCTTCATCCATGGTGATGTCGATGATCGCATACTCCTCGACGGCGCCGGTCGTCGTCGGTTGAAGGAGATGATTGAGCCCCTCGAATTCCGCGATTTCGACCTCCCCGCCGCCCGCCTTGACCGCCGCCTCGATGGCCGGAAGATTCTGCTCGTGCCAGACCTGGACATCCAGCGTTCCATTGATCGCCAGAATCGGAACCTTGATCCGCTCGAAGGCCCGCGACGGATCGAAACGGATGAACTCCAGCATCCAGGGCGAGGTCATCTGCTGGAAGGCCTGCCGCTCCAACTGACGAATCGCCTCTTCCTCGGGCGAGANACCATTGAGCTCGAACTGAGCTTCCTGAAGCCCCCGGATCGCGGCCATCACCTGCGTCTCGTCGAACTCCTCNAGTCTGACCGAATCAAGCAGTTTCGCTTGATTCTCCAGCACCGCGGCCATGGCCGCCTCACCGATGCCCGCCGCCAGCATGATCCGTTTCATCTGCTCTTTCAGCACTTCCCCGCCGTCGACGCCGGTACCNGCGATCGAGATCACGAACGCCGGTGCGGCCTTGGGATAGCCCGGGGCCATTCCAGCGCCGACCAGAGCGGCGACGATGCCACCTTCACTGTGCCCAGCGACGCCGCAGCGGGCTGGATCGACATCAGATTGAGTCTTCAGAAACGCCAGCGCCGCCGCNGCGTCNTCGGCGAAGTCCCTGGTGGTCGCCGTCGAGAAATCGCCGCTGCTCGCCGCGACTCCTCGGTCGTCGTAGCGAAGCGTGGCGACGCCTCGTCTGGCGAGCCGATCGGCAAGCACCAGGAAGGGCTTGTGGCCCATGAGTTCCTCGTCACGATTCTGCGGTCCGCTCCCGGTGGTCAGCACCGTCGCCGGCGCGCCGGCCTTCCCGGAGTTCGNCGGNACGAAGAGCGTTCCGCCCAGTTCATGCCCGCCCCGCGTCGGAATCACGACCTCGCGAACCTCGTACGGAAACGGCGGCAGCGGATTCTGCGGGCGNTTGCTGACTCGNACCNTGCCGAGTTCCNCACGTTCGAAGCTCGTCTCCAGGTTCAAGGGGCCCTGGGTGAAGATCCCCGTGAAGGTGTCANCCTCCGGCGTCAGGGCCAGCGTCGCCGACCCGGGAATCGGGAGACGCCAGGCCGTGGCACCTTCCACTTCGGTCGNGGTGGGGAACATCTGCAACGCCCGGACGCTCTGCGACGGAATGTCGATGATCGCGACCGGGCTGCCTTCGATCTCGGCGAGCACGATGGTGATGCCGAGGGTGTTTCCAGCCGGAAGCGTGACCGTTCCGTCATGCCGTACCGCACCGTCGGCGGCACGAACATCGGGGCGACGTTCGAGGTCGAAGCCGACCGACGCGAGATCCACCACGGACTCCGGNCCCTCCACGAAGCGAAACACNCCACGCGGCGGCGNCCCAGGCTGAAGTTCCACGCGTCCGGTGACACCGTTCGCGGCCATCTCGAAGACCAGCGAGTCCGTCTCGATGCTGATCTTGTCGGCGAGCCGATCGAACAACCCCAGATTCGGGACGGTGATCATCACTTCCGGAGNCAGGCCCGCCTCCGAGACAGGACGGACATCGACCTGCATGAAGATTTCACCGCCCGGACCGGGGATCGAACCCGACCAGGCACCCGTGAGTTCCTCCACGATGTCGCCGGCGACGAGCGTCGAGGCGGGCAGCAACGCCGTCAGCAACACNAACAGACCNAGCATGGCCCGAGGGACGCCGTCGCGGATGAACGGGATCGTGAACATGGCGATGGACCTCCTTGAAATACTCGACGAGACACCGCGAGCCGACCGCCATCGAAACAAACCGGCCCTGATGCGCCGCGATCATCCTCGAAATTCAGTTGATCGTCGAGCAACCGCGTCCCATGTGCAGCCCGGAGAGGCCGAGAGCGCGATCACGGAGACTCAGGCGTCTTCTGACGGCGATTCCGCAGGCGGATCTCCGGGACGAGCCCAGTCGATCCTCGCCCCGGTCTTCCANAGCGCTTCGATNTCGTANTAGAANCGCTGTTCGGGCTCGAAGAGGTGGATCACCACGTCCACGAAATCGACCACGACCCAGGTGCCACCGGAGTCACGGTTCGTCCGGAAGGGCGGCTCGCCCTTCTCCTTGCCGAGATCCTCGAGGGCCTGGGCGACCGACTTCATCTGCCGGCTGCTGGTTCCGCTGGCGACCACGATGTAGTCGGAGACCTGGCTCAGGCCCTGGACGTCGAGCACCTTGACGTCGGAGCATTTCATGTCGGAACAGGTCCGGGCGCACTCGAGAGTGAACGCCCGGACCTGCTCCGGATCACTGTTGGATCTGGTACGGCTCAACGGATCAGAGTCCGAGCAGGTCGGAGATGTTCGGCCCNACCTTNACGATGAGNGCCGCGAAGACCACNGACACCACGCTGACCAGCTTGATCAGGATGTTGAGCGCGGGACCGGAGGTGTCCTTGAAGGGGTCGCCCACGGTGTCGCCGACCACGCCGGCCTTGTGGGAATCCGAACCCTTGCCACCGAACTTGCCGGTCTCGATGTACTTCTTGGCGTTGTCCCAGGCACCACCGGCGTTCGCCATGAAGATGGCGACCGCGAAACCGCACACCAGCGTGCCGGCGAGGAGACCCATGACCCCGGCGACGCCGAGGATCAGGCCGACCACGATCGGAACCGCCACCGCCATGAGGGAGGGAATGACCATCTCCTTCTGGGCCGANGCNGTGGAGATGCCGACGCANGACGCGTAGTCGGGNTATTCCTTGCCGTCGACTTCGATCTGGTAGGGCCACTTGAGCGGATCGGCGATGTCTTCATCGCTCAAGCCGTTCTTCTTGAACCCGTTCTTCATGATCGCGAACTGCCGGCGGCATTCGTCGATCATCGCGAAGGCCGCCCGGCCCACCGCGTTCATGGTCATCGCACAGAAGACGAACACCAGCATCACGCCGAGGAAGAGACCGGCGAGCACCTTGGGGTTCATCAGGGTGACGTTGTAGTACTGGAGGAGCTGCGGGATGGTGGCGGTCTTGGTCGACACGATCTCGAAGAAGTAGGTCTTGTCGTCGGATTCCATCGAGAAGAACGTCGCGTCACCCATCGGCTTGGCGTTCTCCATGTCCCAGCCGCCGGTGTTGAAACCTTCGTAGACGTCGCTGCGATCACGCGAGGCGAGCAGAAGGCCACCGATCGGCTCGGGTGCGTCTCCGCCGGGATTTCCGTCCATCGCGAAGATGCCATGACCCTCGTAGACGAACGTCGCGGCCTGGACCTGTTCCGGCGTCGAGGACACGACGCCGAGCTGGGTCTTGACGGTGATGACGTAGGCGGCGAGCAGGGCGAGGGCCGTGAGGGCCGCCGAACCGATCGCGAATCCCTTGCCGGTCGCCGCGGTGGTGTTCCCGAGCGAATCGAGCATGTCGGTCCGCTCGCGGACGTACGACTCCTGGTGGGTCATCTCGGCGTTGCCGCCGGCGTTGTCCGCGATCGGGCCGTAGGCGTCCGTCGCGAGGGTGATGCCCAGGGTCGAGAGCATGCCGACCGCGGCGATGCCGACACCGAGCACACCCAGCAGGAACGTGTCTCCACCACCGGCGGCGACGAAGGAGACGAGGATGGCGACCACCACGGTGATCAGCGGGATCCAGGTCGACCTCATGCCTTCGGCGATGCCGGAGATGATCACGGTCGCCGGACCCATCTGGGCCTGCTCGGCGATTCGCTGGGTGGGTGCGTGCTCGTAGGAGGTGTAACGCTCGGTACCCCAGGCGATCACCAGACCGGAAATCAGGCCGACCACGATCGCAATCCAGAGACGCCACCAGACCACGCCGGCTTCCACCATCTCGGGACTCCCGAGGGCGAACCAGAGCAAGCCGGCGGAGCCGAGGACGATGAGGCCGGAACTCGCCCAGACACCGCCATGAAGACTCTTCAGGAGCTGGGCGAGCGAGGCATCCTCCTTCGTTCGAACC
>NYVS01000028.1 GCA_002684755.1 Phycisphaerae bacterium
GGATCGGCTTCAGTCGGACCCGATCGGTATCTCTTGAAGGCTCCCCTCGCCGTCCACGCAGGCGAGGGATGTGGTGGCCGTCGAGAGGAGCGTGGAGCCGCGCTTGAGCTCGTAGCCGTGTCGGAGCCTCGCACGGGACGCTTCGAGGAGGTGGGTGGTGAGCGTCAGCTCGTCGTCGTATCGGGCAGGCTGCTTGAATCGGATGGCGAGATCCACGACAACGAGGAAACGGCCGGCGGCCTCGAGATCCCGGTAGTTCCCGCCTTCCGAACGCAGCATCTCCGTTCGGCCCATCTCGAACCAGATCGCGTAGTTGGCGTGGTGGACGACGCCCATCGGATCGCATTCGCAGTAGCGAACGCGGATCGAGATGTCGTGCGATCGGAGCGACGCGGAGGGATCGAAGGCGCTGTCACGACGGGGGCGGGTCTTGGCCATGCGGTGGATGGTAGTGGGGGATCCTCGCGAGACGTGACCCCATGGACTTCTGCACTCCTGCTTGAAGGCAAGGTGGGTGGATCGGGCGGATGACCCTCTGGATGAACGCTCGATCGACGACGGTGTCGATCGAGCGAGCCAGGTCGTACCGCACCGCCTCCCGACCTGCGGATTCGCGACGGCTCGCTGGAAGGGCGTGTTCCGGTCGGGCCCGCGTCCGAGGGGGTCGTCGGGCATCGGGCACCCGGGCATGCGACCGAAGAGAAGCGGGTGGGACTCCTGGCGGACCACGCCTCGGCCGTGGGCGTTCAAAGGCCACCATCGGAGCCGCCGTCTTCGAACCGGGCCGAGAGCCTCGGTGTGACGTTCGGCACCTTGGTCGCTCGTCGCAGTCGGCCCGGCGAGCTGGTGTGCCCACAGGCCCGACCGTGCGGCTGGCTCACTTGCCGATGCAGAAACGCCCGAAGACGAGGTCGAGGACCTCATCGGGATCCACGTCGCCGTCGAGTCGTCGAATCGACTCCAACGCCGTCAACAGTTCGGCCACGACGAGCTCCGGCATGGGAGGTCCGTCCTCATCCGGACGTCCCTCGAGGATGGCGTCGACCCGATCGACCGAGGAGGCACCATCGGTCACGGCGGTCGCTTGAAGTCGACGCCAGGCCTCCGTGGAGGCCGGCTCCCCGTTCACGCCGTCGGCGTCGAGTCGTCCGAGGATTCGCCGCACGAGGGCCTCCACGCCTTGCTCGTCGTCGCCTCGCCGGCCTTCCCGGGACAGCGTGATGTCGAGCCGATCGGGCCGATCGAGTCGTTGATGTTCGGCGTTCTGGAAGACTTCGGACGCCGCCGGTGACCTCGGAAGGTCGGCCTTCGTTCGCAGTTCAAGCAGTCGATCCATCGGCGCCGGGGACGGTCCGAGATCGGCCGCCAGATCGTTGGGAACGCACCAGACCACCAGGTCCGCCGCCTCGACGGAGGCTCGAGTTCTCGCTTCCGCCGCCTCCTGATGTGGATCCGCCGAGGAACCGAGTCCGGCGGTGTCGATCAAGCGGATCATTCGCCGTTCGTCTCCTGCCGACAGGACGACCGATGCTTCGATGGCGTCCCGCGTGGTCCCGGCGATTTCGGAGACCACCACGCGATCGCCCCCCGTCAATGCGTTGAAGAGCGTCGATTTCCCGGCGTTGGGCGGTCCGACCAGGGCGACGAGCGGCTCGTCGCGAACGGCGGGTCGGCTGGATCGCAGCCATTGCTCGGTGTGGTCGAGACCCCGGCGGATCTCGGCGAGGAGACTTCGCAGCTCGCCGACGCTGCAACCCACCACGTCCTCCTCGTCACTGAAGTCGATCCCCGCCTCGGTCCGGGCGATGGCATCGGCGAGCCGATCGCCGATCGCACGGAGTTCCGCCGCCACGGGGCCGCGTCGCTGCCGGTCCGCGGCGTCGAGCTCCTCGTCTCGCGCGGCGGCGATCGACGCCGCGATCCCCGTCGCGTCCCGGATCGTCAGTCGGCCGGTGAGAAAGGCGCGGGCCGAGAACTCGCCGGGACCGGCGGCCCGGGCGTGCCCGGTGCGACGATCGAAGTGTGCGATCAGCGCTCGGTTCACGATCGCCGCGAGGGCCGGGTTGCCCGGGACCTCCAGTTCGAGCACGTCTTCGCCGGTGAACGTGCCGGGCCCGGGCAGGACCGCGACGATGCATGGCAACGAGGAGGCGNGGGTCTCCGGTGCCGGGATCTCCATCGTCGCCCGTCAGGTACGAGACCGGGATCGACAGGGCGCCGGTGAAACATCCACGCTCGCCGCGGCGGGCGGCGTCGAGACCCCGGCCCGAGAGCAGGTCGTCGGCGTGTGCGAGAAGGCCGTCACCCGAGCATCGCACGAGGATCCGCTCGCCCCGGCCCGGCGCGGTGCCGGTCGCGACGATCACGGATCCGTCGTTCGCGTTCACGGGTCGCGCTTCTTGAACTTCTTCTTCGGACCCTTGGTCTTCCGAGCCTGCTTGGCCTTCGCTTCCTGGAGCTTCTCGGCGTACATGCGGGCCATCCGGTCCTTGGTCTTGCCGACGCCGGTCTTCTTCGCCGTCTTGGCCACGGGCTTCGCGGTGAGGTCCATCTGGTCGACCAGCTTCCGGATCCGACGGCCTTCGATGATCCCGATCGAACTCGAGGTCAGGATGTAGAGGGTGAGTCCACTGGGTGCCTGGAAGAGCATCACCGGGAACAGCACGACCATCATCACCTTCATGATCTTCTGCTGCTGCTTCTGCTCGTCCGTCATGTTCGGGCTGGGCGGCGGGCTCATGTACTTCTGCTGCACGAAGAAGATGAAGCCCATGAGCAGCGGAAGCACGTTGATTCCGGTCAGCTTGGTGATGTAGATGTCGACCGGGGTGCCGAACTCGATGAAGTGGTCGGGCCGCGAGAGATCGCCGAGGAACTGGCCGAAGAGCGTCGCGTTGCCGATCACCACGTCCGGGAGCATCTGGAAGAGACCGAAGAACGCCTCCTGCTGCCGCAGCTCGAAGGCGAAGAAGAGCACCGCGTAGAGGGCGATCCAGATCGGCATCTGCAGGAACGTCGGCAGGAGTCCGCCCACGCAGCCCAGCGGGTTGACGCCGCGTTCCATGAACAGTCTTCGCTGTTCGGCCTGCATCTTGGCCGGATCGTCCTTGAACTTCTTCTGCAGCGCGTCGATCTCGGGTTTCAGATCCGCCATGAGGCGACTGACCCGCTGCATCTGGACCTGGCCCTTCTTCATCACCGGATGAAGGATCGTCCGCACGATGCAGACCAGGATGACGATCGCCAGCGCCCAGTCGAAGGTGAATCCCTGGATGAAGGCGAGGAACACGACGAGGAAGTCGGCCAGCCAGGTGAAGGTGCAGAAGGTGCAGCACCCGCTCATCAGGTAGACGATGATCGCCCGCATGTTGAGGGCGGTGTAGGGATCTCCGGATTCGAGCACGCTGCGCTCGAGCGGCCCCGCGTAGATTCCGAGGTCCCAGTCGGCGGATCCGCCCGCGGCGATCTTCTTGATCGGACCGTAGAGTTCGGTGACGAGGACCTGATCGGCCGTGGGCAGGGAGAGGTCGGCGTTGGGGAAGACGTTCTCGATGCTGTCGGTGATCGCCCGCGACGTCCGGCCGGTGGCCGCGTCGTAGGGCGCGTGGACGCAGAGCGTGAAGTAGCGGTTGGTGGCGCCGAACCAGCTCAAGGTGAGTCGCTGTTCCCGACTGGACTCGTTCGGCCAGATGTCGAACTTCTGCATCGAGGCATCGTCGTCCACCGCGACGCCGCCCGCGGCACCGCGTTCGGCGACGATGTCGAGGAGCGCCTGTCGCTCGTAGAGCTGGCCGTTCGCGATCACGCTGGCCTGACCCGGATCGCGATCCTTCGGCATCAGATAGCCGAAGTGGAATCGACGCACTTCGATGAACGAGCCCTTGTCGCGATCGAGGTCCCCGGGGCCGTACTGGACCCAGCGGACGTCGGCATCGCGGTCACCGAGATTCTCGATGCGCTGTTCGAGGGCGATGTCGTAGCCGTTGTCGGCGAGCTTGTAGTGACGGCTGATCCGGAACGTCGCGGTTCCGGTTTCCCCATCGGCGATCTCGGTCTCGAAGGCGCCGGGGCCCGTCTCGGACCAGACCGCGCCGAAGAGGGGGACGAAGACGCCGTCGATCTCGACACCGGCCGCGGAAAGCAGGGGGATCGCATTGGATCCGAGGGAGGAGCGATTCAGGGAATACCGAGCGTCTTCGGCGGGAAGCGGAAGCTCCGGGTTCGCGAAGTGGGCGGCGGCGGCCCGCTTCTCGCGGGCTTCCAGCCAGAACTCGCTGAACACGATCGAGTCGATGCCGGCGCTTCCGGCCGAGAATCGGATCCGATAGCGATCCGTCGCGGGATCGAGGGAACCGAGGTCGCTCGGCGCACCCTCGATCGGGCCGCGGGACGGTCGGGCGAGCCAGGTCGCCGTGGCCGCAGCCGCTTCGTCGGCAGCGTCGACATCGGTCGCCGCGACGGTCTCCGTACCGGTACCGGTCNCGGTCGCGGTCGCGGTCGCGGTCGCATCCGAGTCCGCCGGGGCGGCGGGCTCCGGCGCGGTGGTCGTCTCGGAATCGGCGGTGGCGACCGTCTCGGTCTCGGTCGCGGTCGCGGCGGGGTCGGCAGCTTCGGCGACGGTCGATTCGGTGGGATCGGTCGCGGGTGCGGAATCGCCACCCTGGGGTCGCAGGAACGCGACCACCAGAATGATGCCCGCGATGAGCAGGACGACGCTGGTGACGATGCGACGGCGTTTTTCGGGGGTCATCGGGAGGATCTGGGGGCGTTGAAGGCGGCNTCGGGAAATCNNGCCCGACGTCCGGCCGGAATGGGCTCAGCGACCTTGGAAGAGGCGGTCGCCCAGCCAGTCGTCGAGTCGATCGATGGCGTAGATCTTCTCTGCGACGGCGGTGATGTCGTANTCGAGCCGGTAGAAGTTGACGCGGTGCGGGGCGTCATCACCGGTTTCGAGGATCGCGTAGCTCGCCCGATCATCCTGATCGCGGGGCTGGCCGACGCTGCCGGGATTGACGATCGCCTTCTCATCGGGGTCGAAGACATGGACGCCGATGAGGGCGGGATCGTCGGGATCCTCGTGACCGAGCGAGCTCGGCCGCATGAAGTCCGGCCCGTCCTCTTCGGTGTGGATGAAGACACCGGGGACGTGGGTGTGACCGACCAGGCAGCGCTCGTCGATCATCTCGAAGATCCGACGGACCTTCGCGGGGTCGTCCCGGATGTCCTCGTCGAAGAGGTATTCGTTGATCGGCTTCCGCACCGATCCGTGGACGCAGGNGTAGAGCTTCTCGTGGAGCTGCCGCGTCTTGATCCGGTTCAGGAAGTCGAGCCTGCGGTTGCCGGACTTGGGATCCTTCTCGACCGCTTCCTCGAGAACGTCCCGCGTCCAGTGGGCCGCGTCCTTCGCGACGACGTTGAAGTTGGTGGGTTCGTAGAGGACCGCGAAGTCGTGGTTGCCCATGAGGCTCCACGCGCAACGCTCCGCCACGAGGTCGACGCACTCGATCGGATTGGGTCCGTAGCCGACGATGTCCCCGAGGCAGACGATCTCGTCGACGCCGCGACGATCGATGTCCGCCAACACCACCTGGAGGGCGTCGAGGTTCCCGTGGATGTCACTGATCAGGGCGGTCCGCACGCGATGCTCCGGCCGTTCTCACTCCCAACGTGGATCCGGCGCACGAAGAGGTGCCGGGGATCGGGAATGCTACGGCCTACGGCGCCGGATCGTCAACGATCGGGGGTTCTACCCGACATTTCTCCACCGCCTGACGCGGTTCATGAGCCCCGCGATGCTGCGGGCGAGATCATCCCGCCGGACCGGTTTCGGGAGGTAGTCGTCGCAGCCGGCCTGGAGGCAGATGTTCCGATCTCCGGGCATCGCGTTGGCCGTCAGCGCGAGGATCGGGACCTCCAGACCCGCATTTCGGATCCGCCGAGCCGCTTCGTAGCCGTCGAGGACCGGCATCTGCATGTCCATGACGATCACGTCGAAGGGCTCCCGGGTCCCGTCCATGACCGCCTCCACCGCCGCCGCGCCGTCTTCGACCGCGTGGACCCTGGCCCCGAGCCGGCTCAGAAGGTGGGTGATCAGTCGCCGATTGTCGAGGCCGTCCTCCGCCAGGAGCACCCGGAGGCCGGTGGGCATCTCGGTCCTGGTCCGGACTTCGGGGTGGTGGATGGTCGGTGGTGCCGAGACGATCGCCGTGAACGTGGAGCCCACGCCGGTCGTGCTGCGGACCTCCAGTCCGCCGCCCAGCATCTCGCACAGTCGTCTGGAGATCGTCAGTCCCAGTCCGGTGCCACCGAATCGCCGGGTCGTCGATCCGTCCGCCTGCTGGAAGGGCTCGAAGATCCGGGTCGTCTCGAGGTCGCTCATTCCGATCCCGGTGTCGCTCACGACCAGTCGGATCCGGTCGTCGCGATCCGTCGATCGAAGTTCGACCGCGATCCGGCCTTCGGCGGTGAACTTGATCGCATTGCCGAGCAGGTTGACCACGATCTGCCGGAACCGGAGCGGGTCCAGCGACACCGCCTGGTGGATGTCGTCGTCGATCACCACGTCGAGTTCGAGCGACTTGCGATCGATCTGTCCGCGGAAGGACTCGGCCACGTCGCGGACGCAGCCGCGGACGTCCATCGGCACGCGATCCGTCTCGGTGCGACCCGCTTCGATCTTCGAGAGGTCGAGGATCTCGCTGACCAGGGCCAGCAGGTGTTCGCCGTTGCCGCGGACCGTCTGCAGGATCGATCGACGTGCCGCGGGATCCGCGTCCTCTTCGGCGAGCAGATCGGCGTAGCCGATGATCGCGGTGAGCGGGGTCCGGATCTCATGGCTCATGTTGGCGAGGAATTCGGTCTTCGCGCGGGTCGCGTGGACCGCGGCGGCCCGCGCCTCCTCCAGTTCCCCGTTCCGTTCCTCGAGGTCGACCCGGATCCGCTCGAGATCCCGGGCGAGCTTGGCCTGTTCGCTCAGCGCCGCGAGCAGTTCGTCGCCGGTCCGGGTGGCGAGCGATCCGGCGATCAGGTCGTCGGTCGCCGGCAGTGCGATGCCCCCGAGGTGACCGGAACCACCGCTCGCATCGCGATCGAGTCCGCCGATGAATCTGATCGGTCGCCAGTCACCGTCGGTGGTCCGCATGCGGACCCTGCAGTCGACCGGATCGTTCCGCTCGATCGCGGCGTCGATGGCGAAGTGGAACTGACCGAGATCCTCGGCGTGGATCCTGCTCAGAAGTCCCGAGAAGGACATCCGGCCCGTCTCGGAAGACGGTCCGAGGAGCGCCTGGAATCGTTCGTCGTGCCAGGCGACGCCGTCTTCGAGGCACCAGCGCCAGCAGCCGGCATCGGCGTTCCGGCATGCGGCGCCGCGGGCGATGTCGGATCGACGTCCCCGGAGGCTGGTCGAGAGTCCGAGGATGCAGGCGAACATCAGGGCGAGTCCGATCCCCGCCACCAGGGCCGATTCGACCACGAGCCCGGTCGCCGATCCGACCCCGCCGGCGAGGGTCAGCAGCAGCCAGATGCCATTCGAATCCCGTGTCGATCGACGCCTGCGGGGCGTTGCCGGCGCGGCGATCGCCGGTCCGGTCGAGCCGGCCGATCCATCGGTCGCTGGCGTTTCGGCTTCACCCATGTCGATCGAGTCTCCTCCCAGGGCATCGACCTGCCGGAAGCTCGACTTCGCCATCGGCCGCTGATCCACGGGAACTGCCGGCACCCGGATTCCGGTCGTGCCTTCCCGCGGGTCGGTGAAGCGGGGTGGAGGCGTTTTCGGACCTCCCGGTCGGATGGGGATCGCGTCCGCGGGGGAGGGATGGAACCTCGCGCTCGGCTACAATGTCCGACCTCATTCGACGCAGAACGCCGCTTCGACCGGGATCGCGCATCGACCTCGGAACCGGACGGCCGGACATCAAGGGACATCATGGCCGACTCCAAGCATTACGACCTCATCGTCATCGGTTCCGGACCCGGCGGATACGTCGCGGCGATCCGGGCCGGCCAGCTCGGGCTGAAGACCGCGTGCATCGAACGCGGCAAGCTCGGAGGCGTCTGCCTCAACTGGGGCTGCATTCCGACCAAGGCGCTGCTGCACAACGCGGAGCTCTACCAGGAGGCGATCACCCACGGTTCCGACTGGGGCCTGGAGATCGACCCGAAGGACGTGAAGGTCGACTGGGACAAGATCATCGGCCGGAGCCGGAAGATCACCGGCACGCTCAACAACGGCGTCGGCTTCCTGCTCAAGAAGAACAAGGTCGACCACTACGAAGGCCACGCCCGCATTCTCAAGGGTGCGACCGGCGGCACGCCGTGCGAGGTCGAAGTGCTCGCCGCCGACGACGACTACTACCACGGTGGCGGCGGCAAGTCCGAGGGGAAGATCACCGCGGATCGCGTGCTGATCGCCACCGGCGCCTCCCCGCGACAGCTTCCCTTCGCNAAGAGCGANGGCAAGACGGTCTTCACCAGCTACGAACTCCTCACCATCGACCACTGCCCGAAGTCCATGATCGCGGTGGGTTCCGGCGCGATCGGCATGGAGTTCGCCTACTTCATGAACGCGTTCGGCTGCGAGGTCACGGTCGTCGAGATGATGGACCGGATCCTGCCCGTCGAGGACGACGACGTGTCGAAGGTCGCGAAGAAGGCCTTCGAGAAGCAGGGGATCAAGTTCAAGACCGGGGCGACCGTGCAGGACATCAAGTCCGGCAAGGGCGGCGCGAAGGTCACCATCGCGGATGCGAAGGATCCGTCGAAGACCGAGGTGCTCGACGCGGAGGTCGTGCTGGTCGCGATCGGCGTCAAGGGCCGGTACGACGGGCTCTTCGACGAGTCGCTGGGAATCAAGGTCGAGCGGGATCACATCGTGACCGACGCGAAGACCTCGGACGATCCGACCTACCAGACCAGCGTGCCCGGCATCCACGCGATCGGCGACATCATCGGCGCGCCCTGGCTCGCCCACGTCTCCAGCGAGGAAGGCGTGATCGCGGTCGAGAAGATGGCCGGCCACAAGCCCGTCGCCATCGACTACGACGGCATTCCCGGCTGCACCTACACCAACCCGCAGATCGCCTCGGTCGGGTTGACCGAACGGGCCTGCAAGGAGCAGGGGATCAAGTACAAGACCGGCGCGTACCAGCTGAAGTCGCATGGCAAGGCGATCGCCACCGGCCACACCGAAGGCCTCGTGAAGGTGATCACCAGCGAGCCCTACGGCGAGATCATCGGCTGCCACATCATCGGCGCGGATGCCAGTGAACTCATCGCGGAGATGGGACTCGCGAAGCGACTCGAAGCGACGGCCGAGGACATCATCTCGACGATCCACGCCCATCCGACGATGGCGGAGTCGATGCACGAAGCGGTGCTCGCCACCGAAGGCCGCGCGATCCACGCCTGAGCGGATCCGCGAAGCAATCAGGAAACGGGCCGGCGCCGGGCGCCGGCCCGTTTCATGCGCCGCGATCGTCGCCGAGGAGACCCGCGAGTCCTTCGACCCAGCGCGGGCAGTCCTCCACGGCGAGCACGACGTTCTCGAGGCTTCCGAGGTGCGGACTCGAGATCCGGACCCGATCGCCGACGTGATGGGTGAAACCATCGCCCGGCACCGTGGTTCCGTCGGCCCGTGGTCGGTCCCGCGTCGGCGCGAACATGGTTCCGAGGTAGAGGACCACGCCGTCCGGCCAGTCGTGGCCGTCGAACAACTGCGCCGCGAGGTCCTCCGGATCACGACTGATCTTCTCCATGGAGCAGTCGTCGTGAAGGGTGAAACGATCGTCGCCGCCCTCCACGTCGAGCGTCACGGTCTCGCGGCGGACCACGTCGAGATCGAAGTCGCCGCCCAGATGCCGGTCGAAGAGCCGGATGAACGGGCCGATGGCGGCGCTGCCGCGGTTGTCCTTCGCACGTCCGAGGAGCAGGGCGCTCCGGCCTTCCCAGTCCCGAAGATTCACGTCGTTGCCGAGGGTCGCGCCGACCACCCGTCCATCGGGGGCGCAGGCGAGCACCACCTCGGGCTCCGGATTGTTCCAGGCGCTGTCCGAACGGATTCCGACCGGCATGCGGGTGCCCACCGCCGACATCGGGCTGGCCTTGGTGAAGATCTCGGCGTCCGGACCGAGGCCGACCTCGAGGTACGGACTCCACCGGCCGGCGGCGATCATCGCCTCCCGGAATCGAAGCGCCTCGGGCGAACCGGGACGCAGGTCCGCCACGTCGCCGCCGATCGTCTCGAGGATCCGGGTGCGGGCCCCGGCGGCGAGCGACGCATCGCCGTGCGTGGCCTCCTCGATCACCCGCTCCAGCATGCTCTCGACGAAGGTGACGCCCGCGGCCTTGATGGGCTGGAGGTCCACCGGTGAGAGGAGGTGTGGTTTCGCGCGGTCGCCGATCGACTCGAGCGCGTCCGNGAGAACGGCGAGCGTGATCGGCTCGGCGAGCTCGGCGACCACGTGTGCCGCGGGATCGGGCTCGCGGAGGATGTGGGTGATGGTGCGATCCGGCAGTTCGACGAGCCGGTCGCCGATCACCCGCACCGGGACNCCGCGTCGTCGCGCGGGGCACCAGCAGCGACCGACCAGGATCCCGGGATCACNGGTCGGCAGCGTGCAGTCTCGAGGGGCGCGGTTCATGCCCGTCGATCATCGTCGGGTGGGGGCGATCCTGTCCAGCCCCGGCGTCGGGGCGTCGCNTGGCGTCGGCGTGGCTCGCTCAGTCGCCACCGCCACCGCCACCGCCCTCGCCGCCACCGGAGGCCCCGCCGCCGTCGCCCTGGCCGCCGCTTCGACGCCGTCGTCGTCGGCGACGCTTCTTCTTCGGCGCACCGGCACCATCGCCGTCTCCGCCACCCTCGCCGCTCGGNGCGGGTCGCGGGCCTTCGCCGCCCGGGGTTCCGGACTCGCCGCCCGGCGCCGCGGCGCCGCCTTCGCCCGACTTTCGTCGTCGTCGTCGACGACGCTTCTTCTTCGGCCCGGCGTCATCGCCCCCATCTTCCGTCGGGTCACCGGTCTCGGGTCGCGGCGCGGTCGCGGTGCCGTCCTCGTTCTCCGAGATGGTCTTGTGTTCGGCCTGTCGATCGGACTTCGACTTGCGCCGCCGGCGCTTCCGCTTCTTGTCGTCGGTCTGCTCCGCGACCTCGGGGCCGCCGAGCCCGCGGAACGGATCCGGTTCCGGCGCCTTCACGGGGCAGTCGTCCGGGTCGCAGAGATCCTCGACGGGGACCGCGATCTCCCGGGCGTCCTCCTCCAACCGGACCAGGACCAGCTGCACGAGGATCTTGCTGTCGAGCACGATGCCCGGACCTTCGGGGGTGCCGACGCGCGTCTTGCGGTGCGGCAGTCGCTTCTTGAGATCGTCGTAGGTCTCGTCCTCGTACCGGAGGCAGCACATCAGACGCCCGCACCGGCCCGAGATCTTCAGGGGATCGAGCGTCGCCTTCTGGATCTTCGCGGAACGCATCGAGACCGGCTTGAGGACCTTGAGGAAGTTCTTGCAGCAGCAGTGCTGNCCGCACTTCTCGTAGTCGGCGACCAGTCGCGCCTCGTCCCGGCCACCGACCTGCCGCATCTCGATCCGGGTTCCGAATTCCGCCGCGAGGTCCTTGAGCAGGAGTCGGAAGTCGACCCGGTCCTCGCTCATGTAGTAGACCGAGAGCTGTTCCTCGCCGAGGATCGGTTCGACGTCCACGACCTGCATGTCGAGGGCGTGCTCCTGCACCATCCGCTTGACGACCTTGACCTTCTCCATCGCGGTCGACTTGATCGCGGACCAGTCGTTGAGATCCTCGATCGTCGCCACCCGGAGGATGCGTCCGTCGGTTCGGAACGGATAGTCCTTGCCGCCCGAGGCCTTGATGTAGTCGAGCATCTCCGACCGCGAGACCGCCTTGCCGCAGCCGGCGTTCGGNCAGGTCGTGGTCAGCATCTCGACCAGTTCGGTCCCTCGGTGGGTCTTCGCCACCATCTTCGAGCCGCAGCCGGGTTTGGCGTCTCCGGAATAGGGGTACTCGGCGACGCGACGCATCGACCCCACTCGCACCACGATGGTGGAAGGCGACTCGAGGCGGGCGTACTGCTCCGCGTCGGACATCGCCTCACGGCGGGAGGGATCGGCATCCTCTTCGAAGACGGGCAGGGGAAAGATGGACATGGTGAACGCGTCTCGAAAGTTGATACATCCACCACCCCGACGGCTTCGGAACGGGCCGTCGTACTTCGATCNGGGGTCGAGGATGTCGTCGAGCNGGGTTTTCGGCCCCGAAACGCCGCTCGACAGGCGGATCGGGTGGTAACGCGTTCGAGNCCNGATCGTACCGGATGACGGCGCNCGACGCCCCCGACATCTCCTTCATGCACACGAAGTCGTGGTCGGCGGGCGCGTGATCGGCGTTCGCAGGTCGGTCCCGAGACGGTCCGGCGGGGGTGGATCGGCGATCAGATGACGTCGTCGCCTTCGGCGGGAAGATCCGCGATCTCCAGACCATCGGCCTCGCCGTCGGCGGGGCGNCCCGCCCGGTGGGCGCCNCCCTTCAGTTCCGAGAGGCCGAGGCGTCGTCGTTCACTGAAGATCAGTCGAATCGGGACCTCGCTGTACGGCAGCTCCTCGTGGAGCCGGTTCAGGATGTACCGCTCGTAGCCGCCCTTGAAGAGGTCGGGCTTGTTCACCACCAGCACGATCGTCGGNGGATGGACCGCGACCTGGCTGACGTAGAGGATCTTGGCCCGGGTGCCGAGTCGGGAGCTGGGGCCCCGACGATCGAGGATCTCCTTGAAGACCGCGTTGAGTCGGCCGGTCGACTCCCGATGGCTCGCCTGCTCGAACAGGTTCAGCGCCATCCGAAGGGCGGGGCGGACGCCCTCGGCCTCGGTCGCGGTCATGCGGATGATCGGGGCGTAGGCCAGTCCCGGGAGTTCCTGCTCGAGGTACTCGAGGTAGTCCTCGAGGACGAGGTCCTCCTTGGTGAGGTCCCACTTGTTCAGGATGATCGCGACCGGCTTGAATCGGTCGACGATCTCCTTGGCGAGCTTCTTCTCGATCTGGCTGATCGGCTCGGTCGCGTCGATCATCATGAAGACGACGTTCGCGCGATCGATCGAATCGATCGTGCGCTGGTGCGAATACGCCTCGATCTGGTCGGACCAGCTCTTCTTCTTGCGGATTCCCGCGGTGTCGATGACGGTCAGACTGCGGGCGCCGATCTCCACCTGCACGTCGACCGCGTCGCGGGTGGTGCCGGCGATCTCGCTCGCGATCACCCGTTCGTCGCCCACCATCGCGTTGACCAGCGTGCTCTTGCCGGCGTTGCGACGACCGACGATCGCGAGCTTGATCTCGGGGTCCGAATGGCTCGCCGACGCGGGGTCGATGCGATTCCAGAGCTCCTCGAAGAAGATCCGCTTGCGATAGCCCGACTTCGCGCTGATGACCACGGGGATGTCGAGGCCCAGCGCCGCGAACTCCATGGCATGGGGTTCCCAGGTGTCGCTGTCGACCTTGTTCGCCACCACCAGCACCTTGTCGGCCCGGCCGGCGGTCCGCAGCATCCCGGCGATCGTCTCGTCGAGCCGGGTCGGTCCGGCCTGCGCGTCGACGATGAAGAGGATGAGATCGCTCTCCTCGGCCGCCCGTTCGATCTGCGCCTCGATGTCGACGGTCAGCGTCGCGAGGTCCGCGCCGACGTCGTCGTAGCGACGTCCTTCCGCGGTGTAGACGCCGAAGCCGCCGGTGTCGACGATCTCCGCGTAGCGCGAGACGCCGTCCTCGAGTTCGGCGGGAGGCCGGATCTCGACGATCCGGCTCACGCGGTCCCGGGTCACGCCCGGGGTCGGGTCGACGATCGAGACGCGGGCGCCGGCGAGGCGGTTGAACAGACTCGACTTGCCGACGTTCGGTCGGCCGACGATGGCGATGCGGGGAAGTGACATGGGAGAGGAAGTGTATCCGCGGACCGGGTCAAGGCCCCGATCCGAGCGGACCGGGCCCGGCGGCCGGAATCGGCTCAGAAGCGGTTGGCGACCATCAGGGCGTCGTTTCGGGACACGCCTTCGTCGTAGTCGACATCTTCGGTCCGGACCCGGAAACCGAGTTTTTCGAGTCGATCCCGCACCGAGGCCGCCCACGGGTGCGGGCCACCCGCTCCCGAGGTCATGGTCACCGCGGGAAAGAGCCGGACCTCGTGTCGCGCGACCCGGGCGAGTTCCTCGACCGCCGCGAGATGGAAATCGAGGTCCAGCGAGGCCCGGGCTTCGACGAGGCCGCCGTCTTCGACGCTCGCGTAGGTGAAGAGCAGGTGCCCGCTGAGGACCACGTCGAACGACCGATCCTCGAAGGGAAGATCGGGAAGCGAACCGGCGACGTATCGCCCGTCGGCGTTCGCGCCGTCGGGACCGTGCCGCCGAAGGTCCTCGAGAAACGTCGCGAGCGCTCGTCGCTTGTCGCGTTCCCACGCCTCGGGATCCTCGCTCGCGAGTCCGGCGTCGCTCGCCGCGATCGCGGCCATGGTGTCGACGATGTCCTCGACGCCCCGCCGCTCGATCTCGTCCGCGGGCAGCGCGAGCATCGGAATCGACGCCGGTCGTGCGGACTCCGTCCGCGCGGCAGCCGGCGATGAAGTTCGCGGGGCCGCACGGACAGTCGAGGATCGTCCGGCTCGCGAGATCGGAGATCGAGACGTTCCACATCCCGGCGTACTCCTCGGTGGTGCGGCCGAAGAAGACGATTCGGGGGAGCTCGAGTCGAGGCATGCGGGCGGGCTCCGGCTCACTCATTCGCCGGACGTCGGAAGCACGCGATCCGCGGCTTCGCCGATCGCGGCGATGCACCGCTCGATGTGTTCGGTGGGGTCGACGCCCAGCTCTTCCATGCCGATCCGGACGTCGTCCCGGCTCACCGCCGCGGCGAAGGCCTTGTCCTTGAGCTTCTTCTTCACGCTCCTGGGCTTGAGATCCTCGAAGCCGTTCGGCCGGACCCGGGCCACCGCGACGATGAAGCCCGCGAGTTCGTCGCAGGCGAAGAGATGCTTCGCCATCGGGGTGTCGCGGGCGACGCCGCTGGTGTTCACGTGCCCGAGGATCGCGTGGAGGATGGGATCCTCGACCCCGAGTCCCCGCAGATGCTCGACCCCGACGTACGGATGCTCCGCCTCGGTGGGATGGCGTTCGTAGTCGAAGTCGTGGAGCAGTCCCGCCACCGTCCACGCGTCGACCTCGTCGGGTGCGTGCAGGCGGGCGTGGTGGTTCATGCAGGCGGCGACCGCCTCCATGTGACCTCGGAGCGACGGGTTCTCGACCCATTCGTGCATCAGCGACCGGGCTTCGTCGGGTGTCATGGTCACGAGTCTACGCGGGGTTCGGTGATCCGACCGAAGCGCCGTCGCCGTCGTCCGTCGGCGTCGAGGCATGGGCCGCCATTGCGCGTCGCACCTGCCGCACCCGCGTCGCGCGGTCGCCGCGCACCCGCACCACCGGGGCGCGGATGATCCCGCGATCCGGAAGCAGCAGGTCCTCGAGAATCGAATGCACTCGTCGACGGTTCGACGCGTCGAGGTAGCGGAAGCCGTCGGGCTGGTTTCCGATGTCGCGCTCGATCGGGACGAACACCAGGAGATCCGCGTGGCCGAGCGCCTCGATCACGCGTGGCTCGAGTTCGGCGAGGAAGGGCGGATCGATCTCGCCGCCGATCTCCATCGAGAGGATGGAATGGGCGTGGGCGTCGAGCGGCGAGCGGTCGAAGAGCACCCGGTCACCGGGGGTCGCCGCCAGCAGTCGCGACCGGCCGTGTTCGACCAGCGTCCGCTCCGCCGCCCGGGTCGGAATCGACGGCGGGGGCTGACCGGTCATCCGCGCCACGGCGCGGATCGGCTCCTCCTCGATCCGGTACGCCGGGCACGCCGCGTGAAGATCCTCGATCAGGGTGGTCTTGCCGACCGACTGGGTTCCCGCGAACACGATGCGCATGGCGATCCTCAGTCGAGCAGGTTCCGGCCGGTCATCGCGTCCGGTCGGGGGATGCCCAGCATGGCGAGCAGGGTCGGGGCGATGTCCGCGAGGCGTCCGTCGTCCGGAAGCGAGGCGTCCCGCCACGCGTCGCCGACCACGTGAAGGGGGACGTCGAAGTTCGTGTGGGCGGTCTGCGGACAGTCGGCCGCGACGTTCCACATCTGTTCCGCGTTGCCGTGGTCGGCGGTGATGATCAGGGCCCCGCCGCGGGCGAGCGTCGCTTCGACGACCCGGCCGACGCAGGCGTCGACCTTCTCGCACGCGGCGATCGCGGCTTCCATCGATCCGGTGTGACCGACCATGTCGCCGTTGGCGAAGTTGACCACGATGAGTCGTTCGCAGTCGTCGGCGGCGAGGCGTTCAAGCACCGCCTCGGTGACGCCGTCGGCGCTCATCTCGGGCTTCTGATCGTAGGTGGAGACGTCGGTGGGGCTCGGCACGATCACCCGGCGCTCGCCCGGGAAGGGCTCCTCGCGGTAGTCGTTGAAGAAGAAGGTCACGTGGGGGAACTTCTCGGTCTCGGCGCAGCGGAACTGGGTGAGCCCGGCGTCCGACACCACCGCGCCGAGGATCCCATCCATGCGGGGCGGCTTTTCGAACATCACCTCGACGGGAAGCCCGGACTCGTACCGGGTCATGGCGGTGAACCGGAGATTCCGAAGTCGTGCGCCCCGGTCGAATCCCCCGCGCTCCACCGCGGCCCAGGCGTCGTCGTCGAGCGTGAAGGCCTTGGTGATCTCCCGGGGCCGGTCGCCCCGGAAGTTGAAGAAGACGATCGAGTCGCCCTCGCGGATCCGGCTCTCGAGGACGTCGGCGTCGTCGGCGCCGATCTGGGAGGGGGTCACGAATTCGTCGCCGTGCCGGGACGCCTCGCTGGGCGCGGCGTAGTACGCCTCCGCGGCGGCCGCCGCGGTCTCGTGCCGCGGGCCGCTTCGTTCGGTGAGGCAGCGATACGCGGCCTCGACCCGTTCCCAGCGATGATCGCGGTCCATCGCGTAGAAGCGTCCCATCACCGACACCACCCGGCCGGTCCCGTGGGACTCGATCCCTTGCTGGAGTTCGGCGAGGTAGCCGACACCGCCGGTCGGTGGCGTGTCGCGCCCGTCGGTGATCGCGTGGATCAGCACGCGGTCGCCGGGGAAGCCGCGACGCTTCGCCGCGTCGAGCAGGGCGACCAGATGTCCGAGATCGCTGTGGACCAGACCGTCGCTCACCAGCCCGAGCAGGTGGACCCGACCGCCGGTCTCCGTCGCGTGCGCGAAGGCGTCGAGGAGGGCGGCGTTCTCGAAGAACGCGCCGGATCGGATCGACCGGGTGATCCGCATCAGCTCCTGATCGACGATGCGGCCCGCGCCGATGTTCTGGTGTCCGACCTCGGAATTCCCCATCACCGGACCGTCGACGCCGACCGGAAGTCCCACGTCCTCGCCGCTGGTGCGGACCAGCGTGGTCGGCCAGTTGGCTTCCAGATCGTAGGCGACGGGGGTGTTCGCCTTGCGGACCGCGTCGAAGTCGGATTCGGCGGGATGGGGGTTTCTTCCCCATCCGTCTCGGATCACGAGGACGGCGGGGGCGTTGGGGGACGACGGGGTGTCGGTCTTCGGAGGCATTCCGGGAGGGTAGCCCGCCGACGGCCGGTCCGTGCAAGGGGCTGGTCGGGTCCGGTCTCCGGGTGCCCCGGTTGCGGGATCGAGTCCACGATGGATACCCTTCATGGATGCCGACCGACGCCGCTTCCCGCACCGAGCACGCTCCCATGCTGAAGGACCGCTACGAGGCCGTTCTCCAGCGGGTCGGTGAAGCCGCCCGACGATCCGGTCGCCGGCCGGAGGAGATCGTGACCGTGGCGGTCACCAAGAACGCGTCGATGGACGTGGTTCGCGAACTCTTCGACCTCGGTCACCGGCACTTCGGCGAGAACCGGGTCCAGCAGCTCGCGGCCCGGGCCGCCCAGATCGACGAATACCGCGACCGCATCCGGGAGCACCCCGGGTCCAGCGGCCGCGAGACCCCGGATCGCCCGAACTGGCACATGGTGGGCTCCCTCCAGCGGAACAAGGTCCGGAAGGCGATCGAGAACGCCCGGTTGATCCATTCCCTCGACAGTCTCCGGCTCGCCGAGGAGATCCAGTCCCAGTCCGCGAAGCGCGATCGCGTGACCGAGGTCCTGATCGAGGTCAACTTCGGCGAGGAACAGAAGGCCGGGATCGCCGCGCCGGCGGTTCGACACCTGGTCGACCAGATGGGATCGATGCTGAACGTCCGGGTCCGCGGTCTGATGTGCATGGCTCCGAACACCGAGGACGAGGCGTTGATTCGAAACACCTTCGACCGCTGCCGGGAGGTCTTCGAGGACGTCCGGAAGTTCATCCGGGAATCCGACCGCATCGACGTCCTGTCGATGGGCATGAGCAACGACTTCGAGATGGCGATCGAGTGCGGGGCGAACCTCGTCCGGGTCGGCAACGCGATCGTCGGCGATCCCGTGGTCGAGAGCGGCGACGACGAACCGGCGCCCGAGGACGCCCAGGTCTGACCGGCGTGCTGCAGCCGTGAACGGCGGCGATGCGGATGTCCACGACGTGAACCAATGAGACAGGGGCGGGACCGCGATGGTCCCGCCCCTGTCTCTTCGATCCGTTCGACCGTCGGCGTCCGTTCAGAAGCCGTAGGTGAATCCCATGGTGACCCAGAGGGAGTTCCAGCTGTCGCCGGGTCCGGGATCACTGTTGTATTCGTCGCGGACCGAGACGTAGAGGTTGAGATTCTCCATCGCCTTCAGCGCCACGTTCACCTTGAACTCGACGACCGCGAAGTACTGCTGGAAGTCCTCGACGTTGTTCTCGATCGCGGCGCTGCCTTCGAAGCCGATGCCGTCGCCGATCGCCCACTTCCAGTTGGTCCCCAGCAGCGAGCGAGCGGTCCAGCCTTCGAGGCGGCTCCGCTGGTCCCACGAAGCACCAAGACCGGCCTTCAGGTTCCAGGTCAGTTCCTCGTCTCGGGAGACGAAGTAGCCGAGGCCGCCGAAGGCCTTGAAACGCTGACGATACGACTCGGTCTCGTTGTACTGGTAGCTCGTCTGACCGAACCAGTTCCAGAGGCCGCCGGGGGAGAAGAGACGGTCGTATTCGGACTGCGCGATGAGGAAGTTGTCCTGCACCACGTCGTCGTCCTCGTTGTAGATGTAGCTGATGCCGGAAGCCCAGTTGGACAGTTCGTCCTTCCGGTTCGCGCTGCCGCTGAAGTTGAAGCCGAGGGTGTCGGTGGTGGTCCGACTCAGCGTGAGACCGAAGCCGAGACTCCCGGTCCAGGGGCTCTTCTCCTCGACGACCACTTCCGCATCGGGGTCGGCGTCGTCCTGGATGCCGAGGACGAGCGCGGTCGGGTCGATCGTGGTGGTGGTGGCGGGGGGGGGGGGGTTGGTGGCCAGAAGCGGTGCTGCGAGCAGCAGGGAAAGCGGGTCCATCATCAAGTCCTCCGGAAGAAGTAGTGGTGTGATCCAATGGCGGGGTGAACGCGAATACGATCAGAACCCGTAGGAGAGGCCCATCGTCAACCAGATCTGGTTCCAGCTGTCGCCCTCGGACGGATTGCTGTCGTATTCGTCGCGAATGCTGAGGTAGAGACCGAGATTCTGGGTCTCGCTCACCTTGACGGTGAGGTTCACCTCCGTGACGAGGTAGTAGTCGGCGTAGTTCCCGATGTCGTTTTCGATCGACGTGCTCGAGGTGAGCCGGGTCAGTCCGTTGATCGCCCAGTCCAGCGTGTAGCCGAAGGTGGTTCGCGGAATGAAGGCGGTGTCGCCGTTTCGATCCTTCGAACCACCCGCACCGCCGTTGACGCGAAACTTGAGCTCGTCGGTGCTCGACACCAGGTAGCCGAGTCCGGCGAACGCCTTGATTCGCGTCTTGTACGCTTCGGTCTGGTTGTACTGGTAACTGCCTCGGATGAACCAGAGCAGCTTCGAATTCGACTCGAACATCTGCTCGTAGTTCGTCGAGATGATCCCGAAATTGTCCTTGACCTCGTTCTCGTCGAAGTTGTAGACGTACTTCAACGAGGTGGTCCACTTCGAGTCGTCGTCGTCCCGGACCACGGTTCCGTTGAAGTTCGCGCCGAGCGTCACATCGTCGGTCTGGCTGTAGCTCAGACCGGCGCCNAGGGTCACGGTCCACGGCGACTTCGGCGGGGCCGAATCGTCGGNGGTCGCGGCGAGCGGGGATTCGTCATCGCCCGCTTCGGCATCGAGCGGGTGTCCGAGGATCAGTCGTGCGGCGGACGGGATCTCCGCCGCGGCGACGCCGGGCGCGAGGAGGCACCCGAGCAGGAGACCGGCGATCTTGGCGGGGTGGGGAGTCGACATCCGGGGCACGATAGCGGAGACCCATCCGGTGCATCCACCCCCTTTGGGACGAGTTCCGGCGAATCTTCGCCGAGGTCGGATGACGAACGTGGCGGAAGGTGTCAGGATGCGTCTCATGAGCGAAACGACGGACGGATCGAACCCCGACGAGCATGATTCGATCGACGCCGATCAGGGCGATTCCCCCGGTGACGAGCACGATCAGCATGAGGAATACGACCTCGAACCGGCCGTTCCGGTGGAGGAGCCGGGCGANGGCCCNGGGGCGAACCCCCCGGCGACCACNCCCCCGGACGCCGATGGAGTCGATCTCGCCTGTCCCGCGTGCGGGGAGGCGATGCCCGGGTCGGACCAGGTCGTCTGCCTCGTCTGCGGGCACGATCTCGTGACGGGTCGAAAGGTCGGGGAGACGNCGGAGAAGCCGACGCCGGGCGTCGCCGGCTCGAACGCGGAAGCGGACTCGAGCGAGGAGACGGACGACGAGGCGATCGCGGGTTCCGACCATCTGGTCTGGCTGATCGTCGCGGGCGTGGCGGTGGTGCTGACGCTGTTCGCGATCCTCGCCGGCTGGTCGTCGTTGTTCGCTTCGACCGACGGTCGATACGCGGATTCGGACGGCGCGTTCACGCTGGATGCGCCTCGAATCGCGGTTCGCCTCGCGGCGGTGATCCGGTTCGTGGTGGCGTCGGCGGTGGTGGTCGGCTGCGGGGCGATCGCGCTCCGGGCCGCGGCCTGGATCGAATCACGGTCGGTCGGGTCGGTGCCCGGCGGACTGGCCCGGCTGCTCGCCATCGTGANGGTCGCCTCGCTCGCCCGGTTGATTCCGGTCGAATCCTCGACGCTTCAGGGAATCGTCCATCTCCTGCTTTCGGTCGGTCTCGTGGCCGGCGGCAGCATGCTGGTCTTCGGTCTTCGGGGCCGGATCGCGATCCTTCACCTGATGACGTGGGCCCTGCTCCTGTTGATCATCGTNCCGGCGTCCCGGCTGGTGGCCTGGTCGATGCCGCTCTGGTGACGTCGACTGCGGTGGCTTCAACGCGGTCGGGCGGGGTTNCCGAACGCACGCACGTCGTGAGCGACTTCGTGGGTGACCACGCTCCCCGCGCCGATCATCGCGCGGTCGCCGACCCGGATCGTGGGCAGGACCGTGGAGTTCGCGCCCAGCAGGACCGCATCCCCGATCGTCGCNTTGCCGAGGGCGATGGCGCCGGGTGCGAGGTGCGTGAANGCGCCGATCCGGGCGTCGTGCTCCACGATCGCGCCGCTGTTGACGATCACGCCCTCCCCGATCGTCGCTCGCGCGTTGATCACGGCACGCGGTCCGACGAACGTTCCGACGCCGATCTCCGCCGACGGCGAGACGGTCGCGGACGGATGAATGATCGTCGCGGCGTGTTCGGCGTGGTCGNCGTGCCAGCGACGTCGGATGCCCGCGTCGCCGATCGCCGCGTGGATCAGGGCGCCGCGATCGAGCAGTTCCGCGAGCGACGGGTCCGGATTCTCCGGGGAACCCAGCCACGGGACGCCGCCGAAGGGGGGGCGGCCTCCGCCCACCGGCCGGACCGCGTCGATCACCCCGACCAGCACGAAACCCGCCGACACCGCCGCGTCACCGACCACCGCGCCGTGACCACCCGCCCCGCAGATCACCAGTTCGCCGAGTTCGTTCAAGGTGCGNNCTCCTGGTCCCGTCGATCGCCGGGNTCGTCNGCCGTCGGCTCGTCGGCGATCCGNTCCGCCACGGTCGGATCCCAACGCCGGTGATAGCCGGCGATCCGGAGGTCATCGTAGACCGATCCACATCGATAGCAGACCAGTCGGGTCCGCGCGAGCAGCAGCACGCCGACGTCGATCGCGAGGACGACCACCAGCATTCCCAGCACCCAGTCGCTGTTGGCGAATCCGAGGAGACTGATCGTCGCGCCGAAGAGGGCGATCAGGATCACGAACGGCGTGACCTGGGGAAGGGTGCGGGTCCGGTAGAGATGGCCGTCGCCGCAGACCACGCAGGCCCGCAACTGGCCGGCGTCGTCGACGGCCCCATCCCATTCGAGGAACACGTCGTGGTCGGATGCCTCCGGACGGATGCGCACCGGTCGGGTGGCCGGGTCGAGTTCGATCCGACCGACGCGATCGCCGTGCTGGCTCCGGACGTCCACCTGCATCGCGGCGATGGTAGTCGTCGATCGTCCTCGCCGCCCGGCGACGCCGGATCCGGGGTTCGAAACCGGCCTCGACTTGCCGATCCGGTCGCGTGGGGTCATAGTCGCGTCGATGCAAGACTGGAGCTCGATCCTCGCCGGCCGGTTCATCGTCTTCGACGGTCCGGACGGCTCCGGCAAGTCCACCCAGCTCGCCCGTTTCACGGCGTTCTGTCGATCCCACGGCACCGCCCCCGAGGTCGTCCGCGAGCCCGGTGGCACGCCGATCGGCGAAGCGGTCCGGGGCGTGCTGCTCGATCCGCGGTACGAGGAGATGGATCTCCGTTGCGAGATGCTTCTCTACATGGCGAGTCGATCCCAGTTGATGGCCGAACGGATCCGGCCGACGCTGGAGGCGGGCGGATTCGTCCTCGCGGACCGGTTCATCTCGTCGACGCTTGCGTATCAGGGGACCGCCGGTGGACTGGCCCCGGAGGAGATCCTCGCGGTCGGCCGGGTGACCACCGGCGGGTGCGAACCCGACCTCGTGGTCATCTTCGACGTCGACGAGAAGACCGCGGCGGCCCGTCTGCCCGCGGAACTCGATCGAATGGAGTTGAAGGGGGAGGCGTTCCACCGGCGCGTCCGCCAGGGATATCTCGCCCAGGCCGATCGCGATCCCGACCGTCACCTCGTCGTCGACGGCACGCTCGACGAGGAATCGGTGTTCGCCGCGTTGCTCGAGGGCCTCGGTCGACGACTCGGCGTCGCGGGCGCCTCCTCAGGCCCGGCCTGAACCGAGTCGACGTCCGACCAGCCGGATGGTCTCTTCGACGACCCGGTCGAGATCGTCGTTCACCACGAATTCGTCGTAGNCGCCGCATTCCCGNGCGACCCGCATCTCCCGNGTCGCNTCGGCGTGNCGTCGCTCGATCGTNGCNTCGTCCTCGCGNCCNCGGGCCCGGAGTCGNCNNAGCAGCTCNNCGTCNTNNGGGGGNAGGACGAAGATCCCGAANGCNTCGGGCATCCGTTCCCGGATCTGGATCGCCCCCTGGACGTCGATGTCCAGCGCGACGAGCCGGCCCTCCGCGAGCCTCGACTCGATCTCCTTCCGCGGCGTGCCGTACCACGAGCGTCCGAACACCTGGGCGTACTCGAGGAACCGGTCGTCGTCGATCCAGGTCTGGAAGGACGGTTCGTCGAGGAAGTGGTAGTCGACGCCGTCGGTCTCGACCGCGGTTCGGGGTCGGGTGGTGGCCGACACGCTGAAGACGCCGTCGAATCGCTCGAGGATGCGACGCACGATCGTCGTCTTGCCGACGCCCGAAGGTCCGCTCACGACCAGAAGCAGCCCGGGCGGTGACGAACGTGTCTCCGTGGCCCGGCGCATCGCGTCCGCGTCCTCCGGGGAATCCGGCGGCATCCCGCCCGAGTCGCCCGGGGGGGGCGGCGAGGTCGGTGGCGTTCCGGATCCCGGCGGCATCGCATGCGGCTCGTGCATGGGGAGAATCGTAGCGATCCGCGGCGGCTCGTCGAGTCATTCGACGGGTTGCCCGCAGACGCCGTCGCCGCCTCGCGGGCCGCGGGTACAGTACGCGTCCGATGAGCGACTCCTCGAAGCAGCAGACGGACATCCCTGAAACGCTCCAGTCCCTGCTGGTGGCGTTCGCGATCGCCCTGGCGTTCCGAGGCTTCGTGGTCGAGGGCTTCGTCATTCCCACCGGATCGATGGCCCCCACCCTGCTCGGGGAGCATGTCCGCTTCCGCTCGCCGGACACCGGATACGACTACGCCTTCGACCAGACCGGCCTCAAGCGATCCCGTCCGGATGCCGTGGTGCCCGTGTTCGATCCCATGATCAGCGAGGATCGAGGGATCGGAGCGACGAAGGTCGGCGGAATCCTCTCGAACGGCCGCATGGGCGATCGGGTGCTCGTCCTCAAGTACCTCTATGAGTTCTTCGAGCCGGATCGCTGGGACGTGGTGGTGTTCAAGAACCCGGTCGATCCGATCGGTCCGAGCCAGAACTACATCAAGCGTCTGGTCGGCGGCGGCGGCGAGCAGGTGCTGTTGGTGGACGGCGACGTCTTCGTCGCTCCCCTCGACGGCGATCTCTCCGATTTTCGGATCGCCCGACGCCCCGACCACGTGCAGGAATCCGTGTGGCAGCCGGTCTACGACTCCGATTTCGTGCCGATCTCGTCGCAGGAGGTCGAGACCAGGATCAAGCGTCGCTTCGACGGCCCGCCGTTCAAGCCCGCCGCCACGGCCTGGGAGATCGCGGACACCCGCGAGTGGCGATGGGATTCCGAGAACATCACCTGGCTCGACTGGGCGGACGACCAGCTCCCGCTCGACGACTTCAATGCCTACAACATCTACCGGTACCCGCCGATTCGCGGTGAGAACCGGCTGAATCTCCGCGACCTGCATCCGGTGTCGGATCTTCGATTCACCGCGGCGATGACGCCCGACGACCCGGAGACGTTCGCGACGTCGCTGGAGCTCGAAGCCCGCGACCACCGCTTCGTCTTTTCGCTCGACGCCGGCGAGGCGCAGGTGGAGATGCTCGATGGGNCCGGTGAATCGCTTCAGTCGGCGACCGGCGATTACGAACCCGGGCATGGCGGCGTGCTCGACGTCGAATTCACGCACGTCGACCAGACGATGGTCATCCGGGTCGCCGGCGAGGAGGTCGCGCGGCTGGAATACGAATGGAATCCGTTGTCGCGACTCGAGAACGCGACGTTCGACTTCGACATGGAACGCTATCGCGCGAACCCGCGATTGGCCGACCTGCGGCGGCCTCGGGTTCGCTGGAAGTTCGAAGGCTCGCCGTTCTCGCTTCGTGGCGTCAACGTCGATCGCGATCTCTACTACCGCGTGGGACGGCTCGATACGCGACAGCAGGCCNCGGCGAACGGACCGCGGATGGACGGGCCGCTCTTCGGGTCCGATCCGCTCGACCCCGCGCGGCTCGGTCCCGACCAGTTCATGATGCTGGGCGACAACTCCGGTGCCAGCCGCGACTCGCGCTATTGGGGCCGTCCGCACCCGCTCGCGGTCTCGACCACCGGCGACGACACCCCGTTCGTCGTCCACCGCGACCTGCTGGTCGGCAAGGCATGGTGCGTGTATTTCCCGGCCCCCAACCGGATCCAGGGAACGGGGCTTTCGATCGTCCCGGATCTCGGACGGATGCGTTTCATCCGCTGACCGGTCTCGGTCCGGTTCGGCCCCGACCATCTCGCCACCCGAAGTTTCGCCGTCATTCACGGCGATGCATGTTCCGTGGAATACGATCGCGACCGGAGTCGTCGACGCCCTTGTGACGAAGCGTCGATCCGGGGCCATGGCGAGACGCACGATGACATTCGAAGAATCACGGAATGGTCTTCTTGCAGGCGTGTTGAAGCGGCGTGTGTTGAAGCGGCTTGTGTTGAAGTGGGGTGTGTTGGCCGCGGGCGTGGTCGAAGAAGCTGCGGTGCAACGGAGCGTCGAGCACCAGCGTGCAGGGTGTCGTGTTCGGCGTCCGGTCCGAATCGCCCTGCTCGGCGTGCTCGCGACCGGGGCCGTGATGGCCGGCGGCGGTTGCATGCGAGACTGTCGTGACGCGTACTGCGATGCGGTCCGGGCGGGCGCGACCGCGGTCCAGGCCTGGCACTTCCACTGTTGCACCAGATCCGAGGCCCCCGCGATGCCCGCGTCGATGGATTGCGACGATCTTCCGAATCGCATCGCCCGGTTTTCGTTGCTCGCCGCGGAGGCCCGCGAAGTGTGCGAGGCGCAGAACTGGGATCGGCTTCGCGACATCTGGCGGGAGTTTCGAGGCCTGGTACCGCTCCGATTCGTGTCGACGGTGTGGCGGGAGACGTGCGGGGAATCGGTCGCGTGGGGGGAGAATCGATGGACGCCGTTCGGACCGGACGTCGGGTTCTCGATCTCGCTTCCCTTCGAATCCGTCGAGCCGCCCCGCATCGTCTTCGGGGATGCGAATGCTCCGCACGCGGATGTCGGTGGTGCGCCGGGCACCGTCGCGTGGATCCGGAGATCGCGATCGTTGCGGCCGGGTTCGGCGACCTCCGTGGCGACGGGCATCGGGGTGGTGAAGGCGGCGGCCGACGGTCTGCTGGTCGTGGCGACCCGGGTCGGATCGATCGATCCGGGGGCACCGTGCGAGGTGATTCGCCCCGTGGAGTTCCGATTGGATCTTCAGGGTGATGGTTGGTCCGGACGCCTCGAACTCGTCGACGACTTCGACGGAAACCGAGTGATCGAGACGGATGACGGCCTCGAGATGCTGGGCATGCTGGTACGCATCGATCTCCAGATGGACGATCCGATCGCGATCTCCAGCGCGGGGATCTTCGACGAGGCCTTCCTTCAGGTGCCCTTGGAACGCGGGCCGGGAGGATCGATCCGGCTCGGCGCCGATCACCTCATCGATGGTCTGGAGTTGCTGCCGGTCGACCCGATGCTCGAGTCGATCCAGCGAGCCGATCCGATCGGCGGTCTTCAAGGGCTCGGGAACGATTGCGGCGTGTTCGCTCGCTCGCGGGCGGAGGCATTCCTCGATCTCCATCCGGACTGCCGTCCGGCGCCCGCGATCGTCGGTCCGGTCGAAGATTGAGGTTCGGATCCCCGGAGAAAGGGCCGTTGGGTGGAACTTCGCCGGGTGACGGGCGTCACTGTTTCGGATCCTGGAGATCCCACGCCCGTCACCCACAGTCGGTCTTCGCCACCGGCGGAACCCCGGAAGGTCCGGGAACCGTCGGCCCCGTGTCGATCTGGTGGGATCCGGGTCGATTCGAGCCTCCTCGACGTCTCGCCCTTGCGTGGTCCGGTGGCGGGGGGCAACATTGAGNGGTTCGACCCGGGTCGGGGTCTTCCCGACGCGACGTTCCGAGGACGGGTGGTCCTCCGGACGACCGATCGTTCGACCGAATACAGGAGTTCCGGATGCGTCATCGCCTCGCCCTCACTGCCAGCGTCCTCATCGCACCGATCGTTTCGATCGGCGGTGCCGCCTCCGGCCAGCAGTTTCAGGATCAGACCTCGGACCGNTTTCCCACGCAGGCGCTGTACAGCAATCAGTTGTCGTTCTGCGACATCGACCTGGACGGCGATCTCGACATCGCCTTCGCGGACGGCCAGGGCTACTCCTCGCAGGGATCGGCGCTTCGCGCCCGCATCTACATCAACGACGGCAACGGGGTCTTCACCGACGAGTCCGAGGCCCGGGTGCCGATCATCGGCTGGTATCGCGGTGTCGAGTTCGGGGACGTCGATCGCGACGGGGACTGGGACATGGTCCTGGCGAACGACTTCTACAAGACCCCCGTGCTGCTGATCAANGATGGAAACGGATTCTTCAGCTACGACTTCGATCGCCTGCCGCCGGCGCGGCTGTCCTCGGCGCGGGCCCAGTTCGCCGACGTCGACGACGACGATGATCTGGACCTCTTCTTCTGCAACAGCGGCACCAGCAGCCGCTTCGGGTCGAACGGCCGCCCCGTCCTCTATCTGAACGACGGCACCGGATTCTTCACGGACGCCACCGCGGAACGCACGCCGAACTCGATCATTCGCGATCAGCAGGACTGCCACTTCTTCGACGCGGACGGCGACCTCGATCTCGACCTGCACATCGGAAGTCGAAGCACCAACAACGGGGGCAGTCAGCTCTGGTTCAACGACGGAGCGGGCAACTTCACCCGGCTCCAGTCGGGCATCCCCACCGATGGGAGCTGCTACTCCTACGACACCGGGGACTGCAACGGCGACGGGAACCTCGATCTGCTCGGTGCGAACTCCGGTTCGAGCAACCGGGAGCTTCTGCTGCTGAACGACGGCACGGGCACGAACTGGACGGACATCTCCAACCGGATCTCGCCGAACCCGACCTCGGACGACAACGACACCAAGTTCATCGACTACGACATGGACGGCGACCTGGACTTCGTGGTCGCGGCGCTCTTCTCCAGCCAGGACCGGTTCTACCGCAACGACGGCAGCGGGTTCTTCACCCAGCAGACGAACATGATGAGCCCGATCACCGACGCGTCGCTCGACGTCGGGTTCGCCGACGTGGACGGCGACGGCCGGCCCGACATGGTGACGGCGCAGGGCGAGGGTGGGAACTTCCAGAACCGCCTCTACATGAACACCGGCCCCGTCGACGAGCTCGATCCGGAGGTCCGGCGAACCAGCGTGGTGGCACCGGCGAAGGGTGAACTCGGACCGTTTCCGGTCCGGACGGCGGTCTTCGATCAGTACACCTCGGATCGTGGTTTCTATCCGCGATCGATCGAACTGGTCTACACCGTGGACGGCGGTCGTGAGACCGTGATCGAGATGGACTGGTCCGGCAACTCGGTGTGGCGGGGCGAGATCCCCGCGGTCGATCCGTGCAGCCTCGTGACCTACTTCGTGCGGGCCGAGGATCGCGCCGGGAACGTGGGCGTCGGTGTCGCCGTCGACTTCGAAACGACCGGCACCTGCGGTTCGATCGCCGATCTGAACGGTGACGGCCTCGTGAACGGTGCCGACGTCGGGCTCCTGCTCGCCCAGTGGGGCGGGCCCGGTACCGCCGACTTCAACGGTTCCGGCACCGTGAACGGCGCCGATCTCGGCATCATGCTCGTCGAGTGGACGGGCTGATCCGCAGGACGCCTCAGTTTCGGGCGTGGCCCTGAACCCGGCGGACGTCGTCGGCGAAACGCCGATTCGCGTCATCGACCATGCCGGGNACGAGGAACAGATCGATGATCTGGCCGATCAGCAGCANTCCGCCGGTGAGCAGCCAGATCACCCCGGTGATGATCCGNCCGTTGTAGAGNCGGTGAATCCCGCAGAAGCCGATGAGGCAGAGCAGCCAGAGCAGGTACGAGGTGCCGGTGGANTTCATGTCGTGATGCTCCNAGGTGCGTTCGGCGGACTGCGAAGGAGCCACGTGCTCCCTCCGCAGGCATGATCTCATCTCCTTCAAGATCGTGTCGCTCGGAGTGGGGCCGATCGGCTCGGGTATCCTTGCGGCATGAAGCGACTCACCGCAGGCGGAGGATTCCCCGCCATCTGGTACACGCTGAAGAAGGGCCGGGAGGCCGGCGGCGTCTTCAAGCTCTGGAAGGCGATGCGGACGCACAACGCCTGCAAGACCTGCGCGCTCGGCATGGGCGGCCAGGCGGGGGGCATGGTCAACGAGACGGGTCACTTCCCCGAAGTCTGCAAGAAGTCGCTGCAGGCGATGGTCGCGGACATGGCGGGCCGGATCGAGCCGCGGTTCTTCGAGGAGTACACCCACGAGAAACTGCGAACGCTCTCCCCTCGTGAGCTCGAATCCGCCGGTCGGATCACCACGCCGTTGTATTCAGGTCCGCTCGACGACCGGTACCGCCCGATCGAGTGGTCCGACGCGATGGATCGCATCGGTGCCGCGTTCGGTCGCACGAAGCCCGATCGGACCTTCTTCTACTTCTCGGGTCGCTCGAGCAACGAAGCCGGCTTCCTCCTGCAGATGGTCGCTCGCCTCTGGGGCACCAACAACGTCAACAACTGTTCCTTCTACTGCCATCAGGCCTCGGGCGTGGGCCTGTCGAGCGTCACCGGCAGCGGCACCGCGACCCTCGATCTCGAGGACGTCGACCAGTGCGACACCCTCTTCCTGATCGGCGGCAATCCGGCNTCCAACCATCCGCGGTTCATGCGGACGCTGATGGAGATCAAGCGGCGTGGCGGGAAGGTCGTCGTGATCAATCCGCTGAAGGAACTCGGGCTCGAACGGTTCAAGGTGCCGAGCGACGTGCGGAGCCTGCTCTTCGGCACTCGCATCGCCGACCTCTATCTCATGCCGACCATCGGCGGCGACATCGCCCTCCTGACCGGGATCGCGAAGGTCGTCCTCGAGCGTGGTGGCGTCGACGAGGCGTACGTCCGTGAACACACCGCTGAATTCGACGCGTACCGAACCGTCGTCGAGTCGGCCGAGTGGGCGACCATCGAATCGGCGAGCGGCGTGGATCGGGCGGACATNGAAAGGGCGGCGGAGGTCTATCTCAAGAGCCGGCGGACGGTCTTCGCCTGGACCATGGGGATCACGCACCACGCCCACGGCGTGGAGAACGTCCAGGCGATCGCGGCGCTGGCGCTGCTTCGGGGCATGGTCGGTCGGCCCGGCGCGGGTCTGCTTCCGCTGCGCGGGCACTCGAACGTNCAGGGCATCGGATCGATGGGNGTNACGCCCACGTTGAAGAAGGCCGTCTTCGAGAACCTCCAGAANCACTTCGGGGTGACGCTTCCCACCTCGGCCGGTCTCGACACCATGGCCTGCATGGAGAAGGCCGGCGCGGGCGANGTCGACGTGGCGNTGTGTCTCGGCGGAAACCTGTTCGGCTCGAATCCGGACGCGGTCGCCGCGAGTCGGGATCTCGGCCGGGTTGGCATGCTCGTGCATCTATCGACGACGCTCAATACCGGGCATTGTTGCGGTCTCGGGCGGGAGAACATCATCCTGCCCGTGCTCGCCCGCGACGAGGAACCGCAGCGAACCACGCAGGAGTCGATGTTCAACTACGTCCGGGTGTCCGATGGTGGCCCGGCGCGGCACGAGGGTCCCCGCAGCGAAGTGGAGGTCGTCGCCGATCTCGCGTCACGAATCGTCACCGATCTTCCTGGTGAGACGCCGATCGACTGGGACGAGATGCGTGATCACGGAACGATCCGACATGCCATCGCCCGGATCATTCCGGGATACGAGGCGATCGGCGAGGTCGATGCAAGCAACCGGGAGTTCACGATCGACGGACGCGTCTTCCACGAACCGACCTTCGCCACCGACCACGGTCGGGCGATCTTCCATCCGGTGGCGATTCCGAAGACCGAGCGTCATGAGGACGAACTCGTGCTGATGACGGTTCGCAGCGAGGGGCAGTTCAACACCGTGGTCTACGAGGAGGAGGACCTCTATCGCGGCCAGGATCGCCGCGACGTGGTGCTGCTTCATCCCGACGACATGGCGGCCCGTGGCATCGAGCCCGACCAGCTCGTCGAGGTNACCAGCGAAGTCGATTCGATGCAGGTCCTNGCCCGGCCCTACGACATCGCACGGGGCTGCGCCTGCATGTACTACCCCGAAGCGAACCGATTGGTACCCCGTGCCGTCGATCGGTCTTCCCGAACCCCGGCNTTCAAGTCGATCCCGGTGCTGGTCGAANCGGTNTCGCCGGTGGCCGCGGAATGATNGCAGTCGAAGCAGGCGCATTGCGGTCTCGTGCGATTCGTACTTGCGTGTGNNTCCAGNNGATTTTTNNNGAACNANTGNAANNCNNTGNTGTATATTCGANGGTCTCANGCCGTATNCGGGTTGCAGGANCGGCCGGATCATGCTCATCGGCTGAACGATTNCAGCCAGCTCCNTGACACCGCTNTTTCAGAAGAGAAAANATCAATGACCGAACAGAAGAACCAACTCGCGTCNNTNTTTGCGGCGTGCTGGAAGGACGAGGCCCTGAAGGCTCGCTTCATGGCTGANCCCAAGGCNGTCCTGGCCGANTACGACATGCCGGTTCCTGATGGGATGGATGTGAAGGTGGTGGAGAACGCNGACNACTGCGTGCATATCACCCTGCCTGCTCCGCCCGCCGGTCATGAGGCGGTGTCGGATGAAGAGCTGAGAAATGCGGCGGGAGGTTGCATCATGACCAATGCAATCATGTGCTTGTTTCCAACCATTCCACATAAGGGGGAACGGTTTACCAAGTGAGGCCGCGACACTGATTCACCCCGCTCACGCCACAAGGTGTGGAAGAAGGCAGACAAGATCGCGAGACCGACAAGATCGTGAAACAGAGTCCGTTTTCGGTCTACGAAACCGGCGGTCGAAGGTTCGAGTCCTTCCACTCGCGTTCCCCTCCGAAAGCCCCCGCATCGCGGGGGCTTTTCGCTGACTCGGGATGGCGGATACACGGGCGACTCGCATCGGCGGTTTGCTCGTGACTCCTCGTGACTCCTCGTGACTCATGGTCTCCAACCGGTGCTCGAGGTCAACCACTGGCCGCGGCATGCGACGACCTGCGACGACCCGCGACGACCCGATCATTCGAGCGCCAGGGCGGTCCTCCGGTCGGCCATCGATCTCCCGCGTTCAGGACGAGGGTCAAACAGGTTCGCCAAGGTCTCGCTCATTCCCTCAGAAGCTGCAGCATCACCAGCAACGCACCGCCGCCAGCCACACACACCCAGGCCGTCTTTCTCGAACAGCACATTGGAATTCTCCTCCACCAGGCCGCAGGTGTTCGGACCGAGGCGTTCTTCCGCTCGTTCATGCATGAACTCCAGTCATTGAAACGGCATCGGTCCCGTTTGAACCGAAGATCCGGACGAGTCGCCACGACCAGGCGATGGAGTACGGAACATCCGAGCACGGCCAACCGACCTCAGCAAGACGATCCGCCGTTCACCCCTCCTCGCAGTCGATGCCCGCTCGACACGCCCGCAACGATACCCGAGTCGGGCCGTACGGTCTGCCGATCGGTGTCCGAAACGTTCCATCACCTGCGATTCCGCATTGCCTGCGTGGCCGGATCTTCAGGACGGGCTCGACCGGGCCGTCGATCGAGGATCCCCCGCCAACCGTCGGTCACCCTTGCAGGATCGGTCGCCGATCGAAGCCGCGTGGATCGAAGTCCCGGGTGTACACGGCGGCCGGCACCCGAAGATTCAGCCCCGCGCCGCTCAGGAAGGTGAGCTCGCCGACGCAGATCCGATTCTCGTGGACCAGCATGTCGACCCGGACCGCCGGCAGCGACGCGCCCAGCACCGTCGCGATCTCGATGCATCGCTCGTAGGCCGGATGCGGAGGCGGATCGGCCCCCGCTTCAGCCGGGACGACCACGTTTCCCGACACGTCGTATCCCGTGCACTGTGCCGTCGGGTCCGCCAGATGGACGATGCCCCCCCGCGGTCGTCCTCCGTCGACGAAGATCTTGACGTCGTGCAGATCGCCGCCGGGGCCGCCGATCCACGGTTCCACCATGAGCCGCCCGACGAGCCCCCGGTAGAGCGACTCACCCCAGACCCGGGAGTAATCTCGGCGCCGCCATCGTTCGAGTCGTCGCCCGAGCCGCCGCCAATCGACGGCATCCCGGTCCTCCACCCGCTCGTTCCAGCGACATCCGTGCGTGCACTTGATCACGAACGACTTCGGGAGGCTCCCATGGTCGATCTGGTCGAAACGGTCGTACACCCCCAGCATCGGTGCGAGGAACGACTCGCCCACCCGGGCCCGAACGAAATCACGGACGAGATGCTTGTCGGCGAGATGACTGATCGACGACAGGTCCGACCGCAACACGAGATAGGCGATCTTGTCGAACGGCTCGATCGGCGGATCGAGGATGGGATCGCGACCGTGGATGCGACGGAATCGATGCAGGTAGTGAAGACGCGGACCGACGATCAGATGATGGGCTCGCTCCACGATCCTGCGCATGCTCGACATCTTGAACATCCTCTCGATCGCCCCACGTCCTGAAGCGGAGAGGCGCCGGGACGCTTCGCCTGGCGGAGCAGCGGCCCCGTCGGCACGCACGCCGCAATGCATGCCGGGGCCCGAACACTCACTCGCCCCGCTGACGCCGAAGCCCCTGTTCCATCTCCTCGAGCGTGACCCGCTCGTTCCCATCGGTGTCGATCTGCGCGAAGAATCCTCGGTACTGCGGCGGGCATTCTTCAAGGCTGAGCTCGCCGTCCCGGTCACGATCGAGAAGCGAGAACACCCCTTCGGCCGAGCGGGTCTCGGCCACCGGTTCCCCCCGCTCGGTCGGCAACAGACATTCGAAGTAGCCGATCATCATCTCGTCGTAGGTCTGATCGCCCCATCTCACCGTGGCGGCCGGATCGGGGTTGGCGGGATTGCCTTCGGAGTTGTCGAACGTCGCGGACGCGATGATCCTCGAACCTCGCTTGACGATCAGCGGCTCCCGGTAGACGTAGTTCAACTGCCAGTTGAAGTCGTAGCGCGGCACGTCCAGCATCGTCGACCGGACCCCTTCGGGAGATTCGAGCTCGTACCGGAACGAACGTCCCCGCAGATGCATGTGCGGCATCAGGGTGAGGATCTCGATGTCCCGTGGTATCGCCACGAAGGCCTCGACCGGATGGGCCGCCGCCCCGGGTGGAATCTTGAATCGACGATTCGACGCGCTGGCGGTCACGACCTCGGTCTGGGGCGGGCGTTCGGCGAAACGAAGCCCGAGGCGGGTGCGATCGCTGGTGACCTGACCGTTCGGCGTGTAGTGCAGCTGGAAGACGAGTTTCGAACCGGCGGGGATCCGCTTGGCGATCGACCGCCCTCGAGCGACGCGCGGATCGCCGTAGTCGATCGATCGGTGGCCGGGAACGTAGGCCGCGAGGAATCCCGCCCGATCGGGCCGGCGGCCGGGCTCCTTGATGAAGACCAGTACGTGATGAACCGCATCGAGGGCCGTCGGGATCAACTCCCAGGCCTCGACCCATCGATCCTCCTCGAACTCCGGATCGATGGTGATGTTGACGTAGTCCAGATAGCCCTCGGCCGGAATCGCGATCTCCTCCGGAATCGGAATGATCAGATCCGGCGTTCCGATGGTCCACTCGGCGGCCGCACCGGGACGGGGTCGTTCGACGGCGGCGGTTCGTGGATGACGGGCGGGCGCCCCGCTGGGTCGACCGTTCCGAGCCCACGCCACGATCGCCTCCCGTTCCTCCGGCGCCAGCGAGCGGTCGTTCGACCAGGGCGAGTGGCCCTCGCCCTCGACGGACTCGGCGAACCAGGGAGGCATCAGTCCGGCGGAGACCTGGCGGGCGATCATCCCGGCGTTCGCCCGAGCCTCCTCCTCGACGTCGAGCGGGAAGGGTCCGATTCCGCCGGCCCGGTGACAGCCCACGCAGTGGACGTCGAACAGACGTGAGATCGAACCATGCCAGGTCGGCGTCCGTTCGAGCCTCGGTTGCCCGACCTCGAGGCCGAGCTCGCATCCCGGCGAGGTCGTCGCCGCCGGTTCGGCCGCGCGGCCGGCCAGCACCGCGTCGACCGCATCCACCAGAAACGTCGATCGCGGTTCGTTTCGAACGTATCCCAGCCCCAGCCGATCGTCGACGGCACCTCGGTAACGCACGGTGCCTCGATCGTCGAGCAGGAAGGCTTCGGTCGTCGTGGACGCCCCGATCGCTTTCGCCACCGCGCGTTTCGGATCATGCACCGCGTCACCCTGGAAATCGGTGGCCGCGAGGAACGCGGCGAGTTCGTCCGCCGTGTCCGTCCCCTGCACATCGACGAGCACCACGCGGACGCCTCGCGGTCGCCAGCCACGCTCGAGCGTCGAGAGGATCGGCAGCCACTTTCGACTCAACGGGCAGGTGGTGCTGGTCATCACCAGCACCGTGGCACGGTCCTCGACGCCGAGCGTCAGCGGCCCCCCCGCCAGAAGATCGGTCTCGGGGAGGACTGCGAGCCGCCCCACGCCGACCGCACGGCCTTCGATCGCCTCCGGACCCACCCGCACCGGCGGATCGTCCGACTGCGTGGCCGACCAGGCCGACATCGGGGCGAGTGCGAGGCCGAGGATCACGGCCGCGACGTCATGAATGCAAGAGCGGATCATGATCTGATCGTAGCTGATACGCCCTCGGTGACAAGACGTCGACCGCGCCCGAAAACGCACGTCGTTTCCATCCGTCTTCCGCAACCGACCGACGCCGTTCTCGAGGCCGACGCGATCACGGTCCGTACCGGACGAGCATCGTTCTTCGGGGCGGGTGTTCGTTCAGATTCGGCCTTTGACACGCTCGCCGCGGCGATCCAGACCGACGAGCGTCGTTCTCCGACACCGAACCCGTAGCACTCGACGCACAGGACTTCTTGAGGCGGTTGCGGTCGGTTTCGAAGCGAAGGGACTCCCCGGATCGAGCGATTCAGCCGTTCGTCCTCGACTGGCTTCGCTGATGTCTCGAGGGTGCGGCACGCCACGACCGGACACGGCAGGAATGCATCCGATTCTGCGCAGAACCCCGACATCGAGGATTGGATACGTCCCCGCCCGGTGCTAACTTGGTGGCGGAGGACCTTTTCATGCGTCGATCGATCTCCGGTCTCGTCTCACTCGCGATCATCACCGCCTCGGTGACCGCCGGGGAGACCACCGTCGTTGACTTCGAAGATTGCGCCGGAACCACCTGCGAAGGGTGGTCAGGCCCCAGCGGTCCCGGCGGCGCGACCTTGGTCGATCCGGTCGGCGGCAATCCCGGCCGGAACCTGCACACGGTTTTCAGCAACTTCTTCGTCGGCTTCCGAAACTCGTCGAACCCGGAATTCGTAAGGGACTTCTCCACGCTCGAGAACTTCACCCTTTCCGTCGATCTGAAAGCCGAGTCCATCTCGTTCGCGGGAACCGACGTCACCAGACCCTGGCTCGTCGAGATCCGCGACCACGACGACCCCCCGCCGGGATACGCCTGGGTCTCGGTCTGGTATCTCTTCTCCTGGGTCGGCGAGAGCGACTGGACCACGTGGTCGGTGGAGGTCGAGGATCCCGCCGCGGTCGAGCTCCCGGAGGGCTGGGGCGGAACCGGCGCCGAGGACCCCCGAACCTTCGAACCAAGTCTCCCGAAGGATCGATCCTTCGCGGACGTGCTGGCCGGCGCCGACTCGATCGTCTTCACCACCGGCCAGCCGGGTTTCGTCTTCGGGCTCACCGACTTCGACCTGCGGATCGACAACGTCACGATCACCACCAACCCGGCCACGGCCTGTCCCGCCGACTTGAACGGCGATGGTCTGGTCGACGCATCGGACATGGGTGCCATGCTCGCCCTCTGGGGCGATGCCGAAAACGCAGCCGACCTCAACGACGATGGTGCCGTCGATGCCCAGGATCTGGGACTTCTCCTGGTCGGGTGGGGTCCGTGCTCCTGATCTCCATTGTGGGCGCAAGGTGATCACGAACGTCCCAATGCGGTGACGAACGTGGGCACTCCTCGGACGATCCCGGGCGTACCGGAGCGGGCCGCTGTTCCACGAGACATGCTGCGAGAAATCGCTGTTCAGGCCATTTGAAAGTGGTTTTGAGGCGGCGAACACGAATGCCTTGAATGCACTCAGTGCTTTTTGGTACGCTATCGCTCAGTGATCACGCATCGCCGGGGGTTCTCGATCTTCTGGAGCACCATCATGTCGCTGCGAAACATTGGTCTGCACGCCGTTCTGCACTCGTTCCTCGGGCTGCTTGTGATTCCAGCCGTCGCGGATGACGTCGTGATCGAGATCCCTCGCTACGAGGGAGGCGTGCAGGTGAGTTCGGGCTCCATCCCGAACTGCTGCTCGAACCACTCGATGACCTCCGTCAACGCGTCGTCGCTCGCCATGAAGGGCTGCACCACGCTGGGCGGCTACTGCATGACCTCCCGCAACGCGCCGTTTCTGACCTTCGACCTGTCGTCGATTCCCGAGGACGCGACGATCGAATCCGTGCGACTCAAGGGGACCAGGAGCTCCCCCCGCAGCGGCGGAGGCAACGCCCTCGTCGCATTCCTCCCCTACGGAGAAGTCGGGCCCTCGATGTTCAACGTGTTCAACGGCGGCTCCACCAACATCAACTGGACCCTCTCCTCGGCTTTTTCGATCAGCCTTCCNACCGACCAGTTCAACGACCCCGATCGGGATCGCTTCATGGTCGTCCGGCTGACCATGGGCGGGGAGTATGCATCCTTCATCAGGAACACCCGGAACGTCGCCCCGATCCTCGAAGTCACCCTCTCGACACCACCATGCATCGGAGACTTCAACGACGACGGGATGGTGAACTCCGCGGACCTGGGATTCCTCGTGGCCTGCTGGGGCCAGAGCAACCACGACGCCGACCTGAACGACGATGGCATGGTGAATGCCACGGATCTCGGGATCATGCTCGGCAACTGGGGCCCGTGCCCCGGTCCCTGAGACGGCGCACCGTCACCTGATCACGCGAACGACTCCGTGTTTCGAATACCTTCCCGCCCCGGACGACCATCGTCGTTCGGGGCGGGCTTGCGTTCGTCGGACCGGCATCGGCGAGCTTCCATGAAGGGATCGGCTTCATCGCACACCCGTGACGCCCACCACACCGACCACCGTGTTCGACCGCCGCCCGAGTTCGGAGATCCTCGAGTGGACGCGTGAGGAATGCGCCTGTTCACTCGCACACCCGCCTCGAAGATTCGACACGAACCGACCCGTGCGACCGTGGGCACGGAGGAGCTGTCGGCGCGCTGATCAACAATCGTTTTCGTCTCGCTCGCGATCATCATCGCCGCAGCACCCGCCAGCGAGACCGCCGTGATGGACCTAGAAGGTTGCGCCGGAACCGCCTGCGATGGTTGGTCGAGACCCGGCTCGTCGCACCAGAACGTGGAACGGCCTCTCCGAACGGGAATTTAGGGAGGATTTCGAGGTGAATTTTGTTGGCCGGGCCTTCACCGCGTGCGATTCTCTACGCATCGGCGTTCCAAACGCCTCTGAACCCCGCCTCGGAGAGAACGTCATGAAGATCTCGATCGCGATCCTCGGTTCCTTGCTGCTGATCTCGTCCGCATCGGCACAGACCGCGGGGTACTGGCGACTCGAGGGCTTCAGTGGATTGATCGCTCCCGACATCGGCCCCAACCAACTCGACGGCGTTCACAACGGATTCGGCGCCACCACCGGCGACGTCGCGGTCCCGGTGATCCCCCTCCTCGAGCTGGCCAACACCGCGGCCTTCGCGACCCAGTGGCAGAACAGTTCCACCGCGGGCGTGGTCCGGGTCGACGACGACGACGAGAATCTTCGCATGGGTGCCGCCGACTTCACGATCGAGGCGTGGATCCGGCTCTCCCAGAACAGCACGAACAGTGGCGTGAACCAGCGGCAGCATCTCTGCTTCAAGAAGCGACTCGGCGCCGGAGACGTCGAAATGGACTACGGATTCCTCGTTCAGGCCGGTGATCTCGGATCCAGCGGGAACGAACTCGCCTTTCGTTGCGGTGACGGCACCACGATCACCACGGTCGTGAGTGACCTCGAGGTGACCGATCTCGAGTGGCATCACGTGAGCGTCGCCTACGACGCCGCGCGGAAGATCATTCGTTTCGGCGTCGACGGCGCATTCGACGAACGGCCGCTCGAGAAGCAGAACTACCCGCAGTACCTGGAGGGTGGACCCCTCGAAATCGGCGGACGACGCAACGCGAGCAACGCCTACAGCCAGTTCCTCCGCGGTCTGATCGACGAAGTCCGGATCTCCCGCATCTTCCTCGGGGAAGAACGCCTGCTCACCGCCACGCCGACCGACTGCGACGGGAACGGAATCGCCGACGAGCTCGACATCACCGCCGACCCCTCGGCCGACTGCAACCGGAACGCGGTGCTCGATTCCTGCGAACTCGCCGATCGACCGGACCTCGACTGCAACCTCGACGGCGAGATCGACACCTGCCAGATCGCCCCCTTCAGGTACGTCCTCGATGACGGAGAGAGCGAGGGGCGGGTCGACTCGGACGGCACGCACACCGCCTGGATGAACCTCATGTTCGTCGAAGAGGGCCACGAGACGGTCACCGGCATCGAGGTCCTCATGCCGGCCGACCAGTTCGGCGACCCCTTCGGCCTCTACCTGTGGACGGATCCCGACGGCAACGGCATCCCGGACGACTGCACCGTGATCGCGGGGATCGAGAACCTGGTGGTCGACCGGGCCGAACTCCTGACCTTCGACTTTCCGCGGGCGGTCACCATCGGCCCGCCGGGCACGCCGTTCTTCGTCGGCGTGGTCGCGAGCACCATAGACGAGTTCCCCGCCACGCTCGACGTCGATGCTCCACACACCTTCGGGCGGAGCTGGATCGTCGGGCGGAACGGACCGATCGATCCGAACGACCTGATGGAGGAGGTCGTGGAAATGAACCTCATCGAGCTGTTCGTCTCCGGCAACTGGGTGGTGCGAGCGGTCGATGCGGCGTCGGCCATCCCCTTCAACGACTGCAATCGCAACGACGTGGACGATTCCTGCGACATCGAGAACGGCTCCTCGGTCGACGTCGACGGTGACGGCGTGCCCGACGAATGTGGAATCCCCTCGGTTTTCCACGTTCCGGGAGACTTCGATTCGATCGCCCGGGCGGCGGCGATCGTGGCAAGCGGCTCCGAGATCGTCGTCGGCCCCGGAACCTGGACGGAACGAGTCGACAATTTCGGGAAGGACCTCGTGATTCGAAGCAGCGGCGGCCCGACCGAGTCCATCATCGATCTCGGGTACGCGAACACCACGGCGTTCTGGATCGAGGGAAGTGAAGGTGGCACCACCGTGGTGGACGGATTCACGATTCGACGGTCCGGAGAGACCGGGATCCTGATCAACGACGCCTCGCCGCTGGTGACCAACTGCGTCATCGAGGACGGGGTCTCCGAACTCGATGGAACCGCGATCCTGATCAACGGCGTCTCCAGCCCGGTGATCGAATCCTGCATCGTCCGGAACAACGACGGAACGAACGGCGGGGCCGCGATCCGCATCACCACGCAGCAGCCGGGATACGCCACCATCCGGAACTGTCAGATACTCGACAACACCAGCGGGTCCTTCGCCGGGGGTCTCCTCGCGTACGAATCCCCCGTCCTGATCGCGGGAAACACCTTGCGAGGAAACACGTCCTCCGCGACCCAGGGCGCCGCCATCTCGATCATCGACGACTACGACGACGATCTTCGCACCGTGATCCGGAACAACGTGATCACCGCGAACGGCTTCACCGGGAACAACGGCGAGGGTGGCGGAATCCATCTCGCGTTCGCCGACACCGCGCTGGTCGAAGGAAACCTCGTCGTGGACAACACCGGACGCGACGGTGCCGGCATCTACGTCCGAACGGGCGGCACCCTCGTCAACAACACGATCCACGGGAACACCGCCGGAAACGCGGGCCGCGGAGGCGGCGTGTTCATCGAGGTCTCGAGCACGCCGGTCGACGTCGTGAACTGCATCGTCTGGGGCAATCAGGCGGGTGACGGCGAGGATCAGATCCACCTCACGGATTCCGGCCTCGCCGAGGTCTCCTATTCGTGCGTGCAGGGGGGATTCGCCGGCGATTCGAACATCGCCCTCGACCCGAAGTTCGTCTCCGTGGCGACCGGAGACTTCCGGCTCGACGCGGGCTCGCCATGCATCGACACCGGGGACGACTTCGCGTCCACGGCGGGCGTGACCGACCTCGACGGAAACACGCGGATCGTCGGCGTGGCGATCGACATGGGTTGCTACGAGCGTCAGGGCGAATCCGATCGCTGCTTCGGCGACATCGACGGTGACGGAATGGTCGACGGTGCGGATCTCGCGCTCGTCCTCGCCGACTTCGGGTCGAAGGGATCGATGCTTCCCGGCGACCTGAACGGCGACGGCCTGGTCGACGGCGCCGACCTCGCGGGCGTGCTGAGCGCCTGGGGTCCCTGCCGCTGAATCCGCGTTCGGAAGGCCGCGTCGGCGGCGCCGCCGCCCGCGTGTCCGGCTGCGTCCGCTCGCTCGCCTTACTCGATGCCGATTCGATCGTTAGGCTCATCCGCATGCGAACTTCACACCACCTGTGCGTTCTCGCCCTCTCGATGCTCGTGACCGCGATGGCGCACGCGGGCAAGGACATCCGGGTCTTCGTCTTCGCCGGCCAGTCGAATATGGAGGGTGCCGATTCGAAGGCCGCCGACGTGGATCGATTTCCGCCGTTTCGAGGGGTGACGGCGCCGCGGAACGACGTCCGCTTCTGGCACGTGATCGGGCGTGAGGACAAGGCCGACTCGAAGGGCTGGGTGCCGCTGCAACCGGTTCGCGGCATGGTCGGACCGGAGCTCGTCTTCGCCCGCGACGTGACCGAANNCANGNAGNGCGACATCGCGATCGTGAAGGTCGCGGCGGGCGGGACCCATCTCGGTGGCGACTGGAATCCNGAGAACCCNTCGGGCTTCAAGATGTATCCGCTGCTCCTGAAGACCGTCCGCGCCGCGATGGCCGACCTCGAACGACAGGGCTTCGACCCGACGCTCGAAGGCTTCTTCTGGCATCAGGGCGAGAACGACATGTTCGAGGATTCGTACCGCCGGAACTACGGCGAGAACCTCACGAACTTCCTGACNCGGTTGCGAACGGACCTCGAAGCNCCGGCGCTCCNAGTCTATGTCGGGGAACTCTGCACCAAGACGATCTGGGGCATGGATCTCCGTCCGTCGATGGCGGAGATCGCCCGCGGGCAGCGGGCGGCGACGGCGGCGGATCCACTCGCGGAATACGTCCCGACCTCGCACGTCGGGGTCGAGATCGGCGGCGGCGTCGGTCTCCACTACCACTACGGCACGCTCGGCCAGCTCGAGCACGGCGCGAACTACGCGGCCGCGTATCGCTCGAACCAGGGTGTGGAATCGTCGCCGCGGCCGTCGATGAAACGGTGGCCCTACTCACGGACCCGGGAAGTCGATCTTTGGATCCTCGCCGGGCATCGCAACATGGAAGGCGAACGCGCCTTCGTCCAGGACCTCGCGTCGATCGAGGGTGGCAAGGCGCTCTCGAAGCCGCAGCGGATCCCCTACCGCTNCTCNACCGGCGGCGGCGTCCATGCCTCGACCGGNTGGGAGCCGCTCGCGCCCGCGGGGCTGTACGACACCTTCGGACCGGAGGTCTCCTTCGGCGCCCGCCTGAGAANAATCGATCGTCGAAGTCCCATCGCGATCGCNAAGTTCACGCACAGCGGCTCGCAGATCGTCGACTGGACGCCCGAGGGNAGCGTGGCGAAGGAACGTAATCTGTATCCGGCGTTCCGCGAATTCGTGCGNGNGTCGATGGANGCGGTTCGCGAAGCCGGGGCTCGGCCGNGGCTCGCGGGNGTGATCTATCACGTCGGCGAGAACGACATGTCGTTCCATCCCTTTCGGAATGAAGCCGCCGAACGTCTGGGAATGACGATCTCCAAACTACGCGAGGATCTCGGCGAGCCGGCGCTGCCGTGGTTCATCAGCCAGCAACCGCCGACCGACGACGAACGCGTCAACTCGGTCGACGTGGTCGCCGACATGGCCGCGATGGCGGCCAGGGATCCGCACACCCATCACCGTCTCGTCACCGACCTTCCTCCGCAGCCGAAGCAGCTGGTGATCGACACCGCGGGCATCGTCCGGATCGGCGAGCTGTGGGCGGACTGGGTGGTCGAGATCGCGAAGGACTGAGGACGGATCCCCTCGTCCGATCGCGGGGCCGGACGCCGTTCCGTCCCGTCGCCCCGTCAATCCCTCGGCGGCTGCGGATCCTCGACCCTGATGCTGAACTTCAGTTCGCACTCGGGGCACGGCTGCTCCCCTTGTGCGAGGGAGATCGAGGCTCGACACCTCGGGCAGATGAGCGTGATCAGGAGCCCGGCGTCCGGACCCGATCCGGAATACGAAGTGCGGACCGCGAAGCCGAAAGCGATCAGCCCGGCGATCGTGACGATCAGGCTCGCGATACCGAGTCGCGTGTACAGCACCGCGGTCGAGAAGAATCCCGTCAGGTCGAAGTCGAGGGTCTCATTGAGCGTGAGCTGCAATCCCGTGTAGACGAGGCCGACCGTGATCACGAGGGAGGCGAAGGTGGCCCAGCGGAGCCAACCACCTCGCTCGAGTGGCGGCACCATCAAGGCGTTGAGGCAGGCGAGAATCGTCGCCAGTGAGTAGCCGAGGAAGACGATCGTGCCCAACCGGTAGCGCTGGATCTCCATCAGATCGAATTCGAAGTCGTTGTCGCACAGAAACACGACGGTGATCGCCGCGACGCCCACGGAAAGGACCATTCCGACGATCCGAGACCAGATCGGGACCCCGGTGGATGGCAGGAGCAATGCGAACAGGATCGAGGAGGACGCGAGGGGGAGCAGAATCGCCAGAAGCCGCGGCGGACTCCAGTCCAGCCACGGCGCCAGCATGATGACCAGCCAGATCGCGGAGAAGGCCGCGGTCATGCACCATCCCGTCGATCGCCAGCGCGGACTGGCCACCAACGACGCCCCCAGGATCATCGGGAGCGAGAGTGGAAGCAGAAGGAGCAGGCAGATCGCGATGTTCTCGACCTGGGCCGTCGTGAACCAGTCGAAGCGGGTGTTCCAGATGAGCAGAAATCCCAGCACCCAGGCGGCCGTGACCAACGCGAGGGCGAGGCAGGTCGCCAGGCGTTTTCCCCGTCGCCCGTACAACGTCTGGGCGGAAACGTAGAAGCAGAAAGCCAGCAGAACCGTGATCCCCGCGGTTCCGAGGTGACAGCCGACGAGCGTCCGCTGGACGGCACCAGCGATCGCGAATCCAATGGCGATGACCAGAAGGCCGAGGAATCCGTAGAAAACGACCGGGTGGCGACTGCTCTTCATGGTCGCTCTTCCTCCGTGGGTCTCGGCGCTCGGAGCCAACGGAGGGACACGGGGAACTCCGATGCGGCGTTGGCTATAGCAGGATGATACCGGCAACGAGCGCCACCCTGCCCCCGATCGTCGCCACGAGCCTGCTCGCCGAACTCGATGCGGCAGGCATGCCCTCCGGCAGCACCGATCTGATGGCACCAGGCGCCGCCCGCGCGATCCCGGGCCTCCT
>NYVS01000137.1 GCA_002684755.1 Phycisphaerae bacterium
TACCGGGAAGGCGTGATCGATCTCACCGTGCTCCTCCTCGCACAGCAGCGACGCGTCGAGGTCGAACGACGACTCGTCGAATACCGCCTCGCGTCGCAGGTCGAGCGAATCACGCTGGAGGAATCGGTCGGTGGTTCCTTCGACCTCGATCCGCTCCCGCCCGTGATCCCCCCCATCGACGCGACCCCGAAGACCGCCCGCACCCATCCTTCGCTTCCGACCGGACGAACGACCATGGAGCTTTCATCATGAAGAGCCAAGGCATCGAGACCATCCGACCCGACGCGGCGGATCGAATCCCCCAACCCCCACGTCGCTTCATGGCACGGATCGCGATTCCGGTCGCGATCCTGCTGGCGACCGCGGGCCTCCTCGCCTTCGTCGGCTGGGACGCGGTTCGTCCCCGGACCGGCGTTCGCGCGACCGCCGTCGCGATCCGGTCCATCGAAGCCGGTCCGTCCGCGGTGGCGCGGGAGAACGAAGTCCTCGTGCAGGCGCCCGGCTGGATCGAGGCCGATCCGTTTTCGGTCTACGTGCCCGCGCTGACCGAAGGCATCGTGTCCGAGATCCTCGTTCTCGAGGGCGACCGGGTCGAGCAGGGACAGGCCGTCGCCCGCCTCGTTCCCGACGACGCCGAGATCGCGCACCGACGGACCAAAGCGGTGGTCGAGCAGCGCCAGGGTGCGCTGGAAGCGGCGATCGCGGCGCACCGGGCCGCCAAGGTGGAGATCGAGGAACTGGTCGATCTCGATCGACGCGTGGCGGTCATGGCCGCGAAGGAGGCGCAACTCGAGGCCGACCTCGCCGGATACCCCTCCCGGATCACGGGCCTCCGGGCCCGGATCGACGAGCTGAAGGACGAACTCGCCCGGAAGTCGAAGCTGGTCGAGGAAGGCGCGGTCGCCGCCGGCCCGGTCGAGCGGATGCGGATCCGGCTTCGCTCGATCGACGCCGAGATCGAAGGCGTCGAGGCGGAACGGGACGCGGTGACCGCGAAACTCGCGGCCGCGCGGGCGGAACATGCCGCGAGCCTTCGAAATCGCGAGCTGCTCGTCCACGAGACGCTCGAACTCGAGAACGCGAAGGCGGCGATGCGGGTCGCGGAGGCCGAACTGGACCGTGCGATCGCGGACCGCGACGCGGCGGGGCTCGCACTCGATCGCTGCACCGTTCGATCCGCGGTCGACGGCGTGGTCATCGAACGACTGACCTCCCCGGGTTCGACCATCCAGTTCGGCAACGGACAGCACGGCGCCCACGTGGTGCATCTCTACGATCCCGCCATGCTCCAGGTCCGTGCCGACATCCCGCTCGCGGAGGCGGCGCGGGTCGGCGTCGGTCAGCCCGCGGAGATCGTGGTCGACCTGCTTCCCGACGTCGTGTTCAAGGGCCGGGTCACCCGGTTCGTCCACCGGGCCGACGTCTCCAAGAACACCGTGGAGGCGAAGGTCCACGTCATCGATCCGTCGCCGCTGCTCAAGCCCGACATGCTCGCCCGGGTGCGGATCCTCGCTCCCGGCGAGGACGACGAGTCGGCGGCTCGTCGCACCGTGGACCGGGTCTTCGCGCCCGCGGACGCGATCGACGACGCCGGAAGGATCTGGATCGTGGCCGATCGCCGTGGCCGGGAAGGCATCGCGGATCGTCGCGTGGTCGAGGTCGGCGATCGGATGTTCGAAGGCTGGGTCGAGATCCGCTCCGGACTGCGGGCCGGCGACATGGTCATTCTCGAGGATGGCGTCGGCGAGGGCGACGCGATCCGGATCGAAGACTCGGGCCTGGAGGCCGACGCATGACACTCATCGAATGCCGGGATCTCACGCGGACGTATCACCGCGGCACCGAAGCGATCACCCCCCTCGACGGTCTCGATCTCGACATCGACGCGGGACGTTTCGTCGCGTTGATGGGGCCTTCGGGTTCGGGGAAGACGACGCTGCTCAATCTGCTCGCGGGCATCGATCGTCCCACCCGTGGGTCGTTGGTGATCGACGGCCGCCCGATCCACGAACTCGCCCGCGGCCCGCTCGCGCGGTGGCGGAGCGAGGCGGTCGGATACGTCTTCCAGCTCTACAACCTGGTACCCGTCCTCTCCGCCTACGAGAACGTCGAACTCCCCCTGCTCCTCCACCCGATCTCCCGTCGAGAACGACATCGACGGGTCGCCGCGGCGCTGGACCTCGTGGGCATCGCCGATCGAAGCGACCATCACCCGAGACAACTCTCGGGCGGACAGGAACAGCGGGTCGCGATCGCGCGGGCCATCGTGACGGACCCGACCCTGATCCTCGCCGACGAACCGACCGGGGACCTCGATCGCGAAAGCGCGACGACGATCATGGATCTCCTCGCCCGCCTGAATCGCGACCTCGGGCGCACCATCGTGATGGTGACCCATGATCCGAAGACCACCGAGTGGTGCGACACCGTGCTTCACCTGGAGAAGGGCCGACTCGCGGAGACCGAGGCGACGGCGGTCGCGGCCGGAACGGAGGTTGCACGATGAAACGAGCCATCGCCGTCATCCCGACCGTCTGGCGTCAGATCGTGCGCACGCCCGTCCGGACCCTGCTCACGGTGAGCGGCATCGCGGTCGCCATGTTCCTCTTCACCAGCGTCGAAGCGATGCGGGCGGGCGTCGACGAGGCGACCCGGGCCAGTGCCGAGGATGCGACGCTCGTCGTCTACCGGGAGAATCGATTCTGCCCGTTCACCAGTCGGCTTCCCCAGTTCTACGGCGACCGGATCCGACGGATCGAAGGCGTGAACGACGTGATTCCGATGCAGATCCTCGTCTCCAACTGCCGGGCCAGCCTCGACGTGGTCACCTTTCGCGGCGTCCCGACGGACGAACTCGAATCGACCCTCGGTGACGCCGGTCGATTCGTCGAAGGCGTTCCGGACGACTGGCGACGCCGCAGCGACGCGGCGGTCGTGGGCGAATCGCTCGCCGCCCGGAGAGGCGTCTCGGTGGGCGACCGATTCAGCGCGGCCGGCGTGACCGTCTACGTCGCCGGAATCATCGAAAGCGAGCGGGCCCAGGACCGGAACGTCGCGTACGTGCAGCTGCCGTTCCTGCAGGAGACCATCACCCGCGGAGGCACCGGCGGAACCGTCACGCAGTTCAACGTCACCGTGGACACCCCCGCCCGCATGGAGGAGGTCGCGTCCATCATCGACGCCGAGTTCAAGTACGACGAGCACCCGACCAGCACCTGGCCCGAGAAGGCGTTCGTCGGTCGGGCGGTCCGGGACGTGGTGGAACTCGTGGGTTTCGCGGGCTGGGTCGGATGGGCGTCGCTCGCCGCGGTGCTCGCCTTGATCGCGAACGCGATCATTCTCGCGATGCGGGATCGGATCCGTGATCAGGCCGTCCTGCAGACGCTCGGCTACACCGGCGGCCTGCTCGCGTGGATGGTGCTGCTCGAGGGCGCGATCCTCGGCGCCGCGGGCGGGGTGATCGGCGGCGTGGCATCGACCTCGCTGATCACGCTCGGCCGATTCAGCATGGCGATGGAGGGCGTCAACGTCGAGATCGTCAACGACCCGCGACTCGCGGTGATCGGTGCCGGCATCGCGATCCTCCTCGGCCTGCTCGCGGGGGCCGTCCCCGCGATGCGTGCGGCGCGGAGCGAGATCACGGAAGGACTGCGGGCGATCTGACCGCCCGAGGAGACGACCATGCATGGACTTCCATTCGAATACGCCGTCCGGAACATGACCCGGAATCCCGTCCGCCTGCTGCTCAGCGCGGGTGGCTGCGGTCTCGTCGTGCTGCTGGTGATGGCCGCGGGCGGTTTCGTCAGCGGCATGCAGCGATCGCTCCGCACCAGCGGCTCACCGAACAACGTGATGCTGATCGGCGCCGGCAGCGAGGAGAGCGTCGAACGAAGCGAGATCCCCATGCGCACCACCGGGATCGCCGCCACGGGGATCCGCGGCGTCGAACGGATCGCGGGCGTCGACGCGGTCTCCCCGGAAGTCCACCTCGCGATCCCGGTGCTCCTGGCCGGCGACGCGGAGGCGGACGCCGTCAACATGCTCTTTCGAGGCGTCACGCCGGCGGCCTTCCTCGTGCATCGGGAAGCGCGGGTCACGACGGGGCGATTTCCCGCGACCGGCACCGACGAGATCGCGATCGGCGTGCTGGCCGCCCGAGGGCTGGGATGGGAACGGGCCGAGGACGCCATCGGCGCCGACCTCATCGTCGACGACCGACCCTTCCGGATCGTCGGCCTGCTCGAGGCCGACGGTGGCGTCATCGAGGGCGAGATCTGGATGCCGGTGTCGGACCTGCTGATCGTCGCCAAGAGAGACACGCTCTCCTGCGTCGTGCTCAGACTCGACTCCGAGAACATGACGTCCGCCGACGGTTTCGCCGCGACCCGGATCGATCTCGAACTCGTCGCCCTCCGGGAGAGCGACTACTACGCCTCCCTCGCCGCGTTCTTCACGCCGATCCGGCTCATGGTCATCGTCACCGCGATCCTCGTCGCCTCGGGCGGCGTGATCGGCGGCCTCAACACGACCTACGCCGCGTTCGCGAGCCGCGTTCGCGAGATCGGGACCCTCCAGACCCTGGGTTACACCCGGCCGGCGATCGTCCGGAGCCTCGTCCTCGAATCCGTCCTCACCGCCTCGATCGGCGGACTGGTCGCCGCCGCGATCGGAATGCTCGTGCTCGACGAGATCACCATCCGATTCTCCATGGGGGTCTTCGGCCTCGCCATCGGCCCCGGAGTCCTCGTTTCAAGCCTGCTCGCCGGACTGCTGCTCGGCGTCCTCGGCGCATTCGTCCCCGCGGTCCGCTGCCTTCGACTTCCGGTTCCGGAAGCGCTTCGCGCCGCCTGAATCCCCTACCATCTTTCGACCTCTTTTCCTCGGAGACCACCGGTCATGAACACCAAGTCGATCACCCTCGCCGCCTGCACCGTCGCCGGACTGCTGTTCGCCGGGTGCGAACCCAGCAGCCCTGCGCCTCCGACACCGGTCGCGGCCGCCATCCCGGCCGCCTACTTCACGAAGAACCGCCCGGCCGACGTGCCCGACCTCATCAAGGTGAAGCCGACCGCGAAGGTCGGGGACCAGGTCTCCTTCCTCGCCCGCATCGGCGGCCGACCGGAGCCCTTCGTCGACGGAATGGCGATGTTCACGGTGGCCGATCCCTCCCTGCTCTCCTGTGAAGTGATGGGCGAAGAGGACCACTGCCCGGTCCCCTGGGACTACTGCTGTGAAGAGGCCAACGCGATCACCGCCGGCATGGCGACCGTCCGCTTCCTCGGCGAGTCCGGCGACCCGATCGCGGCCAACGCCGAAGGCGCTGGCGGCCTCGCGCCGCTCCGGTTCGTGGTGGTCGAAGGCACGGTCGGCGACCGGAACGACAACGGTCTCTTCGTGGTCGACGCCGACCGCATCTGGGTCGGAGGTCGTCCGGAACGCGGCTCACTCCGACTCGGCTCCCTCGCCGGCGAGGAAGAGGTCAACGTCGTGCACGATCACGACCACGATCACGATCACGAGCACCATGACCACGATCATGACGGGGATGGCATCCCCGATCACTGAGAAAGGACCCGCGGCGGCATGCACCGCCGTACCATTTCGATCATGAGCCACTTTCTCGGGATCGACGTCGGCACCAGTGGAACCAAGGCGATCGTCCTCGATGGCACCGGGGCGGTCCTTGGCACCGGCTCGGGAGGTCACGAGCCCGACGCCCCGCAGCCGGGGTGGTCCGAGCAGGACCCCGAGGCGTGGTGGCCGAGTTCCGTCTCCGCGATCGGCGCGGCCTGCCGGAACGCCGGCGTGGAAGCGGCGTCCATCGACGCGGTGGGTGTCACCGGCCAGATGCACGGCCTGGTGGCGCTCGATGCGGCCGGCGTGCCGGTGCGACCGGCGATCCTCTGGAACGACGGGCGAAGTCAGCCGCAGTGTCGGGCGGTCGAGGAACGACTGGGCATCGAGCATCTCGTGGCCGCCTGCGGGAATCGCATGCTTCCCGGTTTCACGGCGCCGAAACTGCTGTGGATGCGGGAACACGAGCCCGAGGCCTACGCACGAATCGCCACCGTCCTGCTTCCCAAGGACTGGATCCGATTCCGCCTCTCGGGCGAGATGGTCATGGACGTGTCCGATGCGTCGGGAACCGCGGTCTTCGACTGCGCCCGGCGGACCTGGTCGGACGACCTCCTGACCGAACTCGAACTCCCACGGTCCTGGTGGCCCCACGCGGCGGAAGGCCCCGAGGTCGTCGCCACGATCTCCGCGACCGCGGCATCCGAGACCGGCCTCCGTCCCGGGATTCCGATCGTCGCCGGCGCGGGTGATCAGGCGGCCTCCGCGATCGGGACCGGCCTCGTCGCCGAAGGACGCGTCGGCACCACGCTCGGCACCAGCGGCGTGGTGTTCGCCCCGACCGATGCATGGCGATCGACGCCCGACGGCCGACTCCACGCCTTCTGCCACGCCGTGCCTGGCCGCTGGCACCTGATGGGCGTGATGCTCTCCGGGGCGGGCAGTCTCGACTGGTTCCGCAACGCGATCGTGCCGGACATCGACGAGCAAGCGGGTGACGACGCCTTTCCGCGGATCGAGGCGATGGCGAACGAGGTTCCCGCCGGCGCCGACGGACTGCTCTTCCTCCCCTATCTGTCGGGAGAACGCACGCCCTGGCCGGATGCCGACGCCCGAGGCGCATTCATCGGACTCGATCTCCGACACGATCGACGTCATCTCGCCCGAGCGGTGTTCGAAGGGGTGACCCACGGACTCGCCCAATGCCTCGATCTCATCCGGTCGACCGGGGTCGAACCCCGGACCGTCACCCTCTCGGGCGGCGGCGCGAAAAGTGAACTCTGGAGACGGACCTGCGCCGATCTCTTCGGGACGCCGGTCACCACGACCAGCACCACGGAAGCCACCGCGTGCGGTGCCGCGATCCTCGCCGCGGTCGGCGCGGGGGCGTTCGCGAGCGTGGAGGATGCCTGTGCCTCGGTGTCGAAGGAAAAGGACCGAATCGAGCCGGGCCCCGACCGCGAAGTCCTGATGGCGCGGCACGAGATCTTCGCCAGGCTCTACCCCGCGCTCCAGTCCGAGTTTCCCGCCATCGCCGGCAACGGCTGACGCCGACCGAGGAGGATTCCCATGATCGAAATGATCGCCATGACCGTTTCGATGCTGATCGTCGGCTGGTTCATCTGGAAGTTCGTCAACGAGCGCGAGTCCCGGGACGAGGAGCTTCAGGCGAAGCTCGACGCCGACGATCGTCGCGCCGCGATCGGTCGCGGCGAGTCGCCGGAGGCGTACGACCGCGAACTGCGACGTGATCGCGATCGCGATCGACCCTGAGTCATCATTCGACGATTCTCGATCCACCCGATCCCGTGGTCAGGCGACGAGCCCACGGCTTCGAATCCGATTGATCGACGGCTGCAGGTTGCGGCCGGGACACTGCGTCGCCGCACCCGGCCACTCGCGGTGGGTGTAGATCCGCGAGACGGGGACCCGATAGGCGACGGAAAGGGTCTTGAGGTGCATCGCGAGCCCCGAGAGCTGCGCGGAGGTGGGACGCTCGATCTCGAAGTTGCCCAACACGAGGATCCCGATGTTGCCTTCGTTCCGATCCTTGACGTGGGCCCCCTGCCAGGTGACGGGCCGACACGACCACACCCGGCCCGCCCGGTCGATCGCGTAGTGGTAGCCGATGTCCGCCCAGCCGCGACTGTCGACGTGTGCCCGCCGGATCAGCCGAAGCCGGTCTTCGGTGTCCTTGATCCGACTCGACGCGAGCGGCGACGGGAGACCGTCGTGGTGGACGGTGATCGCGCGGATCGGGGTCATCCGGTTCATGTCGCCGTAGTCCGGCTTCATGCCGGTCCACGAGGTCCGCGCCGCCACATGCCGGAACTGCTGGTCCGTGCCGGCGGTGCTCGGCTTCACGATTCTCGTCGAAGCGGAACCTGTGGTCGCTCGTCCCGGTGCGGGCCAGTCGGGCTGGACGCTGGACGACCGACGCTCCGTGGAGGAGCAGCCGCCGAGTCCGGCGGCGACGATGCCTCCGGCCAGAAGCGACCGCGCGACATCGCCGAGCATGCGACGTCGATCGACGTCGTCGTCGGGGGTGTTCGGGATGCCTTTCGGGCTTCGCTCGGACATCGAGACACACCTTTCCATGATCGGAAGCCGGATGGAGCTGGAACTCGCCGGCGTCGCGGTGATCTTCGAAACGACGACCAGAGAGGTCCGGTTCGTGCGATCCGAGCGATCCGACCGGGATTCATCGACTCCCGGACGCGCCCCGCTTCAGTATAGGACCGCCTCCCGACGTGGAATCCGCGGATCGGTGGGGTTGTACCGGGCCCGTGATCCCGGTTCGGCCCGGTCCGCCGGATCATCGACCACCTGCGGCGAGCGATCGTCGATTCCGACTCAGGCCGGCGGTGACATCGGCAGGATCGAAGCAAGCCCCAGGGGATGACACGTGCTGCTGAAGTTGATCCGGAATCTCGCGGTTGGAGAGACGCTCGCCCACCCCGTCCGCCGAAAGGGGCGCCGGGGCATGCTGCTGGCCGCTGGAACGGTGCTCGATCTCGGGACGCTCGAGCGGCTCGCGAGGATGGGCGTCCGTCAGGCATGGATCGAACGTGCCGGGACGGAAGGCGTCGAGGAATTCCTGCCCGTCGCCCTCGAGACGACCCGGGACGATCTCGCGGATCGAGCCGGGGAGTCCATCCGCGACATCGCGTCGACCCGGAATCCCGCGGTCGCCGTCGATGCGATGAAGACCGCGGTGAACGATCTCGTCGAGACCGCCCAGAACTCCAGCCGGACGGCCCGACTGGTGACCGAAGTCGCCGGGGGCGACGACGAATCGACCCGTCACGCGGTGTCGGTCTGCCATCTTTCGCTCCTCCTGGGGCTTCTCCTCCGGGACCACGTCGCCTCCGAACGACCTCGGCTCTCGCGGATTCGAGCCACCGATCTCGCGCCCCTGGCGCTGAGCGGACTTCTGCACGACATCGGACGGATTCGCGTTCCCTGCGAGGAGAACCTCGAAACGCCCGATGCGGCGACGGAAGCCACCCACTGCCTCGATGCCCGGACGATTCTCACGCGATCGGTTCCCCCCGCGGTCGTCGCCGCGGCGATGCAGCACCATCGGCGATTCGACGGGACTGGATTTCCGACGCCCGAACGCCGGCAGTCGGCGTCCCGCAACGACCTCCATGTGTTCAGTCGAATCGTGGCGGTCGCCGATCATTTCGATCGACGCCGATCCCTCCATCCAGAAGAAAGCCGGATCGAGTCCCTCGCCTGGATGACCGATCCGACTCGACGCGGTTGGTTCGATCCGGCCGTTCTGGCCGCGCTTCCGGTCGCCGTCCCCGCCCTGCCCCCGGGAACGTCGATTCGACTGTCGACCGGTCGGGAAGCGGTCGTCCTCCGGCCCAACGAGGACCATCCGCTGGGCCCGCTGGTGCGCGAGATCCGACCCGGCCGAACCGGTGCCGAAATCGATCTGGCGACCGATCCGAGGGTCCACGCCACGCATCAGGACGGGCGCCCGCTGCCCCCACCGACGGCACTGCCCGAGGTACTCTCCGATCCCCGCCTCCACGCGGCCTGAAGCGGATCGGAAGTGGTTCGGGGATGTCGTTTCGACACCTCGAAAACACCACTTTCCCGGCGGTTTTCCGGTAGAATTCGGTGTCCCGAAGTTGATGCTTCGGGATGCGGTCCACCGTCCTCGAGACGGCTGATCGTTCGACGCCTTCGCGTCGTTTCGCGAGTGCTTCCCGGTCCGCTCGGATCGGATGGCTCCCGGACGTCGCGCCCCGAACCGAACCCCACCCGCTGAGCCCCGGCAATGACCGATCAAACCGAACCCGTCGACTCCTCCGCCGGCAAGGGCGACGACTACACCAGCGAGTCCATCCAGGTCCTCGAGGGCCTCGAGGCGGTGCGAAAGCGACCGGGCATGTACGTCGGCGGCACGGGACTCAACGCCCTCCACCACCTCGTGTACGAATGCGTGGACAACGCGATCGACGAGGCGATGGCCGGATTCGCGACCCGGGTGACGGTGCGACTGGGCATCGACGGCTCCTGCGTCGTGACCGACGACGGCCGCGGCATGCCGACCGGTCCGATGAAGCACGAGAACCCGACGATCGACGGCCGACCCGCGGTCGAGGTGATCCTCACCCAGCTGCACGCGGGCGGGAAGTTCGGCGACAACGCGTACAAGGTCTCCGGCGGACTCCACGGGGTCGGCGTGAAATGCGTCAACGCCCTCTCGGAATGGACCCGCGTCGAGGTGATCAAGGACGGCGGCGTGAAGGCGATCGAGTTCTCCCGCGGGGAGGTCTCCAAGCCGCTCATCGACACCGATCAGTCCGCGATCGTCGATGTCCCCGAGGGCCGCAACGGCACCCGGATCTCGTTCAAGCCCGACTCGACGATCTTCCCCGAGACCGAGTTTCGATTCGAGACCCTCCAGCATCGACTTCGTGAACTCGCGTACCTCAACTCGGGCGTGGTGATCCGGCTGATCGACGAGCGGGTCGACGCGTCGGGACGGATTCGCGAGGAGACCTACCACGACGAGAAGGGACTGCTCGCATATGTCGCGCATCTGAATTCCGCGAAGAAGGTCGACAGTCCCGTCATTCATTTCGAAGCCGGCGACGAGGAACTGCAGATCCGCGCCGAGATCGCGATGCAGTACACCGATTCGACGAGCGAGAACCTCCTCGCCTTCGGCAACAACATCTTCAATCCGGACGGTGGAACGCACGTCTCGGGCTTCAAGACCGCCCTCACCCGGACCATCAACGGCTACTCGAAGAAGAACAACCTGCTCAAGGACGTCACCCCGAGCGGCGATGATCTCCGCGAAGGCCTGACCGTGATCGTGAGCGTGAAGATCGCCGATCCGCAGTTCAACAACCAGACCAAGGAGAAGCTGCTCAACCAGGAGGCGGAGAGCTTCGTCAGCAAGCTGGTTTCCGAAGGACTCGGCGCCTGGCTCGACGAACACCCCCAGGAAGCGAAGCAGATCGCCCAGAAGGCGGTCCTCGCCGCCCAGGCGCGGGAAGCGGCCCGGAAGGCCCGTGAACTGATCAAGCGGAAGGGCGCGCTCGATTCCGGCGGCATGCCGCACAAGCTCGCCGACTGTTCGAGCAACAAGGTCGAGGAGACCGAGATCTTCCTCGTCGAGGGTGATTCGGCGGGTGGCAGTGCGAAGGGCGGCCGAAACCACGTCACCCAGGCCATCCTCCCGCTTCGGGGCAAGCTGCTCAACGTCGAGAAGGCGAGGCTCGACAAGGTCCTCGGCTTCGAGGAGATCCGAACCCTGATCCAGGCGCTGCAGTGCGGCATCGGCGAGGACTTCGACGTCAGCAAGCTGCGCTACGGCCGGATCATCATCATGACGGACGCCGATGTGGACGGCTCGCACATCCGGACGCTCCTGCTCACGTTCTTCTTCCGACAGATGCCAGAACTGGTTCGACGAGGCCACGTGTACATCGCACAGCCCCCGCTCTACCAGCTGCTTCGAGGCAAGAAGGCCTCGTACGTGCTCAACGATCGACGCATGAACGAGGTGCTCATCGACCAGTCCCTGGAGAACGCGGTGTTCGTCGTTCGCGAGGACGACGGCGAGATCCGATCCCGGGTCGAAGGCGACGACGCCCGACGGCTCCTGCGTCGCCTCGAGCGACTCGAGGAACTCGTCACCGTGTCCCAGCGCCGCGGCATCCTGTTCACGGATCTGCTCGACGCCCGACACCGCGATCCACAGGGCGAAGACCGCCTTCCCCACTTCCATCTTCGCTGGCAGTCCGGGGAACGACTCTGCTGGAGCGAGGCCGAGGCGATGGAGGCGATCGAAGCGAACGATCTGATCCTCGACACCTCGATCGATCCCGAAATCGTTCCCGGTCCCGACCCCACGCGGGTCGCCACGGTGTGGGAACTCCACGAGAACCGGGAGATCGACAGGATCATCGTCGAGCTCGCCGAGACCGGCGTGTCGATCGACGACTGGGCGCTCGTGCAGGAGGAGGCCGTCACCGGCGAACGACTGCCCACCCGCTACGGCTGGCTGGTCGCGACCCCGAAGAAGGATCCGCCCGAGGAGATCGTCGAAGCGGTGAACATCCCGGCGATCATCTCGACCATGCAGGACGTCGGCCGCAGAGGCAGCGAAGTGAAGCGGTTCAAGGGCCTGGGCGAAATGGAAGCGGAGCAGCTCTGGGAGACCACGATGGATCCCGAGAAGCGCACCCTGCTGCGGGTCAGCTGGGACGCCGCGAGCGAGGCCGACACGCTCTTCGCGACCCTCATGGGCGAGAACGTCGAGGCACGTCGCAACTACATCGAGGCGCATGCCCTCGAGGTCAAGAACCTCGATATCTGAGCGGAGCCGCCGCGAGGCGGTCCGATGCGATGTGACGCGATGCCCACACCGTGCGTCGCGCCCGGAATGATCTTGCTCCCGAGCAACGACCCGGTACGATCCTCTGGGCGGACCCTGCGCGGTCCCCGCGCGATTCCTCGACCATCCTCCGGGGCGCCCGCATTCCACGTCGTCGACCTCGTCGACGATGAAGACAACCCGTTTCCAAGGAGAAAGAAGACCATGGACCATCCACGTCGCAAGCCCACCGTCGCCCTCCTGGGCGCCGGCCTGATCCTGACTTCGCTCACGACCGCGACCTTCGCCGCCGGCGACGAACCATGCGATCTCGATGCCGTCGTCAATCCCGTCACCTTCCCACCCACCGGATCCTCCCGTGATCTCCCCGACTGGGTGAAGCAGTACAACGCGTCCACGTTCCTCCTCGACGGCCGCAACCCGCTCGGGCGCAATCTCGGCGCGCCGAGGGCGATCGTCACCGAGCAGGACGACTCGGTGTGGGACAAACTGGTGACCTTTGGAGAAACGGATGGGATCACCATCCAGTCGGTCGACCCGGACACGGGCGAAGTCATGCCGCACCACATCGCCAATCCCGTGCTCGTGGTGACGCTCAGCACCAATTCGCCGAGCACCTTCGCCACCATCGACGGACTCTCGGGGCTGGGTCCCCTCGCGGGCGACTACCTGCCCGCCGCACCCTTCGCGGGCGTCGACGAGGTGGTCTTCCGTCCCTACTTCGTCAACTCCGAGGATGGGACGTTCAACAACTGGATGGCCGCGCACCAGGTGACCGGCAGGACCCCCGAGGGCTTCATCTTCGCCCCCGGAACCCCGTTGAACTACATCCGCAACGTCCTCGGACGCACGACGTGTCTCAACCCCAACGGACCGGACGGGCCGGCCGACGCCTGCGTGCTCGCGAATTCCAGCGGCGTGACCGGCGTCGGAATGCCGTTCATGTTCGCGACCGACCCGACCGAGTCCCTGGATGATCCNTACGAGATCATTCCGGGCGCGGCCGACTGCGTGCAGCCCGCGGTCGCGCAATGGTGGGAACAGGAGCTNTTCGTGTTCGTCGCCGATCGCGANACATTCGTTCGTCCGTCCTTCAATCCATCGCTTCGGGCGACGACCCGGGACCACCNCACCGACGACGGACGACCGATCTGGGACGACGCCGCCGGCACCTACCGTCCTCCACATCCCGGCGAACCGCTGTACGACTCCTATCTGAAGGCCACCGAGAACTTCGTCGGCTACACGACGNCGGGCTTCGGCTGCCCTGAAGATCCCTGCGCACCGGGCGGCTGCACCACGGCTCCGGTTCCCTTCCTGGGGACCGCGGGCTTCGAGGATTGGCTTGCGCAGTGGAAGATCAACAGTTGGACCGACCAAGGGAGCCGACCCGACAACGAGGAGCTGGACGCCAGGACGACGCCGCTGGGATTCCCCTTCAGCGGCCTCGGGCTGACGCTCAACTGGACCGAGTTCGAGCCGGACGCGCCGGATTTCGTTCCGGGTGATCTGAGCGGAAGGTTCGGTGCCATCAGCGAATTGATCCACGCCACCGACCAGCCGATGTTCCTGGTGAAGGTCCTGAACCCGAACCAGTACTACGCGCCGCCCCTCGCGAACGAAGTGCCGTGGTGCGAGACCTGCCCCGGCGACTTCAACCGCGACGGAGAAGTCAATGCACGCGACCTCGGGATGCTGCTGGAGAACTGGGGCGAGGAAGGCCAGTGCTTCACCCTCGACTTCTCCTCCCCGCAGGTCGGTGCGGGAGACCTCGGCGTGCTGTTCGCGAACTGGGGGGCGTGCCCGGAGTGGCCCCTCCCGGATCTCCTTCCGCTCGACTGCGAGTGATTCCGACGGAAGATCCGTTCGAGCCTCGAACCCGGAANGAACACCGCCCCGTGGAAGCATCGCTTCCGCGGGGCGGNTCCTCGTCATCGGGACGACGCGGCTCCATCAGGGTGNTNCGAACGCGGATCAGGCNTCGGCGATCGCGGTCCCGCGGAGGATGCAGGAATCGCATCGTCCGCAGGGCGTTCCGCCTTCGTCGGGGTCGTAGCAGCTGAACGTCCGCTCGATCGGCACGTAGAGCGCGCGGGCCTTCCGGACGATGTCGATCTTGCCGAGCTCGGCGAGCGGCGAGACGAACCGCGGTCCGTGCCCTTCCACGCCCGCCTTGGTCGCGAGATCCGACATCCGCTGGAACGCGGCGAGGTANTCGGGCCGACAGTCCGGGTACCCCGAGTAGTCGATCGCGTTGATCCCGAGCCAGATCTCCTCCGCGGCCCGGACCTCCGCGTAGGCCATCGCGAAACTGAGGAAGATCGTGTTCCGAGCGGGCACGTAGGTGATGGGGATCGACGCCTCGGCGGGCTCGCCGGCGGTCCGNCCGTGACCGTCGACCCGATCCTTCGGCACCGCGATGTCGTCGGTGAGCGCCGACCCGCCGAACGCCCGCAGATCGATCGAGAGCACCCGGTGTTCGCGAGCGCCGAGCGATTCGGCGAGTTCCGCGGCGCGNTCCAGTTCGACGCGGTGCCGCTGGCCGTAGTCGAAGGAGAGCGCGAAGCACTCGCGACCTTCGGCCCTCGCCCAGGCCAGGACGGTGGCGGAATCGAGACCGCCGGAGAGTAGGACGACCGCCTTCATCGCGCGATCACACCGGGCTCGGGACGGTTTCGAGGATCCGCTGCATGATGCGGCGGGCGGTGATGGTGTCGCCTTCGTGCATCGCGGTCTTGCTGACCACGCGGTGGGCGCAGACCGGAAGCACGTTCTCGACGACGTCTTCGGGGATGCAGTGGTCGCGACCGGCGAGCACCGCGGTGGCGCGAGCGGCCTGCGCGATCGCGAGCGATCCTCTCGGGCTCAGGCCGACCCGGAGGTCACCGTCCTCCCGGGTCGCGGTCGCGAGCGCGATGATGTAGTCGGCGAGACTGCGGTCGAGCCGAACCGCGTCGGTGGCGGCCTGCAGGGCCAGCACCTCCTCGCGGGTGAGCACCGGATCCAACGCCTTCAACGTGGTCCGGGCCGGCTGCACGTCGAGGATCCGGACCTCGTCGTCCGGCGCGGGATACCCGAGGTTGATCCGCATCAGGAAGCGGTCGAGCTGGTTCTCGGGCAGGAAGTAGGTGCCTTCGAACTCGTAGGGGTTCTGGGTGGCGATCACCATGAACGGATCCGGCAGCGGGTGCATCGCGCCTTCGGCGGACACCTGCCCCTCGCTCATCGCCTCGAGCATCGCGGACTGCGTGCGGGGCGTGGTTCGGTTGACCTCGTCCGCCAGCACGATGTTGGCGAAGATCGGCCCCTTGCGGAACTCGAAGTCGTCGCGCTGCCGGTTCAGGACCGCCGCCCCCGTGATGTCGGTGGGGAGCAGGTCCGGGGTGCACTGGATCCGGGCGAAATCGGCGTGGATGGAACGGGCGAGCGCGTTCGCGAGAACCGTCTTGCCGACCCCCGGCACGTCCTCGACGAGGACGTGGCCACGGGCGAGAAGGCAGGCCACGAGCCGGTCGACCACCCGGGCGTTGCCCATGTAGACGGAGGCGATCGACTCACGCAACTTGTTCAGGGAGTCCTGCATGGGTCGTCGAGTATACGAGTCGAGACGCGAAGGAGATCCCCGATCGAGGCTTCACGCCCGGTCTCGAATTCTGTTGACAAGGACCGTTCGAGCATCGACCCTGTGGCGGGGATCCGCCCCGGGAGGCCGAATGGTGGATCGTCCCGATCCTGCTCCACAATCCGATGCCGAGGGTGGGCGAATCGTGGCGGAGCTGCCCTGTCGGGACTGTCGCTACACCTTGATCGGCTGCTCGATCGCGGATCGCTGTCCCGAATGCGGACTTCCGGTCGAGGCGTCGCTTCACGCCTCGATCGACCTCGAGACCATCGACGGATCGGCCCTTCCCAACCCCCGGCTCGTCTCCGCCGCGGCCGGACTTCTCGCCATCGCCACCCTGATCTGGGCCTTCGGATCCACCTTGTTCTGGGTGTCGGACACGGCGACGATGTTCGACTTCTCGACGCCGTTTCCGAGGACCGCACCCTGGTTCGTCACCGCTTTCAGCCTGGCCTGGCTGGTCGCGGCGATGTTGCTGTTCCGGCAGGCAAGGACCGGATGGCCCGGAATGGCCTCGGGAATGGCCGTCGCGGCGATCTTTCTCGGCGGGACGGCCGCGATTCTGGTGACCGTGATCACGCCCTCCGTCCCGGACCCGGTCGCGATGATCCTCCGGTCGATCGTGATGGTCCTCCTCGTGCTCGGACTGTGTGACGTCATGGACCGGGCGGGACGGCGAGCCCTGGCCTATCGGCAGGCCGGGACCGCGATCCAGACCCGAACCCCCCTCCTGCTCGCGATCGCCGTGGAGATGTTGGCGTCGCCGATGGGCGATTCCGAGATCGCACGGATCCTTGGACTCACCGCATCCGCGTTGGTGCTCATCGGCACGATCTATCTCGTGGCGAATTCGTTCTGGGCGACGCTTCCGCTGCTTCGGGAGAAGCATCGCTACCGGGATCTGGTCTCCAGCCGGATGCAGCCGAAACGAGATTGACCGGACGGCTGCCAGCATGGCAGACCCCGAGACCGACCACTCGTTCCATGTCGCGTGGCGGACGGATCCGATCAAGGGCGGATGAGCGGTTTCGTCACTGCTGATCCCCCACCCCTGCCCGAAGATTCCCGTTTCAAACCCCCGGAGGGGGGTCGAACCCGTCTGATGCCCGAGGTCCGGCATCGCTGACGGGACTCGGTCACCAAGTCGCTCGGCCGAGGGTCGTGGTCCGTTTTTTGGCGCGGTTCTTGTTCCCACTCCCCGTCGCCCGGCGAATTGCCGTCCGGGCCCCCCGATCACCGCCCCGTGCGGCCCGGGGATCACCGTCAAAGTCCCCTGCGGACCCGCCCGGCCCGGATTCTCCGACGCCCCGCCCCGCACGTATTTCAGGAGTAGAAGACGCCATGGCAGTGAAGGAATTGTCCTTCGATACGGACGCCCGGAAGTCCCTTCTCTCAGGTGTCGAGAAGCTCGCCACCGCGGTGAAGAGCACCCTCGGCCCGCGAGGCCGCAGCGCCGTCATCGACAAGAGCTGGGGTGGACCCACCGTCACCAAGGACGGCGTCAGCGTCGCCGAGGAGATCGAGCTTCGCGACAAGGTCGAGAACATCGGTGCCCGGCTCGTCCGCGAAGCCGCGAGCAAGACCAGCGATGACGCCGGCGACGGCACCACCACCGCCACGGTCCTCGCCGAAGCGATCTTCAAGGCCGGCCTGAAGCAGGTCACCGCGGGCGTCGAGGCGAACGCCCTCGTCCGCGGCCTCAAGAGCGGCGTCACCGCGGTCGTCGAGGAGATCACCTCCTCCGCCCGTCCCGTCGATCAGGTCACCGGCGGCATCGCCTCGGTCGCCACGATCTCCGGAAACAACGATCCTTCCGTCGGGAAGATCATGGCCGAGGCCTTCAAGAAGGTCGGCAAGGAAGGCGTGATCACGATCGAGGAGGGCAAGGGCCGGGAGACCGAGATCGACGTCGTCGAAGGCATGCAGTTCGACCGCGGCTACCTCTCCCCCAACTTCGTCACCGACGCCGACGCGATGAAGGTCGTGCTGGAGAAGCCCCTCGTCCTCATCCATGAGGACAAGATCGACGGCATCACCAAGCTCGTCCCCTTCCTCGAGAAGGTCATGGCGGCCAAGAAGCCGTTGCTCATCATCGCCGAGGACGTGACCGGCGAGGCGCTCTCGACGCTCGTCATCAACAAGCTCCGCGGCGTCCTCCAGGTCTGTGCCGTCAAGGCCCCGGGCTACGGCGATCGTCGGAAGGCGATGCTCGAGGACATCGCGACTCTCACGGGTGCGACCGCGGTCATGAAGGACCTCGGCATGGAGCTCGACTCCCTCGAGATCGCGCACCTCGGACGCGTAAAGAAGGTCGAGATCACCGCCGACAACACGGTGATGGTCGAAGGTGCCGGCGCCACCGCCGACATCGGAGGCCGATGCGACCAGATTCGCGCTGAAATCGACCGCACCGACAGCGACTACGATCGGGAGAAGCTCCAGGAGCGTCTCGCGAAGCTCGCCGGCGGCGTGGCCCAGATCAACGTGGGTGCCGGCAGCGAAGCGGAGCTCAAGGAGAAGAAGGCCCGCGTCGAAGACGCCCTTCACGCGACTCGCGCCGCGATCGCCGAAGGCGTCGTTCCCGGCGGCGGTTCCAGCTTCATCCGGGCGATGCCCGCCCTCGACAAGGCCCGCAAGGCGGCCCGCGGCGAGGAGAAGTTCGGCGTCGACATCCTGGCCGAGGCGCTTCAGGTCCCCCTTCGCACCATCGCCGACAACGCCGGCGAGAAGGGCACCGTGGTCGTTTCGAAGGTCGCCGAAATGAAGCGGGAGGAGGGCTTCAACGCCCTCACCCTCGAGTACGGCAACCTGATCGAACAGGGCGTGATCACGCCGGCCAAGGTCGACCGGACCGCCCTTCAGAACGCCGCGAGCGTCGCGGCGCTCCTGCTCACCACCGACTGCACCATCGTCGACGTCCCCGTCGAGGATGAAGGCGGCCACGACCACGATCACGACCATGGAGATCCCATGGGCGGCATGGGTGGCATGGGCGGAATGGGTGGCATGGGCGGCATGCCCGGAATGGGTGGCATGGGCGGCATGCCCGGCATGGGCGGCATGGGCTTCTGAGCCGACCGCCCCGCATCACACGTACGACTTTCAGACCAAGCACCACCGCGTTTCAACGCGACGATCGAACTGGAGAACAAACAATGGCAGTCCGTCCCCTCGAGGATCGAATCCTCATCAAGCCGCTCGAAGCCGAGACCAAGACCGCGTCCGGGATCTTCCTCCCGGAGAGCGCCAAGGAG
>NYVS01000138.1 GCA_002684755.1 Phycisphaerae bacterium
GTGAAGCCGATCTGGTTGTTGACGATCACGTGCAGCGTGCCACCGACGGTGTAGCCGTCGAGCTTCATCATGTTGAAGCACTCGGCGACGATGCCCTGGCCGGCGAACGCGGCGTCGCCGTGCCTCAGCAGGGGGACCACCTGCTCGCGGGCGTCGTCGTCGCGGAGTCGCTGCTTGGCGCGGCAACGGCCGAGCACGATCGGATCCACGAACTCGAGGTGGGACGGATTCGCGGCGAGGGCGAGGCGGACCTTCTGGCCGCTTCGGGTGGTTCGGTCGCCGGAGTAGGCGCCGTGGTACTTCACGTCGCCGGTGCCCGCGATGAAGTCCTCTTCCCAGCTCTCGGCGAATTCCGTGAAGAGCTGGCCGTAGGTCTTTCCGAGGATGTTGCAGAGCACGTTGAGCCGGCCGCGATGGGACATGCCCATCACGAATTCATTGATTCCGTTGGCCGGCGCGAGCTCGATGATGGTGTCGAGCAGCGGGATGAGCGACTCGCCGCCTTCGATGCCGAATCGCTTCTTGCCGACGTACCGGGTCTGCAGGAACGTCTCGAACGCGTCCGCGGCCGCGAGCGTCTCGAGGAGATGGATCCGATCCTCTTCGCTGCGGGGCGGCTGGTTGGAGACGCCTTCCATCCGCTTCTGCAGCCAGCGTCGCTTCTCGCGATCCTGGATGTGCATGTACTCGGCGCCGATGTGGCGGCAGTACGTCGCTTCCAGCAGCGCGATGATGTCGCGGAGCGGTGCGGGGCTCTCGAGCGGAAGCACGCCCGGATCGAAGGTCTCGTCGAGGTGCTCGTCGCCGAGGCCGAANCTCTCGAGGGTGAGATTCTCGGGGAAGGGACGGGTGCGGTCGAGCGGGTCNAGGTCGGCNGCGAGATGTCCGATGTCGCGGTAGTGGTAGATCAGCGAATCGACCTTCCCCTGCAGGGAATGGGCGACGGCGGTCTCACCGGGTTCCGGGCGTGCGGCGCCAAGTTCGAAGCCTTCGAAGAAGCGTCGCCAGTCGGCTTCGACCGATTCGGGATCGGCCTTCCACTCGCGGTAGCGTTCCTCGACGAATTCGGCGTTCCAGCCGTTCAGCGACATGCGTAGACCCTTCGAACCTGCGACGGCGAGGCGTCGATCGGAACGGCCCACGGGCCGGTCGGACGACGCGGAGATTCCAGACGGGGATTCTATCCGATCAAGGCGGAGATCCGGGTCCGGAAGAAGGGGCAATTGCAAGGTTCGACGGGTTTCAGGACCTTCGGATCGCGCGGCGGATCCGCGTCACATGAGACTGGTCGGATCGACGTCGATCGCGACCGCTTCGCCGAGCGCGAGCGGGCCGGTGAAGACGCCGCCGACCCGGGCTCGAGCGAGGAAGCGGGAGGCGATGCCGGCGTCCTTCGCAAGGGTCTCGACCTGGACGCGATATCGCCCGGCGATCCGGGCGATCGAACAAGGGATCGGTCCTCGGATCTCGACGTCCGGTCCGGGATCGAGCGTCTGGAGTCGGTCCGCGAGTTCGGTGCCCAGCCGCATCGCCGCCGACTCGCCGCCATCCCGCACCACGATCCGGCACATCCGACGGGCCGGCGGCAGCCCGAATCGATCCCGGTCGGCGAGTTCCCGTTCCGCGAACCCCTCGAAGTCGTGCTCCGCGGCCCGCCGGATCGCGGGNGCGTCGGGTTGAAAGGTCTGGATGATCGCGGTGCCCGCCGACCCGCCGCGGCCGCATCGGCCGACGACCTGGGAGACCAGCTGAAAGGTCCGCTCACCCGCTCGGAAGTCGGGCATGTTGAGGGCGGTGTCGGCGTTGACCACCCCGACCAGCCTGACCCCGGGGAAGTCGAGCCCCTTGGCGATCATCTGGGTGCCTGCGAGCAGCCGGATCTCGCCGGTCCTGAACCGTTCGAGCACGTCGTGGAAGTCGTCGGCGCCGCCCATCGCGTCGGAGTCGACCCGAACCATCGCCCCGGCCCGGGCGAGGTCGGGATGGAGCCGGGCGAGATCCTCCTCGACCCGCTGGGTGCCGAGGCCGAAGACCGTCGTCCGCTTGCTGCAGAGCGGGCAGGTGGGTGGCAGCCGGAGTTGCGCATCGCAGTGGTGGCACCGGACCCACCGTTCGCGGGTCATGGTGCCGGCGGCCTGGTGGCAGATCATCCCCGCGTCGCAGTCGGTGCAGGTCATGACCCAGCCGCACCGATGGTCGGGGCAGGCGATGTAGTTGGCGTATCCGCGGCGATTGAGGAGAAGGATCACCTGTCCGCCCGCGGTGAGGGTGCGGGCGATCTCGCCACCCAGTCGCGGGCCGATCAGCCGGGGGCCGCCTCGCTCGAGATGTCGTCGCTCCTCGGCGAAATCGACGATCTCGATCTTCGGAAGGGAGAGCCCCGGCGCTCGTTCGGGCAGTCGGTGCAGATGGCTTCGGCCGGCCTTGGTCGCGTTGTGCCAGCTTTCGAGGGCCGGGGTCGCGGAGCCGAGGACCACGGGGCAGTCCGCAAGCTGGGCGCGACGGATCGCGGCGTCACGCCCGTGGTAACGGGGGGCCTGGTCCTGCTTGTAGGAGGCGTCGTGTTCCTCGTCGACCACCACCAGCCCGAGTTCGCCGTCCGGAATCGGGGCGAAGACCGCGGATCGGGCTCCGAGAATGATCGTCGCCTCGCCGTCGGCGGTCCGTCGCCATTCGCGATGTCGCTGGGCGGCGGTGAGTCCGGAGTGAAGCACCGCGGCCGCGGCACCGGGAAAACGGGCGAGCACCCGCGCCGTGGTCTGGGGGGTGAGCGCGATCTCGGGGACGAGAAACAGGACCTTCCGGCCTGCGTCGAGGACCTCGCGGGCGAGCCGAAGGTAGACCTCGGTCTTGCCACTGCCGGTCACGCCGAAGAGCAGGTGGCTGGAGAATCCGGCGTTCAGATGACCGCCGATCGCCTCGACCGCGGCCTGCTGGCCCGGGTTGAGTTCGACCTCGCGGTCCTCGAGCCCGCTGCCGGCCCGGGCGCGGGCTTCGACGACGGTGACGACTTCGATCGACAGCAGCCCGAGTTCCGCGAGGCGACGCACCGTGGCGGTGCCGCCGACCCCGCTTTGTTCCGTGAGATCGTCGGACGCGATCGGCAGGTCGCCGGCAGGCGTCGCCAGCACGACGTCGAGCACCGCCCGCTGTTTCGAGCCGAGTCGCGGTCGCGGGTCCGGCGGCGTCGGGTGCGGGCTGACCAGCAGGCGAGTGGCGGTTCCGACCCCTTTTCGCACCGCCGCCGGGACGAGGTTGGCCAGGGTGATGCCGATCGGGCAGACGTAGTAGGACGCGATCCACCGGGCCAGCTCGAGCAGTTCGCCCGGAAGTGCCGGGAGGTCGTCGCTCCGTCGGATCATCGGCTTGATGCGATCCGCCGACACGCCGTCCTCCGCGATCGCTTCCGGGCCGAGGGCGTCGACGACCGTTCCCGGGACTTCGGCGTTTCCCCGCCCCAGCGGGACGACGACGCGATGCCCGGTTCGGACGCCCTCGCAGCCGGTCGGAACGCTGTAGAGGAGTCCGCTCGGGTATCGGTCGACCGCACGCTCCACCGCGACGCGGAGGAATCGGTCAGGAACCAGTGGTGGATCGAAGAGTTCGCTCACGCCGCGAGTGTACGGCTCGATCCGGCGTGTCCCGCGTCACCGGCGGTTTGTGGACTTCCATTCCGATCCGGGTTCGTCGGCCGAAATTGCGGGGGGGTCGCTACACTTCGAACCGATGGCCATTCACGGTGGATATGACGTGCTCGACGACGGTCCCGGTCCGGGCCGCCGCGTTCGAATCGCCCTGGAAAACGGGGCGGTCTTCGAAGGGCGAGGNTTCGGGGCATCCGCGGCATCCGCCGGCGAGGTCGTCTTCAACACCGCCATGGGCGGCTANCAGGAAGCCCTGACGGATCCGAGCTACACCGGCCAGATCCTGGTGATGACGGCGTCGGAGATCGGGAACTACGGGGTGAATCCCGAGGACTTCGAAAGCGACGCCATCGCGGTCGCCGGGTTCGTGATCCGCGATCACTCCCGGGTCCGGTCCAACCACCGGGCCGACGACCATCTCCACCGCTGGCTCGAATCGGCCGGAATCCCCGGCCTCGCGGACCTCGACACNCGGGCGATCGTCCGGATGNTGCGGGACGAGGGTGCGATGCGAGGCGTGATCGAACCCGACGAATCGGTTTCCGACGCGGCATTGGTCGCCCGGGCGCGGTCGCTCGGCTCGATGAGCGGCTCGAATCTCGCCGCGNAGGCCGGTGCGACGGAATCCGGTGAATTCACCGAGGGTCTCGGCGAGTGGTCCCACGCGATCGCGGAGCGTGCCGATGCGGATCGGCCGCTCGTGGTGGTGGCCCTCGACTGCGGGGCGAAGCGGAACATCTATCGAAACCTCCGCGAGCGGGGCTGCGTCGTCCGAATCATGGCCCACGACACCCCGGCCGCCGTCCTTCAAGAAGCGTTCGCCGGTGGTGAAGTCGATGGGCTCTTCGTCTCGAACGGCCCCGGGGACCCGGCGGCGGTGGAAACGACGATCGAGACGCTGCGGGTGGTCTCCGGCCAGATCCCGACCTTCGGCATCTGCCTCGGTCACCAGCTGCTCGCCCTCGCCCTCGGCGCGACGACCTTCAAGCTCAAATTCGGTCATCGAGGTGCGAACCAGCCGGTCCGGTGCGAGTTGACGGGCCAGGTCGAGATCACCAGTCAGAATCACGGTTTCTGTGTGGATGAGGCGTCGCTTGCCGCCGTGGGCGGCGATGTCACCCATCGGCACCTGAATGACGGCACCGTGGCGGGTTTCCGGCACCTCGAGCGGCCGCTGTTCAGCGTCCAGTACCACCCCGAGGCGAGCCCCGGCCCGCACGATTCGGCCTACCTCTTCGACGCGTTCGTCCGGATGATGAGATCCCGGAAGCCTTTGCAGGCGAAGGACTTCCACGTCGTCCGGCCCGGAACGATCTCCTCGGACCAGCTCGCCACGCCGTGACCCGACGGGTGAGCCGACCCGCTGACGTCGGTCGTGAGTTCGCCACGGCCGAGCACCCCGTGCATNCACATTTCGTCACGACCCACCGACCGGGGCCTCGATCCGGGGCCCGACTCGTCCGAGGGGCGGATCCGTTCGGCGATTTCTCACGTAAAAGGCCTCCAGTGGGTGTGCACGTCGTTTGCGGACGCCCGTAAAGAAGGAAGTGTCCTTCATTGTTTCGCGTCNCCTCGGCTGTATCCAAGTCCTTCGATTCCGTGGCCTTCGGATCACCGACAGGTTGCGGACCACTGGGGGCCGAAGTACGCTCTCGCATTGCTCGACGGTGAACGAGCATGCCGCCAGCGGCAGACATGAATTGGTACTCAACGGCTTGAACGACTGTTCTCCAGCCGTCGGGTGATGTGCCCCCGACTACGCACAACACCACTCAGAGGAGTGTGATCGACATGGAATTTCTTTCGAGGTCTTTGGTCGCAGAACTTGGTCGCGGTCTTTCCGCGACCGTGATCACCGCGACGCTCATCGGTGCAGGCTCGACCGCCTGGGCCATGCAGGACGCACCCGCGGAACCCGCCTCCGGAACGACGGCGGATGACCCCGTCGCGACCGAGGAATCGGAAACCGAAACCCCGCCGTCGACCGCTGGCGCCATGGGCGCCGGTGGCCCGGCGATCACGCCGCCGGCGAGCACGCCCGCCGAGGGGCTCGCGGACGCGGTCGCTTCNGCTCGCAACGCCATGCAGTCCGCCAACTGGCGACAGGCCATCGACGCCTGGACCTCGGTCCTCGCGATCGACGCCGGCAACGCCGAGGCGAAGGCCGGTCTGAAGCAGGCCCAGGCCATGCTCGACCAGGCCTCGACGATCGACAACGTCCAGGAAGACTTCTCCCTCCGTCGCCAGCGACTGAAGGTCCAGTTCCAGGACGACATGGTTCGATCGAACTCGTCCTACGACGAAGGTGCCTACCGGAAGGCTCGCGAGAACGCCGTCACGGCACGTCTCCGGGTCGACCAGGATCGCGGTGTGCTTCCCGCCGACCAGTACGAGTCGATGATGAAGCAGATCGACACCATGCTCGATCGCATCGCGACCGCGGAGCAGCTCGAAAGCCTCGCCAAGGACGAAGCGAAGCGGGAGGAGGCCCGATCGGCCGCCGATTCCGAACGTCGCAAGGAACAGGCCGAGCGTGAGCGCACCATCAACGAGAGCCTCCAGCGGGTGCGTCAGCTCCAGATGGAGCTCAAGTACGAAGAAGCGATCCAGGTGCTCGACACCGTGCTCTTCATCGACCCCCACAACCCGGCCGCCCTCGCNCTCCGCGACGTGATCGCGACGAGCCGGGTGTACCGCGAGTATTCCCAGACTCTCCGTCGTCGTGACTACGCCCTGAGCCACTTCACGCAGGAGAACCTCGAGGCCACCATTCCGCCGTCCACGAACATCAGCGGCCCCGGCCCGCGTTCGACTTCCGGCCTCATGGCCTATCCCGAAGACTGGCCGCAGCTCTCGATCCGTCGTGACGCCGCCGCCGGCTTCCGCGAGACCGAAGAGAACCGCCGAGCGATGTCCGAACTCGATCGCTCCATCGCGGTCAACTTCAAGAACAACTCGCTCGACCAGGTCATCTCCTACATGAAGAACGTCACCGGTCTGGAGATCTATCCGGACTGGAAGGCACTCGACCTGATCGGGATCCGTCCCGACACCGAGGTCGACCTCGAACTCGGCCAGGTCTCCGCGGAGTCCGCGCTNCAGCGGATTCTCGAGCAGGTCGGTGACGATCTCGACCGACCCGAATTCGCAGTGGAGGACGGCGTGGTCGTCATTTCCAGCGACGATGCCCTCCGCAAGAAGACCGTGACGATCGTCTACGACATCCGCGACCTTCTGTTCGAGGTGCCCTACTTCGACAACGCCCCTGAGTTCGACCTCAGCAGCTCGCTGCAGTCGGGCGGCGGTGGTGGTGGCGNTGGTGGTGGTGGCGGCGGCTTCGGCGGCGGTGGCGGCGGCGGCGGCTTCGGCGGCGGCGGTGGCGGCGGCGGCGGCTTCGGCGGCGGCGGCGGCGGTGGCGGCGGCGGCGGTGGTGGNGGCGGTGGCGGTGCCCCGTTCGGCAACCCCGAAGGCGAGCCCGAGCGGAAGGACCGTGAGGAGCTCATCGAGCAGATCGTCACGATCATCCAGGAGCAGGTCGACCCCGAAGGCTGGCGTGACCTCGGTGGCGACACCGGTTCGCTGCAGGAGTTCAACGGCAACCTGATCATCACCAACACCCCGAAGAACCATCGGGAGATCGAAGGGCTGCTCAGCCAGCTCCGGACCATCCGGGCGCTCCAGATCAACATCGAAGGCCGTCTCATCAACGTCTCGATGGACTGGTTCGAACAGATCGGNGTCGACTTCGACATCTACTTCAACACCAACAGCGGCATGTACGACGCGGCTCGCGCCGTCGACCCGACCATGCAGCTCTCGGACTTCTTCTTCTCGGGACAGCCGAGTGGTTCGGCCAACCCCAACGGTGCCCCGAAGGAAGCGGTCGTCTTCGACGGACTCGTCGCAGAGCCCAACCCGCTTTCGAACACCACCAACTTCGGCGGTTCGTTCGGCATCCCCAACGGGGATGGCGGCATCGAATACGTGACCGGCCCGACCGGATCCCCGATCCGGCAGATGAAGCGCGGCACGCAGTACGCCGACGGCTCCACCTCCAANGGCTGGGGCATGGTCGGCGTGAACCAGCAGTCCAACGCCCTGATCGACTCGATCGCCAGCACGGCGATTCGTGGCGGCGTCGGTGCAGCCGCCCTGGCCAACCCGGCCCTGACGGTGGGACTCAGCTTCCTCGACGACGTCCAGGTCGACCTCCTCGTCCAGGCCACGCAGGCCGATGCGAGAAACGTCATCCTCACCGCACCTCGTCTGACCCTGTTCAACGGTCAGCGGGCATGGATCGCGGTGGCGAAGGCCGAGACCTACATCTCGAACCTCGTCCCCGTCACGGGTGACAACTCGGGTGCCTTCCAGCCGGTTCCCGGTGTCGTCTACCAGGGCTTCGTGCTCGACGTCGAAGCGGTGATCTCCGCCGACCGGCGATACGTCACGATGACCGTGCAGTTCGGACTCAACGAGAACGTCGACTTCACGACGATTCCGATCACCGGTGCCGCGGGTGGTGGTGGCGACGGCTTCGGCCGAAGCCAGACCTTCGAAGGCTTCATCCAGCTCCCCGAGCTCGAAGGCACCCAGATCGCGACCACGGTCAGCGTTCCCGACAAGGGCACCGCCCTCCTCGGTGGCCAGCGCAAGGTCGCGGAATTCGAGGTCGAGGTCGGCGTTCCGGTCCTCTCGAAGGTCCCGTGGCTGAACCGACTGTTCACCAACCGGGCTTCGGAGAAGACCGAGCTCACGACGCTTCTCCTCGTCCGTCCCGAGATCATCATCCAGCAGGAGAACGAGGCCATCCTCTTCCCCGGCCTGGAAGATCAGATCGGCACCGGGTCCTACCTCGGCTATTGAGTCGATCGTTCGACCGATGAACCACGCCCGCCGTGACGCCTCGCGTCACGGCGGGTCTTCTTTCCGGGGCGACCCAGCCTCAGGGCGTTCGGGCGGTTGAATCCCGCGAGCCCACCCCATACGCTTGCGAGTCGAAAGCAGGAGTCTTCCATGAATCCAGAATCCGCCGGCCTCCGGGTCAATGAAATGAACGGAATCACCCGGGTGGGTTTCATCGAGCAGAACATCCTCGATGAAGCGAACATCCAGCAGATCGGTGATGCGCTCGGGGAACTCATCGATGCCATGGACGCGCCGAAGATCCTCATCTCCTTCGCGGACGTCGCGCACCTTTCGTCGGCGGCGCTCGGCGCACTGATCACGGTCAACAACCGGGTCGGCGCCAAGAAGGGCGAACTCCGCCTCGCCGACATTGACGCGAAGATCCTCGAGGTGTTCAAGATCACCCGACTGGATCGTCTCTTCGAGATTCACGGGACCAGCGCCGAGGCGCTCGCCACGTTCTCCTGACCTTCGACCCGCCTCGCCGCGCCTGCGACCCGCAGGCCGACGTCCCGTTCCTCCCATTCGGGGAATCCATGTCGCAAACAGGAATCAACCCGTCGGGGGACGGTGAAGACGGAGGGCGATCCGGCGAGGTCGTTCTTCGACACGGCGATACCCCCGCGTTGAAGGGATTCGAAGCGACGATCTTCGAGGGATTGAAGGCGGCGGGTTTCGACGAGGGCGAGATCTTCGCGATCCGCCTCGCGATGGAGGAAGCGGTCGCGAACGGTTTTCGGCACGGGAACGAGGGTGATCCGACGAAGTCCGTCACCGTGGCCTTCGAAATCGACGATTCCGGGATTACGCTGGCGGTGGAGGACCAGGGCACGGGTTTCGATCCGACCGCGGTTCCCGATCCGACCGAGGATGCGAACCTCGAGATCCCCTCCGGTCGAGGACTGATGCTGATGCGAGCGTACATGACCGCGGTCGAGGTGATCCCGCCCGGGAATCGAATCGAGATGCGATTCGATCGTCAGGCCTGACACGAGGCGGATCCGCTCGTACGCGACCCCTTGAGATCCTCGATTCAGAACCGCATGCAGACCCTCAAAGAGATCAAGCATCTGCTCGAGTGCCGCGGTCTCCGACCGCGATATCGCCTCGGCCAGAACTTCCTCCACGATCACAATCAACTTCGGAAGATCGTCGCCGCGGCCGGCGTCGAGCCCGGTGATCTCGTGCTCGAGGTCGGACCGGGCACCGGCACGCTGACCGAAGCGCTCGTCGAGGCGGGGGCGGACGTCGTCGCCGCCGAACTCGATCCCGAGATGGCGGCGATCGTCGAGGGGCGTCTCGGCGACCGGGTGAGGCTCGTGGTGGGCGACTGTCTCGATCGGCGACGGCACCTCGCGCCGGAACTGCTCGAAATCCTCGGCGACCGGCCCTTCCGGCTCGTCGCCAACCTGCCGTATCAGGCGGCGACCCCGCTGATGATGGACCTGCTCACGAGGCGTTCGAACTGTCTCGGTCAGGTCGCCTTGATCCAGAAGGAGGTCGCGGATCGGCTCGCGGCGCCCTCCGGAGGTCGCGAGTACGGTCCGATCTCCGTGCTCACCGCCACGCTGGGCTCGATCCGACGCGTGACCGTGGTGCCCCCGGGTTGCTTCTGGCCCCAGCCGAAGGTCACCAGCGCGGTCGTCGCGATCACGCCGGACCCGGCCCATGGCGTCGAGGACCCCGAGGCGTTCGGCGACTTCGTCGGCGATCTCTTCCGAACCCGTCGAAAGCAGATCGGGACCATTCTCGGCCGTGCCAACGTTCCGGAGGGGATCGATGCCGCACTCCGGCCGGAACAACTCGATCCCGCCGCACTGCTGGCGATGTACCGCGCGATGCGGGCCTCCCGCGACTGAACGAGAACGCCCTCGCCCGATCCCCGGCGAGGGCGTTCCGCTTCGATCACTGGATGTCGATCATCCGGCTTCGATCACCAGGTGTAGCGGACGGTGTAGCGGATGGTCTTCTCGCCTTCGGGGGCGACGTCGACCTTCCATTCGATCGTGTTGGCATCGATCCGCTCGAACGGCAGGTTCCGTTCGGTCATCTCCCAGTTCCGCCATCGGTAGAGATGTTCACGGATCACGACGGTCTGCACCGCGTCCTTCTGGTTTCGGACCTCGAGTTCGATCGTCTCGGACATGGTCTTGCGGGCCTTGTCGATCTTGAAGTCGACGACCCGACGCTCGCCCACCACGTCGAAGGCGTTGCCCAGCTTGATCCGGACCTCTTCGTTTCGAGGGGTGTGGTCGATGAGGTCCTCCCCGACGAATTCGAGCGAGCCGTCCGCGGCGTCCTGCTTGTAGGCGCGGATCCGGCCCTTCGGCAGGGGCACCCCGAGACCGTTGTCGGTGTCGTTCTTGAAGCTGACGTAGACCCCG
>NYVS01000139.1 GCA_002684755.1 Phycisphaerae bacterium
TCCGTCGTCGACGAGATCGAGACGGAGTTCACTGATCGATTCGATCTCCGGCTCCGCTTCGAGGTCGCGGATCACGTCGATGGCGGTCTCGGTGTCCGCGATGAATTCGAGTTCGCAGATGATCCGCTCCACCCGGCCNCCGGCCATGGTGCTCAGNGGACTGTTGCTCGGGAGCTTGCTGCCGGTACGGCCGTCGATCTTGGGGACGACCTTGTACTGCGAGCAGATCTCGCTGATCGTCGACTCGAGTCGGGTGGCTCCGGGGGCCGCCGAACGAGGGACCTCGATCGGGCCGAGCGCCGTGGCGAGTCGTTCGATCTTCGGATCGGTGGTTCGATCCACGGTCCGNGCCCGCTCGATGGTCCGGGCGATCCGATCGCTCTCGCCGTTCCAGGCGTCGGTCGTGGGTCTGACGTATTCATCCCAGACCAGCACCGCGATCAGGGCGAGCGCGGCGGCGCCGATCAGCCGCCACATCGGCGAGAGCTTCAGGAAGCGATCGACGAAGTCCGGCTCGCGGTGGCCGTCGGTGGAAGGGGTTCGTCCGCTCATTTCGCGGTCTCCCGCACTCGGGCCATGATGAGGGTGAACTCTTCCTTCAGACGGGCCTTCGTCTCTTCGTCGAGGCCCGGCATGAGTTTGGCGGATGCCACCTTGCTCAGGCGATCCTTGGCTTCCGCGTTGCTCAACGTCGCGATCTCCTCGGCCGTGATCGGCTCGGGGATCTCCTTCACGAAGTTTCGGGAGGCTGAACGGCTTCCGGGATCGCTGCGGGAGGAGGGTGCCGAGGTGGTTCGACTCGCAGGCCGGCCGTTGCGTCGGTCGCTTGATCGATCGTCCGTCCTCGCGGATCGGCGATCATCGGTCNCCGCTTCGGANGAATCGTCGCTCGAGGCGTCGTCCTCGTCGTCCNCGCCGTCACCGTCGGCGACGCGACGGGTCTTCGTGGGTTCGGTCGAGTCTCCGGTGATCGGCTTGACGCCGGAATCCGTGCCGAAGTCGAGCCCGGCGAGTCCGCCGGCGATCCTNGCGTCGAACGCTTCGCGGGCGGCGTCGCCTTCGAGGAGATANCCGTCCTCGTCGACCAGGCCGTAGCGACGTTCGGAGTAGGAGACGACGGCGTAGTCCTCCTCGGCCGGATANCGAACCATCCGGAGGGGATCGGCGAGCTCGGCGGTGATCGAGAACTCGGTGTAACCGCGGCCATCGGGCTCCTCGATCGAGGATTCCGGGCCGGAGTTCGCGACGAGGCCGCTCTCACGCAGTCGACGGTTGAAGTCGAACACGGCTTCCGCACCGGATCGGCCGCCATCGGCCTTCGCGAAGCCCGAGATCGAGATCGGCTCGCCGTGCTGGACGGTGATCGACTTGAGCTCGATCGTCTCCGGCATGAGGTTCGACAGGTCTCCGAGGATCTTCGTGACCGACCAGGCCTGTCGATCGAGTTCGCGATAGACCTTCTGAAGGTTGTCCACCTGGTCCACGTGCGATTGCAGGGCGTCGAGGTCGCTGACCTTGCCCTGCATCACGAGCAGTCGAAGCCCGGAGCCGGCGATCGGCACGAGCAGCAGAAGGATGACCGCCGCCATCGCGACCGCGACCGCGGTTCGTCCGTCGGAGAGTCGCGTCGCCATGCCCTTGAAGAAGCCGGGTCGNTCGAAGCGTTCCTCCGCCTGCATGTCGGCGAGCGGTGCGAGGGGGCCGTTCAAGGCCGCGACCGCGGCGAGGATGATCCGGTCGTCGACCTGCGAGTCGCCCTCGAGGGCCGTTGCGGGATTNTCGACCGCGGCCAGAATTCGTTCATCCGCGTCGCCACCGGCGAGCAAGGTGTCNTCGATCGTCCGGCTGTCGGCATCGGCGAGCATNCTCGCCGTCTCCGCTTCGACCTCNCCGGGGGGGACGCCCTGACCGATCAGGGTTTCCACGACCAGCGGGCGGAGTCGGGACGCCACGTCTCTCGANCCACCACCACTGCCTCGTGCCGCTCGGAAGGACGGGCCGTCCGCGGTGGGAATGACCGCCGCGATGGCCGCGGTGTCGGGATCGAGAATCGCGTGGATCGAATCGGGGGCCTCGCCGGCGAGCTGGGCGAGGCAGGCGATTTCGGCGATCCAGCGGACNTGGACTTCGTCGTCGAACTCGGGCAGGCTGGCGTCGAGGCCTTCCGGCCACGCCACGACCAGACCGGTCGGATGTTCGGATTCCATCCCGAGGTTCGCGATTCCCGATCGATGGGCCGGGGTCGAGCCCAGCATCCGTGCTTCCGCCTCGATCCGGATCGCCGACTCGACCTGTCCGGGACTCCCGGGCGGGGTGTGGATCGTCCGGACGAGGGTGGCGGNGGACGGCAGGATCGCGAGGACCCGTCCGCACCGAGCGTCCTCGAGATGCCTTCGAAGGTCCTCCGGCGAACACCAGGTCAGGGATTCGATCGATTTGGAGCCGTTTNCACGGACCAGCATGACCCGATAGCCATCGCCGCGTCGGCGGCAGACGGCCAGAAGGTTCGGATCGAATTCGATGCGTCGCTTGGACATTCAGTCTTCTCGGTACTCGATGATCTTCACGGGCAGGGTTGAACGATCGACCACGGCGTGGATTTCAATCTCTTGTCCGGTTGGGGAGATTCCCCGGCTGGAGATCGAATACACCCATCCGGTGACATCGAGCTGATCGGCGACCGTTGAAAGGAGTTCGGGGTCGATCCGGCGCACTTCCAGAAGGTCCACGATACTCGTGATCCCTTCGGCCCGCGACTGCCTCAGGGCGAGGATGGACTCCGCGACCGCCGGGTCGTTGTCGAAGATGAGGGTGAGCACCTCGGGGCCGGCGGTGTTGAGATTCACCTTGCCGGGAATTCGATCGGGGCCGGAGAAATCGGTCATCGTGCACTCGGCAAAAATCGCCTTGAGCTGCTCGGTGTCGAGGGCGGCGACGCCGTCGTCACCCGACCCGCCGGAGTTTCGGGAGGTCCGACCGGTGGATCGGCCACGACTGCTGCCGGTGTTCTGGGCGGGCTGCCCCACCAGTTCGCCGAGGTCGACCGAGAGCAGGGGACCCATCACGCCGTTGGCCGTCTCGGCGAAGGCCATCAGGGCACCGGCCTGGGCCTCGTCCACCCCGGTGATCTCCATGAGTTCCGTGTCGTCGGTGTCGGTGAGGAGGATCTTCGGGAATCCGGAGCGTCCGAGGGGCGACTCGGTGCTTCTTGCGGTGAGGTACCCGGCCCATCCCGTGTCGAGCCGACCATCGGCGTCGTCCTCGGGCGTGGCGTTCTCGCCGTCGTCCTCGTTGCCGTCGAGCCGGTTGTTGAGGTTCCAATCCTCGCCCCGGACGTACTCGGGCCAGGCGCCGGCCACGAGCTCGAGTTCGGTGATGGACTTGAACGGCGCGTTCCGAGGGACGTAGCCGAGGTCGCGGCCTTCGTAGAAACTCCGCTCCGCGCCGATTCCCTGGACCTCTTCGTCCTCGTCCCGCCAGTCGAGGATCGAGTCGACGGTGTCGATGCTCATCTCGGGCAGTTCGCCGAGCTGCAGTTTGGTGATCGAGTTCACGTTCATTCGAGAGTGCAGGTCGAGGGGGCCTCGAAACTCCTCGCCCTCGGCGACGTGGCGGATGTCCCAGGAGCCCGATTCGAGCGTGCCGGTCCAGTCGAATTCGAGGTCCCGGACGACCGCCATCGGATCGTCGACATCAGGGGTCTCGGTGTGACGGGCGAGCGTGGAGATGATCCGTTCGATGCCCGCGCGGGCGGCCCAACGGGCCTGCACCCTTCCGATCGCGGACTGTCCGAGCACGGTGGTCCTCCAAGTGACCATCTGCGTCGCCGCCACGATGACCGAGGCGATCGCGATCGACCACAGCACCACGATCGTCGCGGAACCTCGGTGGGTGTTCGAACGCCTGCACGTCGGCCGGCCGTGTCGTCTTCGATCCCGGCTGATCACGTCTGGCCGCCGTTGATTCGATTCGTCATGCCGCCCCGTCCGGTGGATTGCGCGGGGGCGACTTCAAATCCGCTGGGCTGGAATCGGCCGGGACCGCCACCGCCAACACCCTTGCCACCGCTTCGGCCGCCTCCGTCGCCGCGGCCACCACCGGCGCCGCGACCGCCCGGCCGGCCGAAGCCTCGATCGCCACGCCCTTCGCCCATGCCTCGGCCTCCGGTCGGGTCCAGTGCGCCGCCACCGGCGCCAGCCTCCGGATCCTCGATCGTCTCTTCTTCCTCTTCCTCTTCCTCTTCCGGCTCGTAGTAGGGAGGGATGATTCGATCGACGGCGACGTGCGTCTGCAGCGTGACCAGGCCGTTCCCGTCGCGTTCGACGGTTCCGCCGGGCTCACCGGAGGCGGTGATGGTGATGCGGAAACCCCACGGGAGTCCGTCGAGATCNGAGTCCCATTCGTCNTACCACTCGAGGCCGTCGTAGGCTTCGATCTTGAATCCGACGACCCCTTCGGCCATCGGCGTCGCGACGCCGCCGCCGGCGGGGATGTCGTCGGGGACCGGGTCGCGTCGTTGCCAGAGGGTCGTGCCGTAGCGGTCCTCGTCGACGCGGTACTGGGTCTCGTATTCCCCGCCTTCGCCGTTGTAGTCGATCTCTCCGAGGGGCTCGAGCCGGGTGTTGAAGACGAGGATCTCGTCCCGATCGAGGTCCATGCGACTTCCGAGTCGCATGGTGCGTCCGCCGTCGTAGAGCAGCACGCGGGTGTGGAAGAGGTCGGCATCACGAAGAATCGAGGAGAGGTCCCGACGCACCGCGTCGAGGGCCGAATCCGCCCNNAGATACGCCTGCAGCCGGACGCGGGAGATGGTTCTCGCCCGCCCGACCTGGGACAGCGTGGACACGATGGTCACCAGCACCAGCGCCGCGATGACGCCCGCGAGCACGAGTTCGATGAGCGTGAAGCCTCGTTGACGACTATTCGAATGCTTCTTCATATCGAGCCTCTCGATCGATGGGTTCCTGGGGTTCCCGAATGGGATCGGGTTCTTCACCGAGCTTCGCCGCGATGAGCGTCTCGCACTCGTAGGTCCGGCCGGTGTCGTGCGTCACCACCGCGAGCACCTCGTAGGGTTCGCCCACACCGGGATCCGAGATCTTGATTCTGAACTCGAATTCCTCGTAGGGATACTCCCCGCGGCCGGCGGAGGAATGCAGGTCCTGATAGTCCGCGGGCCCCTCGAGCAGCACCTCGCTCAGCAGGCTGTCGAGCATGCCGGCGGCGAGGACCTTGATCTCCCCGTCTCGCTGGGCTTCGAGGGAGCGTGAGGTGAGGGAGAAGAGCGTCGCGAGTCCGATCGCGAGGATCACGCCCGCGATCACCACGTCGAGCAGCGCGAATCCCCGGCTTCCGGTCGATCGGNGTCGAGGTGTCGGGTGCATCACCAGTCCTCCCGATCCGCGCCGATCTCGGCGAGATCGGTGCGTTCCCGCAGGTACGGCGGATCGGGATCGCCGTCCCGGACGATCACCGGCCCGAGGCCGTGNGGAAGGAGGGCGATGTCGGCGCCATCGCCGGTCTCCGATTCGATCCGGATTCGGATGTCCGGTCGGAGTCCGCTGGAACTCGAGGAGATGAACCAGTCGGCGGGGTCGAGGGCCGCGCCGTCGACCGTCACCCGGGTGAACTCGATGAACTCCGGCAGGATCAGCGACGGCGCCATGGTGAGCGGGCGCCATTCGCTGGTCTTGCCGTCGGTCTCCCGGAGCTGAAAGACGTCGAGCCGCCGGTTCGAGGCGGTGTAGCTCAACGCCACGAGCTTCTGGTCGGTCGACTCGGTGAAGGCGAAGGCGGCGAACGCCGTGCCGACCCCTTCCACCGCGACGTCCAGTTCCCCGCGCGCGATACCGCTCATCCGGGGGACCAGCATGGTCCCCAGCAGGACGAGCAGCACCGACGCGATGATCACCTCGATGAGGCTGAAACCGCGGCGGTGTCGCGTTCGAGGTTGGGCGTCGGTGGTCTGCAGGGCGAGAAGCTCCGGAACGGATCAGCGCTTGCCGTGGATGATGTCGTCTTCGCCACCGAACTTCTTGTCCGGTCCATAGCTCATGACGTCGAATTCGATGTTCTGTTCGCCCGGAATCACGATTTCGTAGGGCGTGCCCCAGGGATCGATCAGGTCGGCCGAGTTCTCGAGGTACGGGTCGTCGCCGTCGAGCAGGACTTCGAGCGTGAAGTCGTCGTCGATGTTGCCCGTGGTGTTCTGCGTGATGTAGAGGCGGACGGCGTTGGCGAGACTGTTGACCTCGGCGACCGCCTTGTCNTCGTTCGCACCGGCGAGGAACCGGGTCAGTCGCGGCACGACGAGCGTCGCGAGGAGGGCGACGATGGTCACCGCGATGATGACCTCGAGGAGACTGAAGCCTCGTCGCGGGGCGTGGAGACGGGGCGTGGCGTGGCGGGAGGTGGTGCGGTTCATTGCGTGTCGGTCCATGTCGTGGGACGGGCCGGAAGCCCTTGAGGGGACGGAATCAACGGAGATGATATTCATCGGCCGCCCGCGACCGCCTGCTGCATCTCGAGCAGGGGGAGCAGGATGGCGGCGAGCACGAAGGCGGCGACGCAGGCCATGACGACCAGCATCGCGGGTGGCAACGCCTTGCTGAAGATCTTGAGGCTGTTGTTGACCTGGCGGTCGAACGCGGAGGCGGCGTGGAGGAGCATCCCCTCGAGCCGGCCGGATCGTTCGCCGATGTTGACGATCTGCACGAGGAGCGGTGGGAAGTGGCCGCACCGTTCGAGGGGGGTGGCGAGCGAGCCGCCGGTGGTGACGCGTTCCCGAACCTCGTCGATCGCATCCATCATGACCGTGTTGCCGAGCGTGTCCCGGACGATGCCGAGCGAGGTGAGGATCGGAATGCCGGCGGCACAGAGCGTTCCCAGCGTNCGGGTGAACCGGGCCACCGCGATGTCGCGAAGGAGTGTTCCGAGGAGCGGGATCCGCAGGAGGATGCCGTCGACCCGCCGTCGGTTCGCGGGTACCGAGGTCCACGCCCGCCAGCCGAAGAAGCCGCCGACCGCACCGGCGATCATGAGCCACCACCAGGCNCCGACGAAGTCGGCGAGGGCGAGCAGCACCTGGGTNGGCCAGGGCAGCGGCACGTCCTGAGCCTGCAACGGCACCATCAGTTTCGGAAGCAGCACGGTGACGAAGATCACCACGCTGATCGCCATGATGACCATCACGATCAACGGATAGATCGTCGCGCCGACCAGTTCCCGTCGGACCTCGACGCTNCGTTCGAGNAGATCGGAGAGCTGGTGCAGCACTTCGTGCATCTTTCCCGAAGCGTCCGCGGCGCGGATCATGCCCACCACCATGTCGTCGAACGGCCCGCCGTACTCCTTGCACGCCTCGTGCAGCGGCCGTCCGGACTCGACCCGTTCGATCAGGAAGTCGAGGACCACCTCCTGCCGGACGTTCGCGGCCTGCCTGCGGACGGTGACCAGCCCCTGCATCAGGGGCAGGCCGGCTTCGATCGCGGTCGCGAGCTCCCGCATGAGGTTGGCGAGTTCGACCGCGGAGATCGAGGGACGACTCTTCGANTCGGCGATGACGGCNGACTCCTCCGAGGACTCGATGATCTCCGTCGCCTGTCGGCCGAGCGCGCGGATCCGATCGACGGCGCCGGCACGCGACGTGGCCGTCACGGTCCCGGACACCTTCTGGCCGTGTTCATCGATTCCCTGATATGCGAATGCCGGCATGGTCGGTCAAGCCCCGAAATCGTCGACGTCCTGGGTGGCCCGAAGGACCTCCTCAGGCGTGCTGAGTCCATCGATCGCCTTGCGGATGCCGTCTTCGCGCATGGACACGAAGTCCTCGCCGAGCATGTTCCGAAGGTCCATGAGTGATCGCCCNTCNGAGATCCCGGCCCGNAGCGTGGGCGAGATCTTGACGAGCTCGTAGAANCCGAGGCGGCCTCGGAANCCNGTGTTCGAGCACTTCTCGCATCCGGTNCCGACGTACATCATGCCTTCGAGNCGGGCCNCCTCTTCNGGCGGCAGTCGNTGCANGAGNTCNTCNGGCATCGGAACCCGNGTCTTGCAGTGNGTGCAGATGCGACGNCCGAGNCGCTGGGCGAGCAGNCCTTCNAGNACCGACGCGACGAGNTAGGGNTCGGCCCCCATGTCGATCATCCGACCGACNGAGGAGATCGCNTCGTTGGTNTGNANNGTCGAGAACACGAGGTGNCCNGTGAGGGCCGATCGGATCACGATGTCGACGGTCTCGGCNTCNCGGATCTCGCCGACGAAGATNACGTCGGGGTCCTGNCGGAGGATGGANCGGAGNCCCGAGGCGAAGGTGAGTCCACGCTTCGGATTGACGGGGATCTGATTGATTCCCGACAGTTCGTACTCGACCGGATCCTCGATGGTGATGATCTTCTTCCGAGGGTCGTAGAGCTTGCTGAGGCCGGCGTACAGGGAGGTCGTCTTGCCGGAACCGGTGGGGCCGGTGACCAGCACCAGGCCGTGCGGCTTCGCGATCAGATGGTCCATCGTGTCTCGATCACGCTCGGCCATTCCGAGGCTCTTGAGATCGAGCGGAAGCGACGACTTGTCGAGAATTCGCATCACGACCGACTCGCCGTACAGCGTCGGCACGGTCGAGACGCGGATGTCCACCTTGCGGCCCTCGAATCGCAGCGAGATGTGGCCGTCCTGGGGGACGTATCGCTCGGCGATGTTCATGTGGGCCATGATCTTGATCCGGCCGACCAGCGCCGCCTGCAGGTGCTTCGGCGGGGAGGGTTGCTCGCGGAGCACGCCGTCCACCCGGTACTTCACCTTGAGTTCGTCTTCGAAGGGTTCGACGTGGACGTCGCTCGTCCGCGACTGGATCGCTTCGAGAAGCAGCAGGTTGACGAGGTTGATCAGCGACGGCTGTTCCGCCATCTGGTGGACGTCATCCGCCTCGATCGCGTCGAGGTTGTGCTCGGTCTCGCTCGCGATGTCGTCGTCCGCGGCGAGGCTTTCCGCCATGCGGGCCGCGGTGGTTCCGTACGCGGACTTCATGAGTTCGGCGAAGATCGCCGACTCGAGTCCGACCCGCACCACTTCGCGCGAGGTCCTGGTCGCCACTTCGTCGACCGCTTCGGTGTCGAGGGGGTCCAGCATCGCCACCGTCACGCGTCCGGGCTCGAGCGTGATCGGCACCACGCGAAGGCGGACCGAGACCTCGGGGGGAAGAACCTCGGCGGCTTCCGTGTCGAAGGCCGGCATCCGGTCCAGCAGTTCGATGCCCAGGAGTCGCAGGCGGTCGAGATCCGGGCCGGCGGGCGACGAGGCCTCCGACGAGGATTCGCCGGGAATCTCGAGGGTGATCTCGGGCGCAGCGGCGTCCTCGTCCCCCCCGAAGGTGGTCGAGGCTTCGAAACGTGCTTCTTCGCCGATCTGTTCGCTCACGAGGGTGTCGCTTCCTGATGGTGCCGGGGGGCGATGCGGCACCGCCCCGTGAAATCCCGATTTCGATCGCGGGTCAGTCGCTGCCGCGATCCTGCTTTCCGTCCTTGCTGCCGGAGGGCGAGATGCCCTGGGCGCCCACGCCGCGGTCGCGATTCTTGCTCAACTCGTCGGGGCTCTTGAATCGCGGACGCGCCGGGTGATCCTTGCCAGGTGCGAGCGTGCGGATCTTCTCGCTTCTGATGCCGCCCGGGCTGCCGCCCGCGGGTCCAGCGGCACCGTCTCTCGGACGCGAGTTGCCGGGAAGGGCGCCGGTCTGTTCCGGGGTCAGAACCGCGAGGATGCGACGCCGGGTCTCGTCGACGAGATCGGTCTTCTCCGCGACGATCCGGTCGGCTTCGCTCTGGACCCGCTCGACCTTCTTGCCGTTCCGGCGGTCGATCATCCGCTGCACCTTGACCCGGGCTTCGCCCGGCTCGTGAATGCGGAAGGCTTCCACGATCCGCATTTCGATGTTCGCGAGGCGAAGGTCGAATTCGACTTCGATCTCGTCCAGCTGGGCCCGCTGGCCGTCGGTGAGATCGGGCAGGGTGCGGATGCTCTCCAGCAGTCGGGGGATCGGGGTGGGTCGGAAGGCCCGGGGATATCCCTCGGCGAGGGCCGCGTCCCGGAACCGTTCATTGAACTCGCCGGGAAGCGCCTCGGCGATGCGGACCACGAACTCGTCCTGAATGCGTCGGACCTGCACCCGGGTCGACATGATCTGGTCCGTCGCGGACAGTCCGGCCTCGAAGTCCATCGCGGCCATCGCGTCCTTGATCTTGTCCTGGAGCGAATCGATCTTCGCGGTTCTCACCGCGAGGGCCTCGTCGAGCGCGAGCTCGTATTCGACCACGATCGGATCGATCGCCTCCTCGATCTCGTAGGGGAATCGAAGCGTCCTCACGAGGGTGAAGAGGTCCACGGACTCGCCCATCAGTTCGCCCTTCGGAAGTTCCTTCTCTCTCCGGAGGGTTCGTTCGAATCGCGGCCAGCGATCTATCTGGGAGGGGGTCAGCTGGGCGCGAACGTTGTTGAGGAAACTCCGGCCGAGTTCGGCCCGCTCGGTGTCCCAGACCGCGAGGGGCTCGAGGATCATCTCCATCACCGCATCCGGTCGGGCGTTCCCGATCCGACTCTGCAGGCCTCGCATCCGGTTCTTGACCTCTTCGACACCCGCCTCGTACGACACCATGTAGTCCTGGAGCAGGACTTCGACGATCGGTCGCTGCCAGTCCTCGAGCTTGAGGATCTCGACGAAGAGGGGCATGTCGCGGTCGAGGAACTCGGGGCGGAAGGAATCCGCGAACCCGGCCTGGGCGCCGAACTGGGCGGACGCGGGGGCGGACATCGACATCGCCGTTCCCACCGAGAGGGCGGCGACGAGCACGGAAGACTTGATTCGACGAAGAAGCATGGTCATGGAACTCCGAGTCTGTGAGAACTTGGCCCCGGATGGGCCGGCCGGCCGGTTCCGAACACAGTTGGAACGCGGCACGGGGGAAAATATGGCACGTCAGGACGGGGAATCGGTCGAGAAGAGGCCATTTCCTCGACCCGGGCCCTGAACGGCGAGGATTGTCCGAATCAGTGTGGTTGGGCGACCATGCCGGCAATATCTGCGCGTCATTCGGCGAGCACCGTTCGCTGCTCGATTCGCTTCTCGGACGTTGTGACGACGAGCCGGTCGACGTAGACGCCTGGCGTATGGATTCCATCTGGATCCAACGTGCCTGTATCGACGATTTCTTCCACTTCCACCACGGTTCGACGGCCACACTCGGCGACCATCGGATTGAAGTTTCGGGCCGTCTTTCGGTAGATCAGATTGCCACTTCGATCGGCCTTCCAGGCCTTCACGAGGGCGAGATCCGCCTGAATGCCCCGCTCCATCACGTAGGGTTCGCCGTCGAACTCGCGGATCTCCTTGCCCTCCGCCACGAGCGTTCCGACCCCGGTACGGGTGTAAAAAGCGGGGATTCCGGCCCCTCCAGCCCGCATTCGCTCGGCGAGCGTGCCCTGGGGATTGAATTCGACCTCGAGTTCGCCGGCCATGAATTGCCGTTCGAATTCCGCGTTCTCACCGACGTAGCTGGAAACCATCTTCCGGATCTGTCGGGTCTGGAGCAAAAGGCCCAGCCCCCAGTCGTCGACGCCGGCATTGTTGCTCACGGCGACGAGTTCGCGCGCCTTGGTGTCGCGAAGGGCGGTGATCAGCTGTTCAGGGATCCCGCAAAGACCGAAACCGCCGACTGCGACGGTCATCCCATCCTCCACGAGACCTTCGAGTGCGGCGGTGGGGGTGTCGAAGACCTTGTCGACCATGGGGAGTAATCCTTCAGGAACCGCTCGTTTCCCTCGATTCAGGGACTTCGGGCGTCATTTACGGGCCTTAGAGTGTACCCCCTCCGGGGTGTTCTCGGATCGGTGGCGGCGTTTCCACGCCGACCGGAAGCATGTTGCGAGCCCCTCCCACGTGAGCCCCGACGAACTCCAAGTCGCACCTGTTCCCGGCGATCCCTCCGTGGCTCGCCGGCGGGTCCTCGACTTCGTGCTGATCGGCGTCCTGCTGGTGCTCACGGCGCTCCCCGATGCGATGGTCGTCCCCATCCTGGAGGAATTGATGGTCGAACGCTACGGCGTCGACCCGGGCCCCGCGCATGCATTCATTTCGATCAACCTGCTCGGTGGTCTGTGCGCGCTCCCGTTGCTTCGCACGACGATGCGAATCGGTCGCCCGGTGCTCGCGGTCGCGATCGCCGCGATCGCGGACGGGCTGCTTCTGGCGGCGATGTGGCTTCCGATCGGATTCTGGCCGACGATCGCGCTCCGCGGGCTCGAAGGCGTCGCCGACGTGGTGGTGTTCGCGGTGGTCTTCGACCTCGTCGGTCAATCCGGACGGGCTCGGGCCGCGGGCCTTCGATTCGGCATCGGCGCCGCCCTCCTCAGCATCGCCCTCGGTGGAGGCGCGATCCTCGGAGGACAGATCGCTCGCGCGGACGACGGAAGCGGGGATGCGGCGCGAGCCGTCTACCTGATCGGTGCTTCCGCATGCTTCCTCGCGGGCGTCGTGGCATTCCTCGGCCGTCATCGACTGCGACGCGTCGATTCCAAGGCCTCGACGCCCGCGACGCCATCCGTCACCGCGACCGACCAGCCCCGCGCGCCGCTGTGGCCGCTCCTGCTCATGGCTTCGGCCGACCGGGCGGCCGGCGGTCTCCTGACCGGAACGCTCGGGCTCTTTCTCGCCGAAGCGATCGGTCTGGACCCGTCGATCCGTGGTCGACTGATCGGGTCGGTGCTGCTGTTGATGGGACTGGGTGCGATTCCCGCGGGGTGGGTGAGTGATCGATTCGGCGACCTTCGAATCCGGGCGATCGGCGGGGTCGCGTTCGCCGCCGGTCTCTTCCTGCTCCCGCTCGCCGCCGACGATCTGTCCTCCTTGATCCAGACCATGCTCCTGCTCGGGATCGGCGGCGCGACGCTTCTGCCGACCTCGCTGGCACTGCTCGACCGTCTGCATGGCGGGCTCTTCGGCATGGGCGGTTTCCGCGCGGCCGGCGACTTCGGATTCCTGGTCGGCGTCTCGATGGCGGGCCTGCTGCTCTACCTGCTCGGCTCCGGCCGATCCTCGTATTCCGAATACGTCGCGGTCATCTGTGGTTTCGCGATCATGCACCTCTGCACCACGTTCGTGGCCGTACCGGCGCTGGCCCGACGCGATCGGGCGATGAAGCGCAAGCAGCAAGACCCCTGACGGTGACGCAAGCCTGCGAAAAAACCGCCCCGGACGCCTTGCGGTGTCAGGAGCGGTTCGAGTGGACGTCTGGGCTGATCGGTGGAAGTCAGTTCTTCGTGGAGGGAATCCGGGCTTCCGCGGGATTCAGATCCTCGATCGTCGTCCGGAGCTTTTCGAGCGCCTTGTTCTGGATCTGTCGCACCCGTTCCTTGGTCACGCCGATGATCTGGCCGACCTGTTCGAGGGTGAGCGTGGTCCTCGCCTCCTCGACGCCGACGCCGAAGCGATGGCCGATGACCGTCTGTTCGACCGAGGTGAGTTCGGCTTCGTTGGTGTCCATGAGGTGCCGGACTTCCGCCGCGGAATCCGCGATGTATTCCGCACGTCGCGTTTCGAGGTGATCGGATCGCTCGAACGCGGGATCGAAGTCCGTCACGAATCGCTGGCGGTGCCTCGTGCTCTTCATTCCATGACGGCTGAACGCCTTCAGGATTGCGCGGCAGGCGTAGGTGCTGAACTTGAACCCGCGCTCACAGTCGAACTTGTCGACCGATCGCATCAACGCCATGTTGCCTTCGCTGACCACGTCGGCGAACTCGCCATCCATGATCCGGACCCGCTTCGCCATTGCGAGCACCAGCGCGAGATTCGTCTCGGCGATCTGTTCGCGGAAGGACGCGGCGATCGCGTGCCACCGGAGGATCGTGCGGGCCTCGCTGAGATCCGGGCGGCGGGTGCCGATTTCGATCTGGACGGCCCGCATGCGGAAGCGGGCGTAGTTGAACTTGAGGAAGAGGATTCGCTCCTGGGCTCCGGAGAGCACGAGCGACTTGCCGGCTTTCGGCGGGTCGACGCGTCCCCGCGCCGGGATGAGGTCCTCCATCAGCGGGCGGTACCAGGTCACGTCGGGGCGCTCGACGTCGTCGAGGCCGAAGATCTCGGTTTCCGCATCCGCCTCGTGGAAGATGTCCGCGTTGATGTAGTCGATCTCCTTCTCGAGCACCCTCGCAAGCAGCGATTCCTCCCGCCGGGAGAGGCGGCGGAGTTCTTCGCCGCTGCCACGGCTCTTTCGGCGGCCGATGCGGGTCGCGTCACCCGCGGGCTTGTGCGTGCCCGAGACCGGGCCGACGGAAGACCGGGATCGGGCGCGGACCCGGTCCAGTGGTGAGTTTCGGGAGGTCGAAGGATTCGTTTGTCGGAGTCGTGGCATGGTCGTGATTGCTGGACCGCAAGCGGCCGAAGCACCCCCTGATATGTGCCACCCCGGGCCATTCTCGGCTGGTGCAAAGCCGGGAACGCACCGGAAACAGGGCTGCCTCGATCATCCTGAAACGAAGCAAGAAGCCCTGCAAGGTGACGGCGGATCGCCGTCACTCCTACGTTTCGTCGCCCGGCGGGGTTCGGATTCCAGCCGGTTCCGACGTTGGATTATTCGTGTTCGGGCCGCGACGGTTGCATGCGGTTCGCCGGGCGTGGATGCGGCAGTGGGGCGGAACGCCTTCGATGCCCCGTTTTCGGGGTGTTTCAGGCGTTTTCAAGGTGGTTCAAGGGCCATGACAGCAAAAGGCCGGACCGCGAAACGTGCGGCCCGGCCTTCATT
>NYVS01000140.1 GCA_002684755.1 Phycisphaerae bacterium
TCGCCGGCGTGCCGATGCCGCTCGGAACATCGCACTGGCCGGAGCCGTTCCATCCCCAGCAGGCGATCGAGCCGTCCGAAAGCAACGCGACGGTGTGCAGGTAGCCCACGGCCGCACCGACCACAGGATTTTCCGGGGTGCCGACGTCGCTCGGGACATCGCACTGGCCGAAGTCGTTCGAACCCCAACAGACGATTGAACCGTCGGAGCGCACGGCCACGGCATGCTCATTGCTGTCTTCGAAACCAGCCACGGCCAGACTCACGGCGGGATTCGCCGAGGTGCCGATACCGCTGGGAAGGTCGCACTGACCACGCCGGTTGTATCCCCAACACGCGATCGAACCATCCGAAAGAAGCGCCGCGGTGTGGCCGTATCCCGCGGCCAACTGCACGACCTCGTCATCCGGCCCGATCGGGCGGTTGAAGCTCATCGAACCCCAGGCGCGGATGTTGCTGCCGGTCGCCTCGAGGGCGTCCTCGGCGATCGCGGTGGCGGCGGGCATCCACGCGATGAACATCAGAACCAGCATCAATAACGGAACGCATCGCGCTCCACGATGAAGGCTGGATGTCGAGGACCATCGCCGAATGGAATCCAAACGCGACCGTCGAGTCTTGATCATCATGCGATTGTCCCTTCGTTGAAGCCACGGGAACCGCCATGGTTCACCGCGACTCACCCCAGTCCGATGCCGTCCGATACGAACCTGTCTTGAAGGGGATCCAAAGTTCCGGACCATCCTGAATGTTTGTTCAGAATCGCCGTCATACCGCCACCATCGGCCGCATCCGTCTCCTACCCGCCTTCTACCCGCGCCGCGCCTCGAGCCATCGTCCGATCGCCATCAGCGGGAACGAGTGCCGATACAGGTGGTATCGCAGGTAGAAGACCTTCGGGAAGCCGGTGCCGGTGAACTCGGTCTCGCACCAACTGCCCGCGGGATCGCCGTCGGGATTGCGTTCGGGATCCGCCGCGGCGTCCGCGTCGAGCTGCGTGTCGCACAACCAGCGGATCGCCCGGATGACGCTCGGATGATCGGCGCCGCGAATCTCCTGCAAGGTCATCGCCGCCCACGCGGTCTGGCTCGCGGTGCTCGGACCGCTGCCCATGAGGCTGCGGTCCTCGTAGCTCATCGCCGTCTCGCCGAAACTGCCGTCGGCTTTCTGCACCGACTCGAGCCACGCCGCCGCCTTCTGGATCCAGGGCTGTCGCGGGTCCTCGCCGCAGCGGATCGGGCCGATCACGCTCTGCCAGGTGCCATAGATGTAGTTCACGCCCCAGCGACCGAACCAGCAGCCTTCCGGCTCCTGATGTCGCTTGACGTAGTCGATCGCCTTTCGCACCGTCGGATCGCTCTTGGTAAGTCCCATCCACGAGAGACACTCGAGGACCCGCCCCGTGATGTCGGGACAGCTCGGATCCTGCATCGCGTTGTGATCGGCGAACGGGATGTACTCGAGGATCGGACGATCGACGGTCCGATCGAACGCCGCCCATCCGCCGTCCTGGTTCTGCATCGATCGCATCCACGCGAGCCCGCGCTTCGCGGCCGCGACGTTCGAGTCCCCCCCGGTGCGGTACAAGGCCATCGCGACCATCGCGGTGTCGTCGACGTCGGGGTACCACGCGTTGTGGTACTCGAAGTACCAACCGCTGAACGGCACGGCGGAGTCGAGGTTGCGGACCCAGTCGCCCTGGAACCGGCATTCCTTCTCCCGGAGCCAGCGGGCCGCCCGGTCACAGCGGGGATCATCGAGGTCGAGCCCGCAGTCGGTCAGGGCGTAGAGCGCGATGCCGGTGTCCCAGACCGGACTGAAGCACGGCTGCAACCGGATCGCGCCGGGCTCGCCGTGCTCGGTCTCGGCCTCGAGCATGAACGCGTCGAGTTCGGCTTCGGCACGGGACACGAGCGGATGTTCACGGGCGTGCCCCATCGTCTTCAGCACCACCTGCCAGTAGACCATCGGCGGGAAGATCGCCCCGACGCCGTCGGTGGCGGCGGCGCCGTCCTGGCCCGCGCGACGTCGGATCCACTCGAACGATCGGTCGATCGCCCGACGACGCCACGGCGATCCACCGAGTCGGTGGAGCATCTTGAGCCCGCGATCCACCCCCGCGAAGAACGTGCGCCATCCCGCGGGAACGTCGGTCCGCATCAGGAGTCGGTGTCGATCCCGCGGGGAGATGAAGAGTTCGTCGATGCCCTGCGACGCGTCCAGTCGCCTCGCCGGCCGGAACGTGGTCACCAGCGACAGCGGCAGGATCATGGTCCGGGTCCACGCCGCCACCTTGTCGAGGTGGAAGTAGAACCACCGGGGAAGCATCACGACTTCGGGCGGGATCGCGGGCACCGCGTTCCAGGAGACCTGTCCGAGGCAGGCGAGGAAGAAGTTCGTCCAGGTGTTGACCCGCTCCGCGCCGCCGAGTTCGCGCACCCGTTCACGGGCCCGCCGCATGTGCGGCGCTTCCGGGTCGTCGCCGTGGAGCTTCAGGACGAAGTAACCCTTCACCGTCGCGCTGAGATCGATGTCGGATCCGGGGAACTGCCCCCAGCCGCCGTCCGGACGCTGCTGGGTTCGCAGCGTCTCGACGATTCGCACGAGGACCTCCGGCCCGCGGCCGTCGGCGAGCGGTGCGACCTCCTGTTCGAGGATCCACTTCATGAGGACGTACTCGCTCTGGAGGATCGAGTCGCCTTCGAGTTCACCGCACCAGTGACCGTCGTCGTGCTGGAGTGCGGCGAGACCGTCGATGGCCCGCGACCTCGCGACCTCGGCTTCGGGCGCGAGGGCCCGGACCGCGTCGGCGTTCTCCATCAGTTGGGACGAGCTCATCTCTCGTTCGCTCCCAGCGTCCGACCTGCGTCCGACCTACGTGGTGAACTCATCGCATCCAAGGCCGATCAGAGATCCACGGTGAGCATGTCGCTGTCGAGCGAGACCTTCGCCTCCGGCCGGACGATCTCGCCGCGGAAGCCGGAAAGCCCGGGCAGGGTCGAGATCTCGGCCCGGGTCTGTTCGGGATCGAACTTCACCGGTGCGCGGCCTTCGTGCGCGGCGAGCAGGTCGATGCCGATCTGGGCCTCGCCCTTGCAGTAGTCGATGGTCGAGATCGATCGCTCGAACGCCTGCAGGCGATCGTCGGCGTTCTGGAAGGAACCCGCCTTCTCCATCCAGGTCGCACCCGGCAGGAGCACCGATGCGGCGTCGACGAGGCGACTGGGAAGCGTGTCGATCAGGACGTAGGGCTTCGCGGCCACGGCGTCGGCCCACTCGGGGGTGACCCAGTCGCTCGCGTAGTTGCCGGTGATCACCGTCGCCGAGAACCGGCCCGCCTTCGCTTCGGCGAGGAACGCGTCGGCTTCGAGGATGCCGCCCGCTTCGCCACCGAGCAGTCCGGTGAGCACCCGGCGAACGCCTCGGGCGTTCGGGGCCTTCTCGGCCCGGACCACGTACTCGCCGTAGGAACGATCTTCGCCGTCGATCGGAACCGGTCCGATGCCGAAGACCACGTCCGCGTCGATCGACCGGACCCACTGGGCCAGGAGATACGCGTCCTCGCAGGACAGCATCGGACTGACCAGGAGGCCGATCCGACCATCACGAACGCCGGTCTCGAGGACCTCATTCGCCGCCGCCAGCGACTCGCGCCAGGCGTCGCCCGCCCGGGTCGGATCGAAGGGATCTCGACCTCGGACCGCCGGAAGACGAAGGCGTCCCTCGTCGTGCACGAACTTCCAGCCGTAGCGGACCTCGTCGGTGATCCACCAGTCGTTGAGATCGGGATTCTCCCGCGGCTTGATGCGGTGGACGGTGCCTTCGTTGTGCTCGACCCAGATGTTGTCGCCGCTCGAGGTGATGCCGTCGATCGACGGGGTCTTGGTGAGGAACCAGACCCGCTGCTTGAAGAGGAAGTCCTTGTCGAGCAGGGCGCCGACCGGGCAGAGGTCGATCACGTTCGAGGCGAGTTCGTTGTCGAGGGCCTTGCCCGGGAAGACGTCGATCTGACCGGTGGAGCCGCGGCCGTCGACCATCAACTCGCCGGTGCCGGTCACCTCGCGGGTGAAACGGACGCATCGCGTGCACATGATGCAGCGGTCGCTGTAGAGCAGGACGTTCGGTCCGATGCTCTTCTTGGGCTGCTTGTTCTTGTCTTCACGGAAGCGGCTCTCGCCACGGCCGTACTGGTAGGAGTAGTCCTGGAGATGGCACTCCCCCGCCTGGTCGCAGACCGGGCAGTCGACGGGGTGGTTGATCAGGAGCAGCTCCATGACCTGCTTCTGGTTCGCGACCGACTTGGGGCTGTCGGTGTGGATCACCATGCCCTCGGAAGCGGTCTGCTGGCAGGTCGGGACGAGCTTCGGCCACGGTTCGAGCTTGCCCTCGTTCCGAGGGTTCGGGGCCCACACCTCGGCGAGGCAGATCCGACAGTTGGCGGCGATCGAAAGGCCGGGGTGATAGCAGTAATGCGGGATCTCGACCTCGTTGCGGAGGGCGATCTGCAGGATGGTCTCACCGGGCTCGAAGTCGTGAGCCTGGCCGTTGATGGTGATCGAGGGCATGCGGTTTTCCGGTCGATGCGGGGCACTCAAGGACGTTTTCGGATGGTATCAGGCCCATGAGGGGGGCGTCCTCGAAAAGAGGCCCGGAATCAGCCCGATTCAGTCGGCCTCAGCCCCCCGGTTTCGGGCGTTCGGATGCCGATGGCGGAGGTCGGAATCGGTGTTGCCGGCCCTGGTTCGAGGGCCTCCATCAAACGCCTCGGTCGGGCGGCCGGAGCGTGGATCCGGCCAGATGGACGGCCCCTTGCCCGTTCCCGTCGACGTTCCCAAGCGATCTCAGTCGGCGAGGTCGGCCACCACGCCCGCGTCGATCCCGACCACGGAGGCCCGGACCCGGGCTGGGGGCAGCTCGTAGATCGCCGCCACGGCATCCCGGTAACCGGCCAGCTGACCCGCGTGACGCGTGCGCAACGTCGCCGCGACCTGATCCGGCGTGCCCTCGATCCGGTCGGTCTTGAAGTCGACGATCCACGCCTCGCGAACGCCGGCCCCGGCCCCGGCCTCGCCCCCGTTCTTCGATCCGTCCGGGTCCACGCGAAGAACCAGCCGATCGATCGAGCCCTGCTGGACGCCGGATGGTCCGACCGAGACGAACCGACGCTCACGCCGGACGACCGCGTCATCACCCGGCCGGTCGAGCAGGTCTCGGATCGCCGGGCTCGAGCACGCGGTGCGGAAGTCGCGGATGCACTCCCGACGCCAGGCCTCCGATCGACCGGGAACCGCGTTTCGAATCCGGGCGTCGAGCAGTTCGTCCCCGACCGTGTCGAGGTCGGCGGCCCATTCGATGCGTTCGAAGCACGCGTGGATCGCGGTCCCCCGGTCCGCGGCGTCCGCGCCGGCGACCCGGAAGAGTTCCGATCGGTCGGCGTGGAACGAGGACGGCGGCTTGACCGCCACCGCACGTCGTCGTCGCGAACGACGCTCGACGGCGAGGGTCGGGCGAGGGCACGCCTCGCGTTGGATGCGATCAGCGGGCGACGCATCGTGTTCGATCGACGCCCTGGCACGATGGACCTCGATCGCCTCCGGCGTTTCAAGCGCCCCCGACACCACGGACTCGACCGCGGAACCGGCTTCGACATCCGCCGAATCGGCGTCGTCATCCGGCGGATCCGCGATGCCGATCGCCCGACGCACGATGCCCGCGGTCGAGAAGTAGCTCTTCTTGTGTTCTTCGTTCTTCGTCCCGAACTTCGCGGGCGGCACCTGGACCACCAGATCACGCGACGCTCGCGTCAAGGCGACGTAGAACCCGCACAACGCCTCGAGCACGATGCGATCGGTCGTCTCGCGATGGATCGCGAGCGCGTCGTCGGGTCGCGCTTCTTCGGCGTACCAGGTCGCGACCCGGTCGATCGCCGCGGTCGGCAGGGCCGGCGTGGACCGCGCCACCTCCGGACTGCGGAAGAGGTCGCCGGCGAGATCCGTCACCACCACGCCCTCGAACTCGAGGCCCTTCGACTGGTGGATGTTCATGACGACCACGCCTTCTCCGCCGGGGTCCTCGACCACCACCGATCCGAGGATCGCGGCGAGCTCGCCGGGACCGCGGGCGACCGTGGGATCGGCCTCGAGTCCCTCGACGATCTCGACCAGTTGTCGGAGCCTGACCGTCTCCCGCACCGTGAGTCCGGGTTCGAGCCGTCGCCGCCAACCGTCGATCACCGGAGCGACCCCCTGCTCGGCGAAGCGTTCGCGAAGCGACCGCGCGAGTTCGATCCGCTCGGGCATCCCGAGGCGTGCGTCCGGTCCCGGTGTCGAAACGCCGAGCACCACGGCGAGCGGCGACCTCGCAAGATCATCCGCCGCGAGCGAGTCGCGGACATCCGCCGCCAGTCGCATCGCCTGGATCATCACGGTGGCCGCCTCCGCGTCGAGGAGCGAGCCACCTCCTCGACCCGTCGCCGGAATGCCGAGCCCGCGCAGCGCCTCGACGATCGGTCCGATCCGCTTGTTCGCCCGCACCAGGACCGCGACCGTCGGACGCCCCTCCGCGTCCTCGACCCCGTGTCGCCGGACCAGCCGCTCGGCCGCCTCGGCGGCGCTGCGGGCGAGCACCACCGACTCGTCCTCGTCCTCATCGGCGTCGGGCTCGGGCAGTCGTTCGATCGTGGCGACACCGTCGAGCGAAGTCCGGGCGGTCCGATGCTCGCGGAACAGTTCGCCGAACGCCGCCGCCGCGCCGTCCGCGTGCTCCAGCAGCGCGGCGTCCCCCGCGATCTCTTCACAGAGCGTGTTCACCAGTTCGATCACCGCGGGACTCGACCGGAACGACTTCTCCAGCTTCTCCTCGACGAATTCGATCACCCCCTCCGTCGTGATCGCTTCGAGATTCCGGAGGATCCGGGGATCGCCGCCACGCCAGCCGTAGATCGACTGCTTGACGTCGCCCACCACGAAGAGCGAACGCGTGCCGTCCGAGACGCTCGCGATCTCGGACGCGATGGGACGAAGCGCCCGCCACTGGGTCGCGGAGGTGTCCTGGAACTCGTCGAGCAGCAGATGCTCGATCCTCGAATCGAGTCGATACCAGAGTTCCTCGAGATCACCGGGGCCGGCCCCGCCCCGGAGGGAATCGAGCGACCGGGTGAAGTCGTCGAACTCCGCGATGCGGTTCCGTTGCTTGAGGTCGGCGATGCGCGGACCGATCCGACCGAGCAGGTCGCGGATGCACGCCGTCCGGTGACCCATGTTTCGCAGGTTGCCCGCCGCCGCATGGACCGCGAGATCCTGAAGCGGCCCGACCAGTTCGTCGGGGACGGGCTTCTTCGAGTAGTCGACGCCGTCGACCGCGGCCTTGAGGATCTTCTCCTTCGCGATCAGGATCCATCCGCCGCCGTCGCGGGTGCAGACCTCGTCGATGAGCCCGGCGATCTTCGCCGACGCCTTGCGAACGCCCGCGGGCCAGGTCTTCGCGCGGTCTTCGTCGAGCAGGAGATCGCGAATCCGCGCGAGATCCTCGTCGTCACGCGGCGGCGCGGACCAGTCCCACGCATCCGGAGTCGATTCCTGATGGAGGGTGAGGAGATTCGCGACGGCCCGTTCGACGACCGGGACGATCGTGACCTTGGTGCCCCGCGATCCGAGCGTCTCGAGGGTCTCGAGCATCGCGTCCGCATCCGTCTCCGACACCGTCACGTCGATCGCCTCGCGGAGGATCGCGGCGGATTCGTCGGCCTCGACGAGCCGGGCGCCGGCAGGAATGCCCGACGCCGGACCGAGGCCCGCGGCGATCGAGGCGAACACGCTGTCGAGGGTTCGCACCTGCAGGCCCGGCATCGCCTTCACCAGTCGCTCGAGCAGCGACGCGGCTTCCGCGGCCGCCATCGTCTCCCGTGCAAGCCCGCGTTCGCGGATCGCCTCCTCCCGCTTTTCGGGATCGACCACCAGCGCCGCCGCGTCGCGGAAGATCCGATCCCGGATCTCCCCCGCCGCCGCCCGCGTGAAGGTCGTCGCGAGAATGCGCTCGGGCTCGACGCCACGGTCGACCAGTTCGAGGAACCGCCCCACCAGCCGGAAGGTCTTTCCGGTACCGGCGGACGCGAGGATCCGCAGGTGCCGCGGGCCGTCGATGCCTGATCCGTCTTCGTCGTGACCGGCGTCCGAAGTCTCGGCGGCCTCCGACTCCGGGTCGGGGCGGAAACCGGGGTCCGGCACGAATTCGAGTTCACCCTGCGGGTCGTTCATCCTTCGCCCTCCCCATCGTCCTCGCCACCGAGCGACCGGGTCCGCTGCACGAGCGCGATCGGATCGCCGTCCCAGGGTGGATCGCCGGTGAGATCGAAGTTGCCGTCACGGATGCTTCGCACGACCTCCCGCGCCATGTCCATCGCCTCTTCGTGCAGCTCGTCGATCTTCTTCGACGGCGCGAAGCCGATCTTCCCGGGGTCCGAGGTGACCAGGAAGTAGCCGGTCGCGACCTCCGAGGGCGGTGGCGCCTCGGGAAGGGTGCCCGCGTGGAGGCCGCGGTAGAGCGGCAGCTGGAGATCGATCCAACGACCCTTNGTGCGATGACTTGGATCCGGTTTCTTGCCNGCATCNGANGTCTTGAAGTCGATCAACCGCCAGCCGTGTTCCGGATGATGATCGATGCGGTCGATCCGCCCCCGCACCGGCATCGGCGCTTCGCCNGGNATGTCGAGCAACGCGTCNAGCTGGTCTTCGACCGCGTGGATCCGCCAGCCTTCCCGCGCAAGGTCCGCCTGCCGAAGCGCGACCTCGCGGAGTCGCGCGGTCAGGATCCGCTCCTGCAGGAGAAGTCCCGCGCCCCGGCTGGCGCCGCACATGCGATCGATCGCCTCCGACATCGCGTCGACCATCGCCTGGTGGATCCGATCGGGATCGGCACAGGGACGATCGCCCGCCGCATGTCGCGCGATGTCCTGTTTCCCGAACACCTCCACCGCATGGTGAAGCACGGTGCCGAAGGTCCGGGCATCGAGCTCGCGACCGACCGGTTCCGGCCCACGAAGGCCCAGCACGTGCTTCAACCAGAATCGATACGGCGACGCGAGGTAGTCGCGGAACGCCGTGACCGAGAGTCGGTCGATGGTGACGGTCCGCGCCGCGTCGTCCGCCCAGGTCGGGCGGGGCCGCCCGAATCCCGACACGTCCACGCCGCCACGGTTCCGGGTCGAAGGCTTCGTGAAGACCTCGACGACCCGTTTCGCCAGGGCCGGGCCCCGGTCACCGAAGATCAGTCGGGACGGCACGCGGGGTTCGCCGCGGGGATCGCGACGCGGCACCAGAAAACGAGCGTCGGGGTCGCGGCCGAGAATCGTGGAGAGCACCCAGAGATCCCGGGCGTGCCGACGTGCCTCGTCCTCGAGGCCCATCGTCGCCCGGAGCGAATCCGGCAGGATGGGATCGGTGAACCGTCCCGGCAGCGCCGCGTCGTGACAGCCGGTGACGATGACCCTTCCAGCCGGATCGAACGGCGCTTCGAGCCAGCCGATGGTCTCGATCGCGGCCGGATCCGGTGGATCGGGAAGCCGCGCCGCATCGAGCGTTCCAAGCAGGAGTCGGATCGCTTCGGACGCGGTGACCGTCGGCTGGAGTTCCTCGGGCAGCGGAATCAGGTCGCCGACCGCGTCCCGGACCAGTCGAAGGATCTCCTCCGACCAGAGTCCGGCGGCGTCTTCGTCGTCGAGCCGCTGCAGGACCTCGAGCAGTCCGGTGAGCGTTCGATCGAGTCGATCCGGTCCGGCGTCGCCCAGCGGCGCGAGGATGTCCGAAAGCACCTCGTCGGCCGCGTGGAGGGTTCGCCGCGCGGCGGCCTGGGCCGTCCGTTCACAGGCGTCCGGATCGCCGGGCCATCCCTCGGTGAGGGGACGCGGCATGTCGGACTCCGCCCAACTCGACCACGCGGCGGCCGCATCGAGGCCGTCGAGCCGACGGCTGATCGCGGCCGCGAAGCCCGGATCCGCGACCAGACGGCCGAAACCGTCCGAGTCGTTTCGCTCCAGATGAATGGCGAGCGTGCCGAGCGTGCGGGCGAGCCCGCTCCGGGCGAACGCCCGCCCACCCGCAAGGTGGACGGTGACGCCCGCGGCTTCGATCTCGCGCCGGAACGACTCGGCGGCCGTTTCGTCCGCCACCACGATCGCGACCGATTCCGGGTCGAGGCGGCCATCCTGATTTTCGTGTTCGCGTGCGTTCTTCGCGGCCTCGGCGGCGAGCATCTCGACCACCGCTTCGGCTTCGTCGATCGGCTTGTCCTCGATCTGCAGGGAATCGAATGGAATGACCGGTGGTGTCGCGATCCAGTGCGCCGGAACGACTCTGCCGATCGCATCGAATCGAGGGTCCGAATGAAGGGCCGGACGAGCGTCGTCGCCATCGACGGCAGCAGCCAGGATCATCGTGTGGACGATGCATCCTGCGAGCACCGCTTCATCGCGGGCCGACAGATCGACGACGCCGAGCAGGACGACCTCCGCCGGCGCGTCCACGACCTCCATGGGCGTCACCGCGGCTTCGGATCGGGCGGATCCATCGGATGCGGACACCGCCTCCTCGACCAGACGACGCTTCGCCGTTTCCGGCGCGAGCATGCCCAGATCTTCGAGATCGGCTTCGGCGCGGGCCAGAAGCGACTCGATTCGCCGGTATCGATCGGACTCGCCACCGAGGTCGACGGATCGTTCGACCGTCGAGACCACGTCCGACCAGTCCCGACCGGCCGCCGCGACGATGCGATCCGCGTCGAGCAAGGCGTCCGCGACCGTGAATCGCTCGATCCAGTCGGCATCCGGGCGAATCACCCCCGCCAACGTGTCCGCATCCGCGGCACCGAGGACCGCGGCGAGCACGCCGCGATGAAGCGGACGATCCGCGACGGCCTGCGTCGGTCGACCGCGCATGGTGAAGACGAGTTCGGACGGCGTCGTGGTGCGTGGCGGTACGAACCGGATGCCGCGATCCTCGGCTTCGGCGACCAGGGCCAGCAGGAACTGACGACCGGCGCGACCGCCGGGAACGACCACCAGCACCCGCGACAGATCGACCTCGCCGAGCACGTCCACCGGTCGATCAAGCAGGATCGACGCCGCCTTGACCAGCGGTGCGCTGCTACCCAGATGGATCGGGGTGGAATGTTCCGGCATCGAGTGGCTCGCTCGGGCGGGGACGAAGGTGAGAACCGCGTCGATCGTGAAAACGACGATGAGATGCGGGCCGCGTCGGGGGATCCGCGCAGTGCATCATCGGAGAACGCGACCGGTCGCGTCGACTGACCGACTCGACTCTGGAAATCTGGTCGATTCCCGGTTCACACCGCAGCGTGCCGTCGCGTCGGCCGGTCGGTGGATCAGGGCAGGGTTTGAAATCGAATGCCCATCTCGCCGGCCACGACTTCGAGGTCCTCGATCCGGATCCGGCGACCGTCTCCGAGTTCGAAGCTCCGGGGCATGGTCAGGAATCCCGCCTCGGCCGGGTCCGGACCGCCTTCCACCGACAGCGACGCCGGCAGCATCGGGTTCGAAAGGAAGTCGGGGACGGGCAGCCGCCCCATCGACGTACCGCCGAGATCGAGGACCACCGCCGTCGACTCGAGCCTCGGTACGAGATCGAGGACCACGACCAGTCCCGCCGGTGACCGGACCGCGAGCCGGATCGCATCATCTTCGAACCGGATGCGCGGGTCGGTCCAGCCCGCGGGAAGTCGGAATCGGTCGTCGTGCGCCAACCAGGGGTCGAGTCGCGAGGCGAGCCAGTCGTTGACGTCGTCCTCGCCGATGGCGAATCCCCAGGGTGCCGCATCCTGACGGACCCGGGTCACCGTGGAGGCGATCCCCTGTTCGACCGCGTTGCCGCGGATCGCGACCTGCGGGTCATCGGTGGCCGGGGACCACCAACCGGGACCGATGAGGACGAGCCCGGCCAGGATCAAGACGAACACCGTCACACCACCCACGACGGCGGCGATGATCCGACGNNGGCGAGTTCGAGGTTCCTTCGACCCGGCGGCCACCGCCGGTCAATCCTCGAACCGGGAGATCACGAGGGTGTCGTTCTGGCCCCCGAACCCGAAGTTGTTGGAGAGCGCGACGTCGACCTTCGCGGCCCGGGCCTCGTTGGGCACGTAGTCGAGATCGAGATCGGGATCGGGATGGTGGAGGTTCCGGGTCGGCGGGACCATCCCGTGCTTGATCGCCATGGCGCTGGTGATGAGTTCCACGGCGCCGGCGGCGGCGATGAGGTGACCCATCATGCTCTTGATCGAACTCATGGGGATCGACGGTGCCAGCTCGCCGAACACCCGCTTCACGGCGCGGGTCTCGATCGAGTCGTTCTCCTTCGTCCCCGTCCCGTGGGCGGAGATGTACTGGACGCAGGGACGACCCTCGGCGTCGGTGTCGGTCGGGGCGAACCCCGCTTCCCCGAGGGCCTGCTCCATGGCCGCGGCGGCGCCCCGGCCGTCCGGCTGGATGTCGGTGATCCGGTAGGCGTCGCAGCTCGATCCGTACCCGAGGACCTCGACGATCGGCGTCGCGCCGCGG
>NYVS01000141.1 GCA_002684755.1 Phycisphaerae bacterium
CCGTCGAGCGTCGAGACCCGTTGCCCCGAACCGGACGGGATCATCCCAGATTCAGGCCGGTTCGAGTGGATCTCGACCACACGCCTGCATCAACCACGATCTTCGGCCGCCCGCTTCTTCGCCATCACCGCGTCGATCCTGGCCCGGAACTCCCCGGATTCCGCCGTCGCGAGGCTGGCCGCGAGCGATCTGGCGAAGACGTCCGGGTCGATGGTGCCGTCAAGGTCGTTCTGGAACCGCTTCGTTTCGCGGAGCGTCGTGGCGTCCATCGCGGCGAGCCGATCGCACAAGGTCGTGACGGCCTCTTCGAGGGCGCCGCGATCCGGGTGCGCGGCGGCGGCGAGTCCGACCTCGACCGCGGCGTCGGCATCGAGGAATTCGCCGGACAGGGTGAGGGCCCGCGCGGCGCCCGGCGAGGTGCCGGGGACGAGCGTCGCGAGACTCACCGCGGGCGAGATGCCGAGGCGATGGACCGGGTATCCGAACGCGGCGTCCGGACCGGCATGAACGATGTCGCACGCCGAGACCAGGGCGCAGCCACCGGCGAGCGCCGGCCCGTGGACTTCGGCGACCACCACCGCATCGAGGTGGCGAAGTCGCCGGCAGATCGCGCCGAGGCGTTCGAGAAAGGAAGTCAGGGCGCCGTCGGCCATCGCGCCGAGATCGAAGCCCGCGCAGAACGCCGGGCCTTCGCCGCGGATCCGCAGGACGTGGCAGGATTCCGAATCGGCCGCTCGCTCCGCCTCGGCGAGGCAGTGCTCGAGATCGTCGAAGAGTTCGTGGGACAGGGCGTTGCGTCGATCCGGATCGTTCAGGGCGATGGTCGCGATCGGCGGGTCGAATCGCACCAGGGCCTTGGCCTGCATGTCGTGGGTCTCGGGCATGCGGTGAAGTATGACGAAGTCGTCACCATCCGTCGCCATCGGTGGCACGTCGATCGAATCGCGCAGGACTCACCGCACCATGACGACGATCCGCCGGGTCGACGGACGATCGCGGAACTCGCAGAGATGGACGCCTTGCCAGGTACCCAGCGCGAGCCGCCCGTCGACGACCGGAATCGACACCGCGGTCCCGGTCAGGATCGCCTTCAGGTGGCTGGGCATGTCGTCGGGACCTTCGTCGACGTGCGTGTACCACGGCTCGTCTTCGGGGGCGACGCGGTCGAACCACGTCTCCATGTCGCGGCGGGCGGACGGATCCGCGTTCTCCTGGATGCAGACTCCGGCGGAAGTGTGTTTCACGAACACCGTGCAGAGGGCTTCCTCGAGACCGGCGTCCCGGACGACGTCCGCGACCATCGAGGTGATCTCGTGCAGCCCGCGTCGGTGCCCCGTGACCTCGATGGTCCGGTTCACGACGTTTCCTCCGGACCCGGCGCGTTCCACCGGATCACGGTGCGGTACTCGTGCTCGAAGCCGAGCACGCAGTAGGTCCCGGTGCCGAGGTCGAACAGGCGACCGTCCTCGGGCGGCAGTCCCAGCCAGGTCGCGGCGAGCACCCGCAGGTAGTGACCGTGGGCGACCAGGGCGACGTCACCGGTCGCGGCGAGGGCCCGGTCGATCACGCGTTCCGCTCGCGTCGCCACCTCCGCCCCGGTCTCGCCGTTCGGACAGGGATGCGACCACACCGTCCAGCCGGGGACCGTTTCGCGGATCACCTTCGTGGTGATGCCTTCGTAGTCGCCGTAGTTCCATTCATGGAGATCGGCGTCGATCACCGCACCATCGCCGAGCCCGAGCAATTCCGCGGTCCGTCGCGTTCGTTGAAGCGGGCTGCAGAGCACGAGGTCGAAGTGGTGGGCGTCGACGACGGGTCGAAGTCGTCGGGCCACGTCTTCGCCCTCGGGGAGGAGGGGGAGATCGGTGACCCCGGTGTGACGACCGTTCTTCGACCATTCGGTCGCGGCGTGTCGGAGGAGCCAGATCTGTTTCTTCGGGTCGGACATGTCTTGACTCCCGGTTTTCAATCGACGTTCGTCGAGGCGACGAGCCTCGACGCGTCGAGACTTCCGTCGGCATACAGGTCGAGCAGTTCCGCGGGCACCCCGACATCGAGGCCGGCGCGATCGTACAGACGGACGACCTGGCGACGGACTTCGTCTTCGAGGCGTCCGGCCGAAACCCCGGTGCTCGATCCGGGCCCGATCAGGCGACTTCGCACCGCCACGTCGATGCCCTGGTCGCGGTCGAGCACCGTGATCGGCCTCCGCTCGGGCGACAGGCACGCGGGCAGGCCGTCGTCCATTCCGAGGAGTTCGTTCACGAAGCGGCGGGCGATCTCGGGGGCGGCGGTCACGCCGTCGCGTCGGGTTCCGGTCGCGATCCACAGTCCCGGCACGCTCGTCCGACCGAGCAACGGAAATCCGTCGGCGCCGATCGGTCGATGTCCGGTCACCATCCGACACTCGGCGTGTCGAAGCTCCGAGGAGATCTCGTCCATCGCGGATTGCAGGACGAGATGGAGCGATCCGAGTCGGGCGTGTTCGCGCGGTTCGATGGACACCACGTTGGTCGCGCCGAGGTAGAAGCGATCGGATCCGAACGGCACGTGATAGACGCCGAGCCCCGCGCCACGGTTGGGGGTCCTGAGGACTTCATCGGGGGTGGTCAGGCCGGGCGTCGCGCGACACCGAAGACCGACCCCGGTCCCGTGGAGAATGCGCGGGACGCGACCGTCGAGTTCGGGGATCCCACGAAGCAGACCGTCGCTGGCGGCACCCGCGGCGACGACGATGCGTTCCGCGTGCACGACTCGTCCTCGATCGCAATGCACGATTCCGTCACGCACCGACGCCGCGCGACCGTCGATTCGTTCGATCCCGAGCGCGGCGGCGGCTTCGTCGAGCAGTTCCATCACCGTGAAGGCGTCGATGGCGCCGTCGCTCGGAACGCGGACGCCACGGGTGGCCCGAAGGTGGGGGGTCGGTCGGTATCCGCGGATGTCCGCGGGATCGACGAGCTCGTGATCCGAACCGTCGCGGCGGAGTGCGTCGAGGATCGCATCGAAGTTGGGCGGATCGAAGCCGCTCACGTTCGGGTTGTCGAGGATCACCGTCCCCGCGCGGATCTTCGGAGGCTCGAGGCCGGCGATCGCGGCGAGTACGTCGAGCCACCCGGGCCAGTCCGCGACGGCGGCCCGGATGAGATCGAACTTCGCGCGGCCCGCGGCATGTCGGAAGGTGGTCGCTTCGATCTCGGAATGCGACGCCAGCATGATCCCCGCCGCGAGCGACGCGGAACCGGGACGCCGTTCGGGCCCGATCACCGCGATCCGGGCGTCCGGGACCCGGCGACGGTGTTCGATCGCGATCGACATCGCGACGGCGCCGTTGCCGACGATCGCGAGATCGACCGCGTCGGGATGTCGGGAATCCGAAGTCACGCCGGGATCCTCCCAGATCCACGTTCGTCGTGAAGCGGGCTCAATCCCCGGCCGGCACCATCCGAGGCGATCCCAGCATCGTGGCGTGCGCCGCGTTCGGGGATGCGTCGTGAAGCCAGGGGCCCTGGATCGCGTCGAAGTGCAGCAGGATCACGGTGTCCTGGTCCGATTCGTGGCGACGATCGGGATCGATCCGATCGCCCGCGTATCTCGCCGTCGAGGAGAGCCTGAATTCGTCGATGCNTCCGTCGAAGTTCGACGTCGGTTCGCCGTTCGCATCGACGTCGGCACCGATCAGCAGGGGGAGTCGGTTCCGAGTCCGCTTTCCTGAACCGGGNCTTCGTGCGATCAGTCGTCCGTCGAGGTAGAGGCGGGCTTCCTCGCCGTCGAACACCCCGGCGAGATGATGCCATTCACCGACCGAGACGGTCGTGTCGGTCGCCTCCGCGGAGACGTAGCTCCCGTCGAGGTGGATCCAGAACGAAGGAACCCCGTCCATGATGAACAGACCGAACTCGCTGTTCTCGGTCCGGTTGGTCAGACCGACCCGCTTGCCGAGGGTGTCCGGTTCGAACCAGGCTTCGAGGGTGAGGGGACCGTCGGGAAGGTCGTACCCGTCGGGTTCCATCCGAAGCGCATCCTCGCGGCCGTCGAAGTCGAGNGCGCTTTCGCGTTCAGGCCTCGGTGGCGTCGGAAGATCGATCCGGACCGGAAGTTCCAACGTCCGGGTCGGGATGGCATAGCGTCGGTTGGTGCCGAGGTAGTCCGCGTCGATGGTGATGGCGGGTGGCGCCCAGACGTCCTCGATGGCGTCGACCCGGCCGGTCGCCTCGAAGACGAACCGTCGCGATGCGCCGGCANCGAGCGTCGCATGCGCGTGATCCGGGACGAACCGCCAGCGTCCGCCCGCNGCGTCCGGCACCAGGGTGAATTCCACCGACCGGCCGGTGGGATTGGACATCGAGACTTCGATCTTCCCCTGGCCGAGCCCCGTCTCGTCGACCGAGAGTTCGCCGATCAGTTCGGGTGTCGCCTTGGCGAGCGCCGCGGTCTCGTTGGAGACGGTCGCGGTGATGTCTCGGACGTCCAGTGTCTCGCCGACCGGGATGGCGGCGAGGGCGATCCCGTCCGGCCGTACCGTCACGTGATGGAACTGGTGCAGATAGCCCGCTTCCGGAACGAGTCCCGACTGCCCGCCCCCGACCGTCGCGAGGGTCACGTACTCGATGCCGTCCCGCGGTCCGTCGTACCGCATCCGGTGGATGTGACCCGCGAACACCGCGCGGACGTTTCCGGCNTCGGCCAGCACCGGATGGACGCGTTCCCAGTCGTCGCCGTAGTTTCCACCGATCCAGCGNGGGTGGTGGAGGAACACGAAGACGTCCTTCTTGTCCTTCGCGCTCGCGAGGGTCGTCTTCAACCAGGCGAGCTGTTCGGGGCTCATTCGCTGCGACGCGGGCTTGCTGAAGTTCCGCTCGCCGGTCTTCGGATCGGCTTCGTCGGTGTAGAGCACGATGAACCGTCGGTCCTTGTGGTCGAACGCGTACCACAGCGGACCGAAGTGCATCTCGTAGTTCGCTTCATGCTCGTTCTCGGGTCGACCGGGTCCACGCCAGTAGACGTCGTGATTCCCCGCCACCGGGAACCACGGACAGAGAAGCCCGTCCATGATGCCCCGGAACTCCCGCATCTCATCCATCCAGGGACCTTCGGTGCCGTAGCCCTGGATCAGNTCNCCGACNGTCATCACCAGGTCGGGCTCGTAGAGATTCGTGTCGGCGACCGCNTCGGCGAGGATCTTCACACCATCCGCCGGACCNCCGGTGCGGTCCCCGAACACGACGAAGGTGAAGGTCTCGTCTTCGGCGGGAAGGTCGAGGGTACGCCCTTCGCGATCGGTGATGAAGCGATCCGGTGCGGGTGTCGCCGGGTGTTTCGGTCGCTCGATCGGCGGATCGGCGTTTCCGGAGCCGGCGAACAGGCCGGTCGACAGGATGGCGAACAGGAGGACGGCTNTGATCTGGTACGGCATGAACCCATTGCACGCGAGTTNGTGGTGATCACGCAACCGCATTCCATGGGTTTTNCNGTGTGANCAAGCCTTGATTTCGCGAATGCGGGGTGTTTCCGGTCGGGCTCAGAATGCCAGCGAGAACGTGATGCCCATCGCGAGATTCTGGAAGCTCTTCGCGTCGAAGTCGGCACTCGAACTCGATCCGCCGTTCAGGTCCGTGGTGCCGGCGTACCGCACGTTCAGACCGAGCGAGGTCCGGCTCGAGAGCGACCAGGAGAAATCGAGGCCGAACTGATACCGAAAGGCCCAGCCGCTCGACGAGGTGCCGCCCACCTCGACCCCGCCCGGGAACCGAGGATCGAGCACGCGAACGTCGTCGACCGCGAGATCCGAGTACTGCCCGCCGAACCCCGCGAGGAGGCCGAGGGTCATCGTCTCGCTCAGGTCGAACCGGTACTGGAGGTTCGCGACGATCGGGACCTGGTAGAGATCGCCGCTTCCGCCAGTGACCGAGCCCGCCAGCATGGGATTCGCGGCGCTCGCGAACTGTCCGGAGATCGAATCGACGGCGTTGATCGTGATGCCGGTCATCACCTCGATGCTCCAACCGCTCGACGCGCCGAGCGGCAGGCCGATGCCGAATTCGAGATCGACCCCGGGATCGAAGTCGATCTCGACGTTCGAGAAGCTCGACCGGGCGACACCGGAGGCGGTTCGGACCCTGGCGAAGTTGACGCCGGCATCCACGCGAAGATGCAGACCGAGCGCGTCCGTCTCCGGCACGGGGTCCGCGGCGACGGAGATCGCGGGGCCGTCGTCGATGTACGCGCCGGTCTCGGCGACGGTGGTCTGATCGACGAAACAACCCATGACGAGCATGACGAGCATGACGAGCATCACGAGCGAGGCCGAGCGGTGGTGCGTGTTGATGGGCATGTTG
>NYVS01000142.1 GCA_002684755.1 Phycisphaerae bacterium
AGGCACGCGACGAGTCCGGCGGCGAGCGTGGACGCGTGGCGATGGACCGCCTTGAAGCCGGCGGTCTTGTTCATATCTGTCATGTGATTGATCTCTTTCTCACGATGTCTCGTGCATCGAACGGCTTGAAGCAACGAACTTCCGATCGCCGAAGTCATCGAGGCGAGAGTAGCGAATATCGCGTCGATTCAAAAGATCGATCTCCCAAGTTTCGAAAGCCGATGTGATGACCCGAAGAAGCCAAACGATGACTCGCCTTCGGGTTGGAATGCTTTGAGACTTCGGGCCGGCCGACGCTGGAACGAATTGGAACACCACCCCCTCGATGCCGCGGCCATCTGATCCTCGGGGTTTCGGGGTGATCNCCGCATCGATCGTCGCAGGGAATCCGACCCGATCGACGCACCTTCGCCGCCCCCCGGCGTAGGGAGGGGCTCACCGTGGGTGCGGCCCGATGGTCGCCCCGAGATCCAGTTCGCGTCTCTTCCACAGGGAGTACCCCGATGCGTTCCTCAACGATCGTTTCCAGCCTCGTGCTGCCGGCCCTGATCCTGTTCGGCGGCTGTGCCGCCGACTACAAGGTCGCCCCCTCGGGATTCCTCGCGGAGGAGACCTACGCGTCGCTCGACGACGGTGAATTTCAGGACCACCTGGTCACCTGGAGCAACGACGCCATCGACGTGGAGGACTACCGGGCGTTTCTCGTCGATCCGATCGAACTGCGGATCGACGACGACGCCGACGCCCGCGACATGACCGTCCAGAAGAAGACCGAACTCGCCGAGTACTTCCACGGCCAGGTCGTCGACTTCCTCGGTGCTGATCACGCGATCGTCGAGGCGGCCGGTCCCGATGTCCTCCGAGTCCGGATCGCGGTGACCGACGTCCGGAAGGCCGTGGTCGCCCTGAACATCCACCCCGCGACGTCGATCGCGGGCTTCGGCCTCGGCGCTGCCGCCATGGAGGCTGAAGTCACGGATTCGATGACCGGCGACATCGTGTTCGCGATGATGGGCGGCCGCCGGGGGAGTCCTTTCGGCCTCGAGAAGCTCGACCCCTGGGGCCACGCCAAGGAAGCGATGGACCTCTGGGCCGAACACCTCGCGGAGAACCTCGCGGAACGCCCGGTGGAGATCGAGCCTCCAAGCGTGCCCGGCTGAGGCGGTGACCGCGATCACGACGATCAGTCGGTCGCGGCCGCGCGACCGAGCCGGTCGAGCACCGCGTTCCACGACGCGGAATCACCTTCGACCCGCGGCGGCACGATGTCGATTCGCCTTGAACCGCTGAGATCCGCGGCGTGCAGCGTGCTGTAGAGCATCGCCGCCACCAGCGTCGGATCGTCGGGCAGGTCGACGCGGAATCGAGTCCCCACGTCGGGTGTCTCCTCGGAGGCCCCCGACGCGATCGTGATCACCGCGACGTCTTCACCACCCGCGTCTTCCAGCCCGCAAAGTCGGGTGGGCGTGGTCGGGGCGTAGTGCCGGGAGGCGGTCCCGGGCGATTCGGTCTGTTCGACGATCTCCGGCTGCGTCACCTCCACCCCGAGAATCTCGGCGATCCGTTCCGCGGTCGCCGCGCCGGGGCGAAGCACGATTGGACGTCGCCCACGAAGATCGACGACCGTGGACTCGAGTCCGATGCGGCACGGCCCACCGTCGAGGACCAGCAGATCCTCCTCGGCGAAGTCCGCGAGCACGTGGCGAGCCTCGGTCGGGGAGATCGACCCGGATCGATTGGCGCTGGGGGCGGAGACGGGCGCGTCCAGCGACTCGATGAGCCGCAGGGCGACCGGATGCGCCGGCATCCGGATCGCGATGGAATCCCGTCCGCCCGCGGCGATCGCCGGCACCGTGTCGGCGCGATCGAGCACGATCGCCAACGGACCGGGCCAGCATGCGGCGACCAGTTGATCGGCTTCGGCGGTCCACGATCGACAGAGTGTCCGGGCCATGTCGATCGACGAGACGTGCGCGATCAGCGGATTGTCGGCGGGACGCTGCTTGCTCGCGTAGATCGCCTCGATCGCCGCCGGGTCGAGGGTCGCGCCGGCGAGACCGTAGACCGTTTCGGTCGGCATGCCGACCAGTCGCCCGGTTCGAAGACGAATGACCGCGTCCGCGAGGACCGCGGGGTCGAAGCCCGATCGAACCGTGGCACCGGGGAGCGGATCCACCACCTCAGGAGCCGCCGTCCAGGGTGTTCGCCGCCGACCCCGCGTCCGGGCCGACCACCACGAGATCGATGCCGTTGGCTTCGAGCCCGCTGCCGGTCGCCCGGCCGAGTTCCGCGATGGAGAGGTTGTAGACGGCCATCGCCTGCAACTCCTGGAACTGCGCCTCGCCGAGCCGCTCCTGCCGCTGGAAGAGCAGGTTGAGGAATTCGGGGGTCAGTGCCGCGAGTGTTTCGCGAAGGGCTTCGAGCGAACGAAGGTTCTCCGCCTGGGCGAGGCGGAAGTTCCGGGCCTGGGCCACCAGGGCGTATCCCGCGGCAATGTCGCGAACCGCGTTCTTCACGTCGAGCACCACGTCCTGGATCGCGTTGCGGTAGCCGATCACGGCGGATGACCGCCGGAGCCGGGCCTGCTGCAGCACGCTCTCCGCGGCGCGGTTGCCGATCGGCTGGCTGAACTGCAGCCCGACGAGATAGTCGATGTAGTCGCCGTCGATCTCCCGCACGCTCGAACCGAACCCATCGGAGAGTCCGAGCCAGCTGACCTCGGCCTGGAGGTCCAGCTGCGGAAGGCGACCGTTGCGAGCCACGATCTCGCGGATCGAGGCGTCATCGATGTCGAGGATCGCCGCATCGATGAACGGTGATCGGGCCAGCGCGGTGGAGATCGAATTGCGAAGGTCGTAGCCGAACGGGGCGTCGATCATGAAGTCGACCGGGACGAGATCGAACTCGCCGCCGACCGGAAGGTCCGGATCGTTGACCAGCGCCTTGAGGGCGTCCGCGGTGCGACCGACGTCGCGGCGGGCCTGGATCACGCGGGTCTTGCGGCTCTCGACCGTGGCGACCGCATCGGCGTACTGGGCGAGGGTGGTGTCGAAGCCACGGCGGTTCGAGAGGATCTCCCGGATCCGGTCACCCTCCTCGACCAGCCACTCGGCGATCACGAGATCCTGACGGGCGAGCACGAGATTCCAATACGCGTTCTCGACCTGCACCAGCAAGGCGAGCAGATTCGCGCGGATCGCCACGGCCGCCTTCCGATCCGCGTTGCGGGCGAGTCGGATCTCCGCAGTGTTGACGTCCTCGCCGAATCCTCGAAGCAGCGGCTGCCCGATGCCGAGCGACACCGCGGAGTTCCAGGCGTCGGAAATCGCGTTGCTGGTGTTGTAGACCGAGGTCTCGTCGGCACCGAACGACACCGAGACCGCGCCACCGCTTCCGAGTCGCTTGGAGACGTCGGTGGTGAACCCCCACTGCCGGGCGTCCTGCCCCTGGTCGAAGATCACGGGCTGTCCGCCCGGAATCTCGAGCAGCAGGTCGTTGCCCGGTTCGTCGATGCGGGCGAAGTTCACCCCCGCGCCGAGCACCGCGTCGAAGGCGGCTTCGGCGCGAACGATCTCGGCGGCGGCGACCGCCTGGTCGACGCGGGACTGCTGGACGCCGAGGTTCTGACGGACGGCGGTCTGGATCGCGTTCTGGAGGGAGATCGGCACGACCTCGAGCGGTTCCCCGTCGAGTCCCGGCCCGAGCGCCAGGGCGGCGCCACCGTCCTTGGCCTGCGGCCCGAGCGTTTCCAGTTCGTCGAGCCGCGAATCGAGTTCCTGCGACAGGTCGTCCACGAACGCCCGCGTCTCCCGAGGCGCGGCCTCCGGGTCGAGATCACGAAGTTGCTCGTCGACCGCGGTGCGGACGGAGGCTCGAAGGTCGGCTTCGGGATCCCGTTCGAGGGGAGATCGACAGCCGACCAGCAGGATTCCTCCCACCAGCAGGCCGGTCAGGCCGGCCAGATGGTTGGACGAAACGGTGTCGGACGCCAAGGCTCGCTCATTCAAGGACATCCGACCATCGTNCCCCCCCCTCGGGATGCCCGACAACCGACGCGAGAGTGGTAGACTGCCGGCATGAACTCAGACCTCCTCCATCGCATGGCGGGACGGGTGGCGATGGCCGCCGTCCTCCTTCTTCTGGTCGGCCCTGCCGTCGCGTGGCAGGACGATGATCCCGCGAAGCCCGCTCCGATCTGGAAGGCCAGCCGGTCGAACAATCTGCTGGTCCGATCCGGCCCGAGCACCAACGACTATCTGGTCACCAAGATCAAAAAGGGCGATCCCGTCCTCGTCGCGGAGATGCGGGACGGCAAGTGGGCCGGCGTCCGGATGGTCGGCCCGACCTTCGCGAAGGTCGGTCTCCTTCTGGAACTCGACGACCGAGTCCGGATCGACGGGGACGAGGCCGTGATCGTGAAGGGCCGGGTCAGTCTCATGGCCCCCAACGAGAGTTCCCGACCGGCCGACGCGGAAGACGCCCAGGTCGACCCGAACCGCAGCACGCGTCCCGTGCTTCGACTCGAGCCCGAAGCCCGACTCGCCATCACCGACCGCTTCGAGGATGCCGGTCGTTCCTTCCTCGTCGTCGAGGCCCCCACCGCCGCCACGCTCTGGGTCTTCGCCTCGTTCCTCGAGGACGCGACCCCCGAGCAGATCCCNGCGGCGTTCCGAGTGAAGCCCGCAGCCACCGCCGCCGAGCCCACCTCGCCGGCTCCGGTGGTGACGACCGAACCCGTCGCGGTGGAGGTCGCGGTGGTGGAACTCGTCGACGAGGACGAAGCGACGGAAGCCGACGCCTCCGGCGGCGTTGCCGTGGTGGTCGTCGTCGAGGAGGTGGACGACCCGGCCGCCATCGAAACCACCGATGCCACGACGGACAACACCGAACCCGCCGCCGAGGATGAACCCGTCGATCCCCTGGCGGACGTCACCATCGAAGAGGCCGAAGCCGCCTGGGAGGCGGTGAAGAAGTCCCCGCACGACGACGCCGAACTCGAAGCCCTGCAGCTGGTCTTCGTCTCGATCGCCGCCCGGGAGACGGCCCCCGTCTCCGAGAAGCGACTCGCTGAACTCCGGATCCGCCAGATCGAACTTCGTCGCGAAGTCCGCAACCGGCTCGACAAGCTCGACCGGCTCGAGAACCGCAACGACGTCGACCGCGAACGCATCGAGAACGCCAAGGTCGCGATCATCGCCCGCGCCGACTACACGATGGTCGGTCGGCTCAACGCGAGCCGCGTCTACGACGGCAAGCGGCTCCCGCTGCTCTACCGGCTTCAGGATCCCGTCGGCGGCCGGACCATCGGGTACGTGAAGCCGACCAAGGACGTCGACCTCAAGCCGGGGCTCGGACGAATGATCGGAATCGTCGGCACCAAGAGTTACGACGCGGGTTACCGGCTCATGATCGTGACCCCCCGCCGGTTCGACATCTTCATCGCGGAATCCGAGTCGAAGTGACGAGCCGAAACAGGTAGACTGCACGCCGCGCCGGAGCCCGACCCCGGACGCGGATGATGGAAGCGATGAAAGAACGATCCAGCAGGATCACGCGGGGCGTTAGCTCAGTTGGGAGAGCGGCTGCTTTGCAAGCAGCAGGTCACCGGTTCGAGCCCGGTACGCTCCATTCGAAACGACACGACCGTCGGCCCCGGCCGGCGGTCGTGTTCTGTTTGGACGTGTGTGAGTTCCGGTGACACCAAGATGCCGCACCGCGGAACCCGATGCCGCCGAGCGACTGCCCGCTGGGACTGATTCCGCACCCGATTCCTACGGCATTTTCCTGCTTTTTCTGGTTTTCCGGGCTCTTCTCCAGTTAACTTCAGTCGCTCGCTCCTCAATCACCAAACCGTGAGAGAAAGACATGCCCCGTTCCTTGATGTACATCGCCCTCGTCGCCAGCGCCCTGTTCGCGTCCGCCACCGCCCAGGCGGGTGGCACCACGCAC
>NYVS01000143.1 GCA_002684755.1 Phycisphaerae bacterium
TGGGGTTGATGCACAGCCAGGTGTGGTGGGCGATGCCGTACTGGGCGGCCCGCTGCGGTTCGGTGTCGGTGAGCACCGAGAAGTAGTCGTGGAAGCCCTTCGGGCTCGAGCGGTCGTAGCCCGCCCAGAACGCGGGCTCCGTGATCGCGACGCAGCCGGCGAGGGCCATGCGCTGGTAGTCGTCGGTGGTGCGACTCACCATGTGGACGTGTGGGTCGATGTACATCAGTCTCGCCCTCCATCGTTCGCTTCATCGGGGCGGAAACCGTCCCAGGCGCCGGAGGCGCCCTTGCCCGGGGCGACGTCGATGGGTTCTTCCGTGGTGTCGCTCAGCAGGGCGAGTATCCGTCCGGTGCGGCCGGGCTCGCCATCGAGCATCAGCTCGATCGCGGCGCGGAGGCCCGTCAGTCGGAAGTCCTCGGTCGCATCGTCGCCGGGTGTCGCCCGGTCGACCCGATCGAGAAAGGCCGCGACGTCGAGGACCTTCGCGCGATGTTCGAGAAAATAACGGTCGACGACTTCACGCCGATTCAGCGGGAGTGGCGGGGGACTGGTTGGCATGACCAGAGTCTAGCCGCGAACGGCTCAACCGCCGTTCGAGGACGCGGTGGCGAGCCACCACGCGACGTCGAAGACGAGCAGGAACCCGCCCTGCACGAGAATCGCGACCCCGAATCCGCGGACCAGCGGGGTGGCTCGGAGGAGCAGCACCACACCGACGATCAGATAGACGACGTCGAGTCCCGAGTTCACGAGCAGGAGCCGGCGGAAGGCCTCGAGATCTTCGACCGGTGCGAAGAGACTCCAGGCGGCGATGCCGGCGTCGATCGCGACCCAGAAGAGCGACATCGTCCAGAAGCCACGGGCCTGCTCGCTGACGCCGGACTTGAGCAGGGCCACGCCCGCCGCGGCCACCCAGATGGTGATCCAGGCGAGCAGCATGGGGAGGAAGGTGGGAGGCATGGAACCGGTTTCGCCACCGCCACCGGGGGGATTCACGCCGGGGCGTTCGACTCGAGGTGGGCGATCGATCGACGGAGACGCTCGAGGTCCATTTCATGGACGTCGACACCACGTCCGATGCCCTCGAGCAGGGTGACGGTCAGCCGGCCCCCGAGGTGCTCGCGGAACTCCTCCAACCCGTCGATCAGCCCCTGTTCGCGGAGAAGCGGGTCGAAGACCGGCAGGCCGAGGCGGGCGGTGGTGTCCACGATCCGGTCGAGTGATCCTCGGTCGAGGCGTCCGTCGAAGTGCGAGTACGCCGCGTCGAGACACACGCCGACCGCGACCGCCTCGCCGTGGGAGCGGGCGAAGTCGCTCATCGACTCGAGTCGGTGGGCCGACCAGTGGCCGAAGTCGAGCGGACGGGCCTCGCGTCGTTCGAAGGGGTCGCCGCCGCTCGCGATGTGTCGGAGGTGGAGTTCCGCGCAACGCTGGATGACCGGGCGGGAGGCATCCGGGTCGCGTTCACGGATTCGGTCCGCCGCGCCTTCGATCTCATCGAAGAACGTCGCATCCTGCAGGCAGGCGATCTTCACCGCTTCGCTGAATCCCTCGGACCATCGACGGTCATCGAGGGTCTCCAGCATTCGTTCGTCGCAGATCACCGCGACGGGCACGTCGAAGGCGCCGACGAAGTTCTTCTTGCCGAATCGATTCACGCCGTTCTTCACCCCGATCGCCGCGTCGAGCTGCCCGAGCACGGTGGTCGGGAACCGGATCAGGCGGACGCCGCGGTGGGCGGTGCTGCTCGCGAATCCCACGGCGTCGATGACCGCGCCGCCACCGAACACCGCGACGTACGAGCGTCGATCGATGCGGTGCCGTTCGATCGCCTCGAGCATCCGGTCGATCACGACCGGATCGTTCTTCGCCGCTTCGCCGCCCGGCACCTCGAGGATCTCGCGGACTTCGGGAAGATGATCCCGGTCGAAACGAGTTCGGATCGCGTCGTGAATGCCGGGATTCGCCGCGGCGAAGCCGGCATCGACCGCGACGATCATTCCGGGACGAGGTTCGTCGTTCGAGGCACTCGCGAAGATTTCCTCGATCATCGGATTGTCGGAGGCCAGCACGTTCCGGTCGAACATCAGTCGATGCGTGAAGCACACGTCGAAGTCGTCGTGGATCTCGGTTGTCGTGATGTTCTTTGGTGACATGGAGATGGTCGCTGGTCGTGTCGGCGGGGCCGGACCTCGCCGTTCGGCGAACCGGACAGCATAGGTTCGACTCGATCGAGGAGGGACTGTTCCGGAAAGGTGGAGAGGATTCGAGGGCAAAAATAAAGTGGGACCACGGCGGAGGGGCGCCCACCGTGGTCCCGGTGTCCCGCACCACGTTGGTGCGGGAGGTCGGATCGTTGCTGGTTCGAGTTTTCGGACGCCGGTCAGTCCCCCGTCCTGACGACCACGAACCGGGTCATTCCCGCCCGTTCGACCAGGAGTCGGATCCGCTCGTCGGATCCGGCCGCCTCCATCGCGGTTCGGAAGGACTGGAGCGAGTCCACGGACATCCCGTCGATCCGGAGGATCGCATCCCCCGGTTCGATGCCCGCGGCTTCCGCCGGGCCGTCGGCGACCACGCCTCGGACGAACAGACCGTCGCGGGTGGTCAACGAAGCCGCCTCGCGAGTGGCGTCGTCGAGCGGCGCGAGCTCGAGTCCCAGTCGCGGACCGGCGTTCGTCGCGGGCTCGGCCGTCGGGGGCTTCGCACCTTCACCGGGACGCGTTCCGAGTCGAGCGACCCGGCTCAGGGCGTCACCGTCTCGGAGCAGCTCGATGGTGACCTCCGTGTCCGGTGCGAAGTCCGCGATGCGTCTCGCGAGTCCGGCGGGGGTGTCGGTCCGACGTCCGTCGATGTCGAGGATGATGTCGCCGGGACGGAGCCCCGCGTCGGACGCGGGCGTTCCCTCGACCACGCCGGCCACCAGGACGCCGCTTCGGGCGTCGTGCCCGAACGTCGCGGCGAGTTCCGGATCGAGCGGCTGGATGTTCACACCCAGCCATCCACGCTGAACCGTGCCGTCGTCGACCAGATCGTTGACGATCCTGCCGACCATGCGGCTGGGGATCGCGAATCCGATGCCGTCGTTGCCGCCCGCGGCGCTCGAGATGGCGGTGTTGATGCCGACCACTTCACCGTGGATGTTCGCGAGCGGTCCGCCCGAGTTGCCGGGGTTGATCGCCGCATCGGTCTGGATGTAGTTCTCGAATCGTGCGAGGCCGACGCCTTCACGTCCGAGCGCGCTGACGATGCCGGCGGTGACGGTCTGGCTCAGTCCGAACGGACTCCCCAGGGCGATCACCCAGTCGCCGACTTCGGATTCGTCGCTGTCGCCGAAGTCCGCGGCCACGAGATCCGTGGCTTCGATGCGGAGGACCGCGAGGTCGGTGGCGGGGTCCGCACCGACGACGGTCCCCATCACTTCCCGACCGTCGTACAGCACGACCTTGACTTCATCGGCGCCGGCGATCACGTGGTTGTTGGTGACCACGAGTCCGTCCGTGCTGGCGATCACGCCGGTGCCCTGGCCCATGCGGTCGGGACCGCCGCGTTCGTTCGGCGGNGGAGCGGGGCGTCCCGGGGGCAGGAGGTCCCGGAACTGCTCGGGAATCCGGTCGCCACCCGCTCGCGGAGCTTCGCCGCCTCGGTTCGCGTACGGAGGATGATCGATCGAGATGATCTGGACGACGCTGGGACGAAGCGTCGTGGCCACGTTGCGGAACGCCTTGGAAAGCGTCATCGGAGCCGCGACGTCGGCGCTGGCTCGCGTCCCGGGATCGGTGAAGGTGATGGTGTCGGCCGCCAGGAGGGTCGGCGCCGCCGCGAGCCCCGCGAGTGCCGCGAGGACGAGCAGTCCTCCGCGCTTCGGGGTGCGGTACGCCTCGCCNTGTGTTCTGGAATCGTGCATTGGAACGAACTCCTTTCGGGAGAGGCTGGGGGACGCGGGAGCGCCACGATGGCGCCTGCCGGGATCGGCTTCGATCACGGATCCGCGAGGTTGGATGCGAGCGGGTGGTCGGTGAGGCCCGACTGAAACGCCCCGTTCGACTGGGGTCTACGCCCCACNCCGGAGGCGGGTTCGGCCGTCCGTCGTCAGGTTCCCGATTTCTCGCGACAACGGCGTTTAAAGTTCGCGGGCGATGGTCAACCCCGGTCGGCCGTCGAATGGCGATCGAGCAGGATGGCCGCGGCGACCGCCACGTTCAGGGANTCGACGCCCGGCGCCATCGCGATTCGGACGAGGCGATCGCACGCGTTCGTGGCGATGGCGCCGAGCCCGTCGAACTCGCTTCCCATCAGTACGGCGACCCGGTCGCTCGGACCGGAGGCCGTGACGTCGTCGGCCGATGACGTTCCTTCGATGCTCGCGCCGATCCGCCANAGTCCATGCTNGTCACCCAGNCGCGCGAGATCGGTCGACCAGTCCGTGCTTCGAGCGAACGGNATCCGCAGGGCGTGNCCGATCGAGACGCGGAGCGACTTGCGATACAGNGGATCGTGGCAGTCGGGACTGAGCAGGACGCCGTCGACGCCGAAGGCGGCGGCGACTCGGAAGAGCATGCCGATGTTGTCGATGTTCCGAATCGACTCGCAGACGAGGATCGTGGCGGAACGGTTCCGATCGGGGATGATCTCGTCGACCGTCCGGTCGTCGNGTCCGGCGCGGTCACCGCTGGCGAGGATNCCNCGNTGNATCGGNAAGCCNNCGGTCGNNTCNANNAGNNTNCNCGGCNCNACGANCGCNTCNACGTCGGGATCACCNCGNNNCNCNAGCATCNNCTCNAGCCAGTNNCGNTTGTTNTCNGCGACCAGGATTCGACGGATCACGCCGGGACGGTCGAGCATCGCCTCCACGACCAGCGGCTGCTCCCCGATGAACACGCCGGGCCGACCGTCGGGACCGCGTCCGTCGCGGGTCATGATGTCCCGGAAGTCCTCGAGTCGCGGATCGTCGGCGTGATCGATGGTGGTGACCGGCATTCGTGGAGCGTCCTCGTTTCCGCACGCTTTGGCAAGGGCGGCGACGAAGGAGGTCGTTGGCGCGGGGTACACTCGGCGCATGGACGAGCCCCGCGATCCCGATTTCGACGCCGGTGATCCGCCGAGCGGGGGTGCGCCCCGTGATCGGCGATCGACGGTGATCGAGAATCCGGCCGACGCGAGTCCCGAGGATCACCACGTCCGGCGGCTGCTTCAGCACACCATCGATGTTCCGGTGCTCGCGTCGGCGGTCGAGGCTCAGGATCCGGCGGATGCGGCGGACACGCTCGAGACGCTCGACGGCGGTGAGGCGGCCGGCGTGCTCGAGGAGATGGAGATCGCGAACGCCGCGGAGGCGCTCTCCCACATGGTGGGTCCGCTTGCGGTGAGCGTGCTCGAGGATCTCGTCCGGGACGATCCGGGATATGCCGCGGCGTTGATCGAGGCGATGCCGACCGACGACGCGGCGGACCTGCTGCAGCTGTCGCCGGATCCGGTCGGCGAGGCGATTCTTCCACGGATGTCCGATGCGGGCCGATCGGTGCTCCGGCACCTGCTCGCCTACGACGAGGCGTCGGCCGGTGGACTGATGACGCCCGACGTCCTGAAGGTCCGCGAGGAGATGACGGTCACCGAGGCGGTTCGGGCGATCCGCGAGGCGGAGGCGGAAGAGGAGACGCACTACGTCTTCGTGGTCGACGACGAGAATCGACTCGTCGGCATCGTGAGCCTGCGGAGTCTGGTCATCGCGGGGCCCACCGAACGGATCGCCGACATCTGCGATCGCGAGGTCGCGGCGATCCCGCCCGATGTCGACCGGGACACGGTTTCGATGGAGTTCGAGAAGTACGGGTATCTCGTGCTGCCGGTGATCGATGCGGAGCGGCGGCTGCTCGGCGTGGTCACGGTCGACGACGTGCTCGAGTCGATCCGGGCCGAGGGGACCGAGGACGCGCAGTTGATGGTGGGTGCGGGCCGTGAAGAGATGGTGTTCTCCTCGACCGGCGCGAAGTTGAAGAGCCGCATTCCCTGGCTGATCGTGAACCTGGTGACGAGTTCCATCGGCGCCCTGGTGGTGCTCCAGTTCGAGGGGCTGATCGCGGAGATCGCGGTGCTCGCGGTGTTGATGCCGGTGATCGCCAACCAATCGGGAAACGCCGGCCAGCAGTCCCTCGCGGTGACGCTGCGGGGCATCGTGCTCGATCAGGTCAACGAGCGGATCGCGATGCGACTGCTCCTGCGTGAATCCGCGGTCGGTGCCATCAACGGCATGATCGCGGGCGTGCTGGTCGGGAGCTTCGTCGCGGCGATCTCGTTCTCCAACGGAAGCGAGACCTGGCGACTCGGGGCGGTCATCGCGATCTCGATGACCTGCTCGCTGACCGTCGGCACCTTCACGGGCACCGCGTTGCCGCTCCTGATGCGTCGTGTCGGCGCCGACCCGGCGACCGCGAGCACGATCTTCCTGACCATGGTGACCGACTCGATCAGCTTCCTGATCTTCCTCGGCACCGCGGCTTCGCTTTC
>NYVS01000144.1 GCA_002684755.1 Phycisphaerae bacterium
GCTCATGGTCCGACCAGAGCTTGCCGCCTCCGTTTTGAGCCGGGTGAAAACCGTGTCATCGATGTTCAGCGTCGTCTTCATCTGATATGGATAAACATACCATGTATATGGAAATATGGCAACAATTTCATCGGCGATGCCCCCCGCGGGCATCGCGGCAGGGCGATCCGAGGCCGGGCCCGACCNAAGACCAGCCNAGGGCCATCGGTGGACCATGNGGCGTCCCAGCGGGTGCGAGCACACGCGTCGGGAGGGCGGATCGGGATATCGATGGGCGAGGGGCGTCGTGGCAGACGCGATCAGGGGGCGTCGGGCCGTCGGACGCCATCTGGATGGAACCACCGTCGGATGAACGGGCGTCTGGATTCCTCGGTCGTCCGGAGCGTTCGATTCACCGTGCCCGACCACCAGCGGGTGAACGTCGCCGGATCGCCGCCCTGGTTCACGACCGAGGCGAGCGCGAGTCGCGCGAGTTCCTCGTCGCCTCGGATCCGCATGAACCAGCGNGAGCCGGGCGTGGGATCGAAGGCGCGGTGCAGGGCGTCGCCGTCCTCCTCGGAGATGCCCCAGCGTGATCGCCAGTAGCCGTTCGGCCCCGGACCGCCCGGCAGCCAGATCCGCGATCGACGGTGGACCGATTCCGCGCCGTCCGGCGCGACTTCGACGAGCTCGACGACGAGNCCGAAGAGCACGTCCTTGAACAACTTCTCCGCCGCCTGCTGGACGTCGAATCGGATCGCGAACGGTCGCCGGGTTCCATCCCATCGCCGCAGTCCCGGTGCGAAGATCCGTCGGACCGCGTCTTCGACGACCTCGTCGCCGGTCCANGCGGTGATCGAAGGCAACGGAAGATCGAGCGGGCGGGCCGCCTCGGTGATCGCGAGCGTGGCCGGCATGGAGTCGAAGGGCGGCGGNGGAACGAGTTCGGTGATCGCCTCGACGTCTTCCGGAAGGTCGATGCCGTCCTCCGCGAGTCGGAGTCGCTCGGAGTCGACGAATCGCGGCCGAACCGTGGCTTCGAGGACCGCGGGCTCGGGCCAGGTGTTCGNGGGTGGAAGCTCGAANCCATGCGGACGACCGACGGAGGCGCGGTTTCGAAATCCGATCCTGACCAGCGGCGGCTCGGTGATGGCATCGTCACCCCGCCATCGCAGTTCGACCATCGCCTCGGTGCCGATCGGCCACCAGTCCTCGAAATCGAGTTCCGCGGGGACGGCGCGGGTGGTCGGCCAGCTTGCGGGAACCTCGACTTCGAGTCGGGGCGGGATCGACAGCAGGACCTTGGCTTCGGGGTCGCCGGGACGGACGAACCTCGATCGCCAGGCATCGACGAGGCCGCCGTATCGAGCCCGCCACGCCTCGGACCCGGGCGGNGCGCCGTCGTCNCCGGANGCGATCCGCGCGAAGAGCGACTCGACCTCGGACTCGTCGAGTTCCTCCGCCATGAGACGGCGGCGGAGTTCATCGGCGATCGGCCCGATCTCCGTGCCGCCGGCGGTGGGGTCGATCGGAAGCAACGCGATCATGAGCCGGTCGGGGACGACCAGCAGCGGATTGCCGCCCGCGGCGTGAAGCCGGATCAGGCCCGCGGCGAGGACGAGCAGGGTGACGCCGACGATCGCCTTGAACCAGTGCCGCCGGGTTCGCAGGAGATCCGCCGGTGTCCGCGCGGTCCAGCCGCATTCGGGGCAGGTCAGGCCTTCCACGCCCTCGAAGTCGTAGCCGCATCGATGGCATCTCGGACGGCCTCGGGCGCGGTCTGAGAACAGGGCGCGGGCGATGAATCCGGCGACGAGCACCGCGATCACGCCNCCGACGGCCCATGGTTCCCACTGCGCCCAGTCGCTCATCCCGTCAGCCTCGGAGTGGTCACGTCTGCCGGATCCAGCGAAGGAGTTCCAGCGGCGAGGGCGGCTTGCCCTGCATCAGGATGCCCACGCGGAAGATCCGCGACGCGGCCCACACCAGGCCGGCGACCGTGGCGATNCCGAGCCCGGTCGAGAGCAGCATCTGCCAGATCGGAATCGGTTCCGTCGCGGATCCGATCCGCATGACCATCGCGAAAGGCAGGATCGGNGGCAGCATGCTGCTGACCACCGCGAGGGTGCCGTCCGGATTCTCCGCGATCGGGGCCCACAGGAGCATGGGCAGGACCATGACGATCATCACCGGNGCCATGAACGTCTGGGCCTCGCTGAGTTCGTTGACGGCGCTGCCGATCGCCGCCATCAGGGANGCGATCGTGAAGTAGGCGATCAGGAAGAAGATGACCGCCCACGCGAGCGTGGTCCATGCGAGCAGATCGGTCAGGGCCAGGGCGGTGAGCGANGCGATCGCGAGTCCGCCGTAGGTGACCAGGATCACCAGCGACACGAGGGCGAGGCCGAGGATCTTGCCCCACAGCAGTTGCAGCGGTCCGACGGCGCTGAGCACCACTTCGATCACCTTGTTCGACTTCTCCTCGATCGTCGAGGTCAGCAGGAAGTTGCCGGCGGTGAAGGTCGCGATCCAGAGCAGCATCATGAAACCGAAGGGGACGATCATCCGCAGTTTCGACTCCTCGGCATCGGCGGCGCCGTCCTCGCCGAAGCGGCGGACGTCGATCGACGGTCGATCGAGCATCGTCTGGACCTGTTCGAAGTCCTCGCCGGCGGCGATGAACCGGGTTCGGACCGTCGCCGAGCGGACGAGGCCCTCGAGGTCGTTGGTATGTCCGGGGGAGGTGGAGCGGGGGAGGAAGAGCTCGATGTCCGGAAGGTCCTCGTCGGACGTCGGTGCGGATTCGATCTGTCGGGCGGGGACGACCGCGACGGCGAGCCAGTCGCCGTCCCGGGCCTCGGCCTTCAGTCGCTCGATCGTCTCCTCGTCGTTCGAGGTGAAGCCGGTCGCCGAGACCTCGCCGTAGGGACTCTCGCCGGCCTGCGCGAGGCCCTGGCTGATGAAGCCCGTCTTGTCGTCGATCCCCAGCCGCTTCATGACGTCCTTCGCTTCCTCGGAGCCGTCGCGTTCCTGCCGTTCGATCACCAGGGCGTCGAAGGTCGGCGCGAATCGTCCGGTCGGGTCGACCACCGCGATCGTTCCCTCGAGCGGCTCGGACTGGCTCGCGAGGAGCAACGGGAACAGCAGGAGGCCCGCCCCCATCAGGAGCGGAAGCGCGACCGCGCCGAAGAGGAACGACTTGGTCAACGCGGTGTGCCGGAACTCCCGCCACGCGATGGTCGCGATCTTCCCGAGGTTCCCGTCAAGCATGGATCGGCTCCGTCGTCCCGCCGGCGGCGCCGGATTCCTCGGGTCGTTCGACGAGCCCGATGAAGACTTCGTCGAGGGTGGTCTTGGCGCGGCCCACGCTTCGGAGCGGGCCGTGTTCGATCGCACGGGCCATGATCCGGTCCGCGTCGGCGAGGTCCCGCAGTCGGGCGTGCACCCGGTCTTCGGCATCGATCGTCACGGATTCCACTTCGGGCGTCGCACGCAGCATCGACTCGAGCGTGGTCGGATCACCGAGTGGTTCGACGACGACGGTCCGAGGGTCGAACCGTTCCCGAATGCGGTCGAGTCGGTCGTCGAGGACCTTGCGGCCCCGGTCGATCATGACGATGCGGTCGCACATCCGCTCGGCCTGGTGCAGGACGTGGGTCGAGAACAGGATGGTCCGGCCCTGGTCGTGCAACTCCCGGATCAGGTCGTTGAGCAGCATCGCGTTGACGGGGTCGAGTCCCGAGAACGGTTCGTCGAGGATGATCAGTTCGGGCTCGTGGATGATCGCGGCGAGGAACTGCACCTTCTGCTGCATGCCCTTGCTGAGTTCCTCGCATCGTTTTCGGGCGACGCCGGGCAGTTCGATGCGTTCCAGCGCATCGTCGATGATCTTCGGCAGGCGGGCGGATTCGACCCCCTTCAAGCGGCCGATGTACCGCAGATAGTCGCCGACCTTCATCTTGCGATAGACGCCGCGCTCCTCGGGGAGATAGCCGATCCGATCCTTGTGATCGAGGGCGTCGCCGTCGAGGACCCGGAGCGAGCCGGCGTCCGGCCGGATGATCGACATGATCATCCGGATCGTGGTGCTCTTGCCGGCACCGTTCGGTCCGAGGAAGCCGCACAGCGAGCCGGAAGGCACCTGCAGATCGAGGTCGCGAACCGCTTCGGTTCGACCGAAGCGCTTCGCGACCCCTGAGAGATCGATGCAGTTCGAACTCATTCGCCGGCGGCGCCGGGATCGGACGTCGGGGTGGCGGGCGCCTCGGCCGCACCATCCTCGGCCTTCTCTTCGGCTTCGCGGGCCTTCTTGTCCACGACCAGCGCCTTGATGGCGGGCGGGAAGGCGAACGCGGTGGCGGGGATCGCCGCGAAGTCCATCTTGTCGACCTCGATGACCTGCTTCTGGCCCATCATCGCCATGCTCATGCGGACCGGGATGTTCAGGCCGTCGAAATCCTTCCAGGCCTCGATGGTCGTGACGATCGGGATCTCGCCCATCGGCGAGGACTGCACGGTTCGACTCGCGATCATGCGGCCCGTCTTCTCGTCGATCAGCCGGACCTCGCGATCCTTGCCCTTCTCGAGTTCGAGCACGAAGCAGTCGGTGTCGGCGAATCGCTCGCGGCCGGTGACCTTGACCGAATCCCACATCTTGAAGAGATCGAGATCGCCACGGCTGTTGGCCTGTCGCTTCATCGAATCGAGCATCGAGCCTTCGAGCAGCTGCGCGCCCGAGGCGGGGTCGATCGACCAGGCCACGCCGTCGTGGAAACCCTGGAGCGACTTGCCGAAGCCGGCGATGTCGATCTCGATGAGCATGCTTCCCTTGGAGGTCTTGATGCTCATCGGTCCGCCCATGCCCATCGCGGGCATCGAGAACTTGCCGGTCATCGACGCGGTCGGGTGCTTGGCCAGGGCCTCTTCGCCGCCCTGTGCCTTGATCATCATCGCGACGACCTCCTTGGCGGTCGGCAGGGGGGCGGTCTTCGCTTCGTCCTGGGCCGGGATCGTGGCGGCACGGGCTTCGAGCTCGAGGCCGCCGGCGAGGCAGGTCATGGTGGCGGCGAGGACGGTGGTGATGGCGGTTCTTCGCATCGGATACGGCTCCTGTTCAGGCGTGTGTTCGCGTGTTCTCACGTGATCTGGTGAATGGCTGGGACGATCCCGGCGTTCGGTGCGTCGCAGCGTCGTGAATTCAGTGGATCGAGGCTTCTTGGGAGGATCCGGCGGGACATTTCAGGGGCCGGGNCTCGTGGGTCTCGAAATCGGAAAGGTCAGGATTCGGTTCGTTCCTCGTCGAGGATCCANTCGACGGCGGTGGCGAGGTCGGGATCGCCGACCTCGAGGAGTTCNTCCCGGGTCAGCGCGACCTCGAGNTCNGGCTTCACGCCNCCGCCTTCGATGCTNNNNCCNNCCGGNCCGGTGAANTTCGCCATCGCGNACATGAACCGGTCGNCNTTCGGAAGGTTGATCACGAGNGCGGGCAGGGCGGCGCCGGCNGANTTNCGNCCGACGACCGTGGCTCGATCGAGCTGNTGGAGGCCGGCGGCGAAGATCTCGGAGGTGCTCGCGGACGCGTTGTCGATGATGATCGCCANCGGGCCGGCGTAGGGCTTCACGAGCCGNCCGTCCGGCGTCGACCGCTGCGGATTGACCCGGAAGTGCATCGTGGTGTCCCGGGTGATCATGTCGCCGAGGCTGGCGGCCTCGTCGATGAACTGTCCCGCGATGCCCATGGAAAGCCCGCCCACGCCGCCGGGGTTGCCCCGGAGGTCGATGATGAAGCCGTCCGCGTCACGGTTCTCGTCGACCGCGGCCGCGATCGGCTGCATGATCGGGAACATCCAGACGTTGAACGTCAGCAGGACGATTCGCGGTGTCGGCTCGCCGTCGACGAGATCCGCCCCGAACGACTCGAGTTCCTCTTTGGAGAGGACGCGGGAGGTGCATCGGGTGGTCATCGCGGGAAGGTTGCCGAACTTCACGGCGACGCCGGGCTCGCCGGCGAACCCGAGCTCGACCTCGGTCGACTCGTCATCTCCGTCGAGGAAGGTGAACGTCCGCGTGTCACCGACCGATCCCATCATCGCGGCGTTCAGCATCTGCACCGCTTCGAAGTTCGCGATCGCGGAATCGGCTTCCTTGGCGGCCTCCCGCACCGNGGCGATTCGATCGGAGGGGTCACGCCCATCGATCTNCCGCAAACGCCAGCCGGGGCGGACGCCGGCCTGATCGCCGGTGCTGCCTTCACGAACGAAGGCGACGGTCGGTACCTCGTCGGCCCAGTCGAGCCGGATCCCGGTGTTGCCGAGGTCGCCCTCGGTCGCGTCATCCTCCGGCGTCTCTTCGGCCCCGTCGGATTGGATCCCGGTGTTGCCGGGGTCGCCCTCGGTCGTCGATTCCGCGGTCTTNTCGGGGGCGGGGATGATCACGAAGTGCGACTGTCCGAGCTCGTTGAGCATCCGGGANAGAACGACTCTCACTTCGTCCTCGGTCCTGGTGTCCTCGACCATGGGTCGGTATTCGAGGCGGACGGCATCCCAGTCCACCCCGTTGTGATCGGGATCGAAGTGCTTCTCTTCGATCGTCTCCCAGACCACGTCGAAGGTCTCGTAGGCCTTCGGCGGCGGTGAGCCGGGACGAGCGCCGGACGCGGTGGCCGTTCCACTGGAGGTCGTCGCCGCTGGATCGGATTCCGTGGGTTGTCCCGGCTGGCAGCCCAGAAGGCCGCCGGCCAGCAACAAGGGGGCGATCACGCGTCCGGAGGTCCGGACATCAAACAGCATCATGGAACGGCTCCCAGGCCTGAGGGTGGCGATCACGTCCCCGGACGATCACGCATCGAATTTCGAGTTCGTCATGGTACCTGACCCGCGAATCGACGGCTCAACGCATCGGCCTCTCGGCAGCCCATTCATCCATTCATCCGGATGAACGGTTGAAGGTCGTCTCGAAACCGTTTAGCCTNTTCGGTGCCCGATTTGAATCGTCCACGCCGCCACAGGTGGCGGAGAGGAGCCGAAACATGGCCACCAGTCCGTTGCTTGAAGCNCTGACCCGNCGAGTCCTCGTTCTGGACGGGGCGATGGGAACGAGCTTGCAGTCGTGCCCGGACTGCCGGATNGACGACTGGCTCGGCCGCGAGAACTGCTCGGAGATCCTGACCAAGTCCCGTCCGGACATGATCCAGCGCATCCACGAGACGTTTCTCGAAGCAGGCGCCGATTGCATCGAGAGCAACACCTTCGGTGCGAACCTCCTCGTCGGGGC
>NYVS01000145.1 GCA_002684755.1 Phycisphaerae bacterium
TGATCATCATGATCGTGGCCGTCGTGCGGATCACCTTCGGCCTCGACGGTCGCCGATGGATCGTCGACGATCCCGACCTCGCCGCCGGCCGCATCGACGCCCATGCCGTGGGTGAGGAAGAGGCGATCGCCCACGCCGAGCCCCGTCGCGGCGGCGACCCGACTGCCGAGCACCACGTCGAAGGGGCCTTCGATGTTCCGGCCCGGCCTTCGAATCCGCCACGGTTCGCCGATGGCGGGCTCGAAGTCGTCGAGAAAGGCGGGGGTGGTGCCGAGGACGGGGAAACCGCGGAACGAGTCGCCCAGCTGGGTGGGAATCGTCCAGGCCCACGGCATCGACGAGGCGATCTCGGTCACCTTCGATTCCGGGAGCGGCGCCCGCGGCGGGTTCGCGTAGAAGATTCCGTTCAGAACCGCGACGAGCGGACTCGAGTCGCCGCTCACCACGAGGTGGGCGTTTCCGACGCCGCGGGTGAAGCTGCGTCGCCCCGCCTCCCGGAGGGATCGCATCGAGATGAGCAGCGCCACCGCGATCGCGATGAGCAGGCACGTGACCACGGTCGACGTCGACCGGGCGGACAGCGACTTCAGGACGAGGCGAAGATCGGTCATGACGCGTGCGTCTCCACGCCGGCGAGTTCGGAGAAACGAATCACGTGTTCGAACGCGGATTCGAGCGAGGGATCGTGGCTGGTGAGCAGGAGGGCGGCGCCGCGCTCCTTGCAGATCTCCTGGAGCAGGGCGACGGCGTTCGCGGCGTTCTCGGGATCGAGGGCCGCGGTGGGCTCGTCGGCGAGGACGATCGAGGGTTCGCCGGCCACCGCCCGAGCGATCGCGACGCGCTGCTGCTGCCCCACGCTCAGGCGATCGATCCTGGTTCCGGGCTCGACCTGCAGGCGGTCGAGGAGATCGTCCGCGATCTCCGCGTGTCGTCCCTTCGGAACGCCTCCGAACAGCAGGGCGGCGGCGACGTTCTCCCGGGCGGTCAGTCCGGGCAGCAGGTGATGGGTCTGGAAGACCATGCCGACCCGGTCGGCCCGAAGGGCGTCTCGAGCGGCGCCCCGAACCGCGGAAATCGGTCGACCGGCGATCGAGATGGACCCCGCGTCGAGGTCGAGCAGACCGGCGGCGAGCATCAGCAGGGTGCTCTTTCCACACCCCGACGGCCCGGTCAGCAGCACCTGCTCGGCGGCGGCGATCTCGAAGGACGGAACGTCGATCTCGAACCCGCCCGGTCGGCGGAAACGGAGATCACGGATGTCGAGGGCGGGTTCCATGGCGGCATGATATCCCCCGACGGCCGATGCGATCTTTCCAGAATGGTGGAAAGGTCGGCCGATGTAGGCGGCATGCGAATTCCACACGTCCGGTCCGACGCGTCCCGCGTGAAGTCGCTGAAGCCGATGGGCTTCCTCCGGCTCTACATCGGCGGCCGATACATCTGGATCATGTCCGGCCTCTTTCTGATGCTGATCATCGGCCCCCTGGTCGGTCGGTTCGAGATCGTCTCGTCGCACATCTACATCGGCGACCTCGTCATCGGCCTGCTGCTCATCGCGGCGGTCCGGGCGTTCATCGCGAATCGGACCCACTTCATCATCTGCCTGGTGCTCGGCGCCGTCGCGATCATCGTCGGCGTCGGAGGGCGGTACCTGCCCGGGGATGCGCATGCGACGATCGTGACGATCGCCCTGGTGCTGGACGCCCTCTTCCTCACGTATCTGATCCTGTTGATCTGCGCGGACATCTTCTCGACGCTCGAAGTCGACGCCGACACGATCTGCGGCTCGATCTCGGTGTACCTGCTGATCGGTGGCGTGTTCGCATCGGTCTACACGATCCTCGTCACGCTCGACCCCTCGTCCTTCGCGATCCCCGACCCGCCCACGGATCCCGACTTCTCCCTCGGGCCGGATCGACTGATGGCCTACTTCTCGCTCATCACGATCACCACCGTCGGATACGGCGACATCACGCCGCAGTCCGAACTGGCCCGATCGCTGTCGAACCTCGAGGCGCTCATCGGCCAGGTCTTCCTGACCGTGCTCGTCGCCCGGCTCGTGGGCCGACACCTCTCCGGCGTCGACGAGAAGCGACAGCATGCGGTCGAGGAATCGGGCCTCTGATCGGGATGATCGACCGTTCCGCCCCGGACCGACGCCCGGCTCAGGCGAGCAGGCCTTCGACCACGCTTCCGTGCACGTCGGTGAGTCGGAAGTCGCGGCCCTGGTGACGACGGACGAGTCGCTCGTGATCGAAGCCGAGCAGCCGCAGCACGGTCGCCTGCAGATCGTGCACGTGAACCGGGTCCCGCACGATCGACGCCCCGAAATCGCAGGTCTCCCCGTGGACGATTCCGGGACGGACGCCGCCTCCGGCCATCCAGATCGAGAAGCAGTGGGGATGATGATCGCGGCCGAAGTAGGACGAGCCGTTGCGACGCTCGTTCATCGCGGTGCGACCGAACTCGCCGGACCAGATCACCAGCGTGTCCTCCAGCAGCCCGCGTTCGAGGAGATCGTCGAGCAGGGCGGCGACGGGCGCGTCGGTCTCGCGGCACTTCTTCGGAAGCTGGTTGACGATGTCGTCGCTGGGATTCGTTCCGTGCGTGTCCCAACCCCAGTCGAAGAGCTGGATGAAGCGGACGTCGTGTTCGAGCATCCGACGGGCCAGCAGACAGTTGTTCGCGAAACTCGCCCGGCCGGGCACGGCGCCGTAGCGGTCGAGCGTCTCCGGCGACTCGTGGGCGATGTCCATCACCTCGGGCACCGCGGCCTGCATCCGGAACGCCAGTTCGTACTGGGCGATCCGGGCCAGCGTCTCGGGGTCACCCTGCCGCTCGCACTGGAGCCCGTTCAATTCCGCGAGGGCCTCGATGGTCGCGGCCCGGGTGTCGCGATCGATGCCGGGCGGGTCCGCCGCGAAGAGCACGGGGTCGCCTTCGGATCGACACTGGACCCCCTGGTGCACGCTCGGGAGGAAACCACTGCCCCAGACGCTCTTTCCCGCGCTGGGGGTCTTGCCGCCGGAGACCAGCACCATGTAGGCGGGCAGGTCGCGATTCTCCGAACCGATCCCGTAACTGATCCAGGATCCGAGGGACGGACGCCCGAGCCGGGGCGACCCGGTGTAGAGGAGCAACTGCGCTGGTGCGTGGTTGAATTGATCGGTGTGCATCGACCGCACCACGGCGATCCGGTCCGCGTGCCGCGCCAGCCCGGGCAGGAGCTCGCTGATCTCGGTGCCCGACCGCCCGTGCGGTGCGAACGCGTACGGCGACGCGAGCACCTCGGGATGCCCCTTGATGAAGGCGAAGTTCTCGGGATCGAGCAGATGGTCCGGACACGGCTTGCCGTTCCATCGCTCGAGGGTCGGTTTCGGATCGAGCAGGTCGTGATGCGGCGGACTGCCGGCCATGTGCAGGTAGACGATGCGTTTCGCCTTCGGCGCGAAGTGGGGCCGGGTGAGATCCAGACCGACCGTCGTCTCGCCGTCGCCCATCCCGAACGCGGGCCGGGTCGCTTCCGCGGTCGCCCAGGCGAGGGCCATGCCGCCGATGCCGGTACCGATCCGACCGAGGAACGCCCGTCGGGTGGTCGCTTCCAGTCGATCCCGCACCAGTCGGTGGTGCAGGTCGCGAGCGGCATGTTCGGTTCTTCTGCCCATGGGTCGGTCTCCCCGGTCAGCCGCGGTTGAGGAACTCGTCGAGATTGAGAATCACGTTCGCCACCACGATCCGCGCCGCGAACGACGCCGCGTCGAGGCCGTCCGGCACGGTGGCCCGCGCCGCGTCGATCAACGCCGCCGCCCGCTCGGGTGCGTCGCGGAACCGCTGCGTCTCGGCCTCGAGAAGCCGCTGAAGCACGTCGATCTCACGAGGGTCGGGTCGACGGGCGATCGCGAGCCGCACCGCACGGACGAGCTCGCCGTCGCTCCCGGCCTCCGACCAGGCACGACGGGCCAGTCCGCCCGCGGCTTCGACGAACGCCTCGTCGTTGAGCGTCACCAGCGCCTGCAACGGCGTGTTGGTCCGGATCCGCCGGGCGACGCACGTCTCGCGACTTCCCGCGTCGAAGGCCACCATCGACGGATATGGCGCCGTGCGACGCCAGAAGGTGTAGAGACCGCGCCGGTGACGGGCGTCGTCCTCGGCGGTCATCCAGCGTTCACCGCTGTAGACGACCTGCCAGACGCCGTCCGGCTGCGGCGGGTACACCGGAGGACCGAACATCTTCGGCGAGCGAAGCCCCGACGCCTCGAGGGCGGCGTCGCGAATCGCCTCCGCCTCGAGCCGGAAGCGGGGGCCGCGGGCGAGCAGCTCGTTGTCCGGGTCCCGGGCGAGGGAATCCCGATCCATGACGGACGACTGTCGATAGGTCGCGCTGGTCACGATCTCCCGGCAGAGTCGCTTGTGACTCCAGCCCTGTTCCATGAATCCGACCGCGAGGTGATCGAGGAGGTCCTGATGCGCCGGCGGGATGCCCTGGGTCCCGAAGTCCTCGAGCGTCTCGACCAGCCCGCGACCGAAGAATCGTTCCCAAACACGGTTCACGTGGACGCGGGCGGTGAGCGGGTTTCGATCATCCGCCACCCAGCGTGCGAAGGCGAGCCGATCCGGCTCGGAGGCCGCGTCGCTCGGAAGTTCGTGGAGGAAGTCCGGCACGCCGGCGTCGACCACGCCGCCCGGACTCCGCCAGTCGCCGCGTTCGAGAATGTTCGTGGTACGACGTTCCGACGCCACCTGCTCCCGAAGCACCGGGACCCGTGGCGCCGCGGCTTCGAGCGCGTCGATCTCCGCATCGATTCGGACGAGCTCCACCCGGTCCGCACGGGTCGCGGCGAGCCCCGGCGGGCTGATCTCCGCCCGCCAGTGGACTTCGAGCCGCGCACGTTGCGTCGCGTCCCGGTCTTCTCCCGCCATCAGCGCGGATCGGACATCGCCCGGGAGGTGCCGACCGCCACGTTCCATCTCCGCGTCGATCCAGGCGTCGACGTCCTCGAGCCAGCGCGGCGGATCGGCGCCTTCGCGGATCAGTCCGACCGGACCCCAGTGCGCCAACGCCGCCTGTTCGCCCGCCTGCATCGATGCCGCGACGCCGGTGATCACCGATCCGGCGGGAAGGTCGAGCGCCTCGGCGGGCCACTCGAGCCGGACCCAGCCCTCCGCCGAAGGGAGGTCGCCGATTCGTCGACGCGAACCGGTGTCCTCGGCCCCGAGGGCATGCTCGAGCGTTCCCCAGTACGCCCGATGCTCCCAACCGCCGTCGACGGCTTCGATCTGGATCATGACGCCGGCCGGCGGCCGAGCGGGATCGAGTCGGATCCACGCTTCCAGTCGATCGTCGGCCATGGTGGTGATCCGCGACCCCGGCGGGATGTCGTGGACGAAATGCTGCTGGAACTTCCCGGCCGGCGCTTCCAGTCTTCGCGAACGGTGCCAGCCGGGCGGCGGATCGATCCCGTCGTCCCAGGGCAGGGTCCCTCGGACCAGCGCTCCCGAGGGGATCGCGCCGGGCGGACGGGCGTCCGGCAGGATGGGAATCCGATCGGCCGGAATCGAAGACGCGGGCGCCTCGAGAACGCGACGATCCCGTTCGGCGGTCGTCCGATCACGCGCGGATCGGAGTTCGTTCCGTCGGGTGCGGTCGCCCGGCGTCACCCAGGACAGCAGCGGGTGCTCGTCGGGCCGGTCGGCGTCCTGCGTCGTGTTGAAGAACGCATAGAGCCCGTAGTACTCCGCGGTCGAGATCGGGTCGTACTTGTGATCGTGACAGGCGGCGCACTCCGCGGTCAGCCCCATCCAGGTCGTGAGCGTGGTGTTCACCCGATCGGCGACCGCGGCGACCCGGAACTCCTCGTCCCGGGTTCCACCCTCGTCGTTGGTCATGGTGTTGCGGTGGAAGGCGGTGGCGAGCACCGACGCATCGTCGCCCCCGGGCAGAAGATCACCGGCGAGCTGGGCGACGGTGAACCGGTCGAAGGGGAGATCGTCGTTGAACGCGTTGATCACCCAGTCCCGCCACGGCCACATGGTCCGGCTTCGGTCAGCTTCGTATCCGCGGGTGTCGGCGTACCGGGCCACGTCGAGCCAGACGCGGGCCCAGCGTTCACCGAACGCCGGATCCGCGAGCAGACCGTCGACGAACCGCTCGTAGGCGTCCGGTCGCGCATCGCCGAGGAACGCGTCGACGCCCTCGGGCGTCGGCGGCAGACCGGTCAGATCCAGCGAGACGCGTCGGGCGAGCATCGCCCGATCGGCCTCCACCGACGGCGTCACGCCCGCCGCGGCGTGCGCCGCCGCGACGAAGCGGTCGAGGTCGCGTCTCGCCCACGCCTCACCCGCGGTCGGAACGTCGCCGGATTCCTCCGGATGCCGCCAGGCCCAGTGCGTCTCGTAGTCCGCACCTTCCTCGATCCATCGACGGATCAGTTCGATCTCCGCGGCGGTGAGTGGTTCGCCGGCACCGGGCGGCGGCATCACCTGTTCGGGATCCTCGCTGGTGATCCGCGCGAGCAGCGATCCGGCGTTCCCGTCGCCCGGCACGATGGCGGGGCCGCGGCGTCGTGAGGCGACGGCGTCCGCGTGCCGGTCGAGTCGAAGTCCGGCGAGTCGCGCCGCCTCGTCGGGGCCGTGACACGGCAGGCACCTCGACAGGAGCGGACGAATGGTCCGGTTGAAGGAGACCGGCTGGTCGGTCGCGGCGGCGGCGTACGACGATGAAGCCGCGACCGGGATCGCGGTCGCAATGACCATGCAGGCATGAGCGATTCGCAACGGCACGATTCCGAGTCTATCGTCTTGGATTCGCAAAGCGATCTTCCTCCCGACCTTCCGCCGGATCCGACGCATGATCACCGCCGACGACGCTTCCCGACTCCCGGATCCGCTCGGGCGATCGACGACCCGGGTGCTGGTGGTCGGCGCCGGACCGATCGGGATCGAGACCGCGATCGAGCTCCGGCGTCGCGGCATCGACACCCTGAACCTCGATCAGGGCCCGCTCGGCGCCCAGGTGGTCGCCTTTCCACCGCGGACCCGATGGTTCTCCGGCCCGGAGCGGATCTCGATCGCCGGCGTCCCGCTGGTGACGGTCGATCAGGAGAAGGCGACCCGGGAGGATTACCTCGCGTACCTCCGCTCGGTCGTGACGCAGTTCGAGGTTCCCGTCCGGACCTACGAGTCCGTGACCTCCATCACGCCGACCGGCGACGGTTTCGAAGCCCGGACCCGGACGCTCGGCGGACTCGAACGAATCGTCGAAGCCGAACGCATCGTGCTGGCGGTGGGGGGCACCGCCCGCCCTCGCAGGCTCGGCGTGCCCGGCGAGGATCGCCCCTTCGTGTCGCACGAACTCGGCGAGGCGCATCGCTGCTTCGGTCGCCGGGTGATCGTGGTCGGCGGCAAGAACTCCGCGGCCGAGTCGGCGATCCGACTCTGGCGGGCGGGCGCCGAGGTCACCATCGTCCACCATCGCGACGCACTCCATCCGCGGATCAAGTACTGGATCCGCCCGGAGATCGAATCGTGCATCCGGTCGGGCCTGATCCACGCCCGACTGGGCACCAGGATCGTGGCGATCGGCCCCGGCTCCGCGACGCTTGAACGGGTTTCGGACGGACACCGGACGGAGGAACCCGTCGACGACGTGTTGCTCCAGATCGGCTTCGAAGCCGATGGCTCGCTGTTCGAAGCCCTCGGTTGCGAACTCCACGGCGAGAATGCGGCGGTTCGCCACGATCCGGACGACATGCAGACCACCGTGCCCGGCGTGCACGTCGCCGGCACCGCGGTGAACGGAACGCAGGGAAGCTTCCAGGTCTACATCGAGAATTCCCACATCCACGCCCAGCGGATCGCGGCATCCCTCGCCGGCGAACCCGTCCCCGCGGACCCCGATCTTCCGGAACTTCCCGAGGCCTGACCCGGGGCTCAGAGGCGGTCGCCGCGGGCCTTGCGAAGCGCCCGGGTCCGACGCTTCAGCCGACGTCGGTTCCGCCAGCTGTTGAAGAGCAACCCGAACGCGAACGTCGCACTGACCACGAATCCCGCCACCCCGAGGTGGAAGGCGATCCCCTCGCCTCGACTGGCGAGCACCAGGATCGCGCTGGCCATCACCAGCGCCGAGATCAGCAGGGCGTAGCCGATCCGTTCCGAGGCGTCCTCGAGTCCGACCACCAGATCCTCGATCGCGACGACGTCGAGCTGCAGCCGGAGCCGGTTTCGCCGGACGCGGCTCAGGAAGTTCAACAGTTCGCCGGGCAGCGTCTCCCCGAGTCCCAGGACCTCCATCGCGACCTCCCGAGCCCGGCGACCGACGGCCTTGGGACTGAATCGGCCCTTCAGCAGCTTCTCGATGTAGGGACGCGTGAAGGCGATCAGGTCGAACGANGGNTCGATCGACATCGCGACGCCTTCGATCGTGGTCAGCGCCTTGATGAGGAGCACCACGTCGGCGGGACATCGCAGGTCGTGACGTCGAAGCGTCTGGAAGAACTCGTCGAGCACCGACCCCATGTCGATTCGATCGAGCGGGACACCGACGAACCGACCGACCAGTTCCTGGACGTCGGACCGNGCGGCCTTGAGATCGACCTGGTCGAAATCGACCTCGGCGAGCTTCATCGCGGCCCGCATCACCATGTCCGCGTCGTTGCGCGTGACGCCGTAGACGATTTCCGCGAGCCGGAGACGGGTCTGCTCGTCGACGAAACCGGTCATGCCGCAGTCGATGAAGGTCAGTCCTCCATCCGGCCGCACGAAGATGTTGCCGGGATGCGGATCCGCGTGGAAGAATCCGACCTCGAGCGTCTGGTGGAAGACCGCGNNGGCNCCGACGGAGACGATCTTCCGTCGCTGCTCGGCGTCGAGCGTCGCCACGTCGAGATCGGCGAGCAGGATTCCCTCGGCCATCGATTCGCACAGGACGTCACGGGTCGTCTGCGGCCAGTAGATGGTGGGNAAATCGACCTCGGGCTGGTCTTCGAACATCAACGACAGCCGATCGGTGGCGCGACCCTCGTTCGTCAGATCGGTCTCCCGATCGAGTTCACGAGCGAATTCCGCGACGGTCGCATTCGGGTCGAATCCCATGCTCGGAAGATGTTCGTCGACGAGGCGGGCGAGAAAGCGGAGGGCTTCCATGTCGCCGGCGATGATCTCCCGGATGTCCGGCCGCAGGATCTTCAGGACGACGGGCGTGCCGTCGAGCAGCACGGCGCGATGGGCCTGCGCCATCGATGCCGCGGCGATCGGCTCCTGATCGATGGACGCGAACTTCGCGTCGACGCCNTCGGGATACGACTCGTGCAACAGCTGCTCGATCTCCGCCCAGGACACCGCCGGGCACCCGGACTGGAGATTCGCGAATTCGTCGGCCCAGTCGTCGGGAACGAGGTCCCGACGGGTGGAGAGGACCTGTCCGAGCTTGATGAAGGTCGGCCCGAGTTCCTCCATGGCGTGACGCAGTCGTACCGCGGTCGGCATCCGGACGAGGGCGGCCTCCTCCCGGCCGATGCGGACGCGATCGAGCAGGCCCGCCACCACGTTTCCGAGGCCGATCTCCCGCAGGAACTCGACGAACCCGTACCGGGCGAGCACCCGGATGATCTGGTTCCACCGCTTGATGTTTCTGATCTGGTTGCCAATCACGCGGCGGATCTTACCCGCCCTCGGGATCGAGGTCCGCGCATGAACGAAGGACGTACCGGGGGGCGGTACGTCCTTCGGGTCGCGTGACCGGCCATGTCGAACCTGGATCGGCCGCATCGGGAAAGGCCGGGCCACGCTTCGTCGTCTCCGCCGCATCGAGCGGAGACGGGGGAGCAGGGATCAGTCGAAGCGTTCCTCCTCGCCCTCTTCGAAGTTCTCGTCGTCCTCGATCTGTCGCTGGGCGTCGCGGCTCGACTGCTCCAGCATCCGCCGGAGATAGGCGTTTTCCCGCCGCGTCGCCTCGAGATCGAACACCAGGTACTTCACGCTGAGCCGCAGGTAGTCGAGTGATTCCTGCAGTTCCGCGACGGAGGCCTTGATGCGGTCTCGACGTTCGCCGGCGAGGGCCGCGGCCTGCTCGGGCTGGTCCGAGGATTCCGGCATGGCCTGGATCCGGGACATGAGTTCCTGCATCTTCCGCTGAAAGGTGATTTCATCCATCTCTTCGATTTCCACTGGCGGTGCTCGGGAGCCCCGACGAATCTCCGTCGGCGACGCCTCAACAAATGCCACCGACCCGCCCGGATGCCACGACGACCATCGAGGAAGCCGCGTTCCGCCGGGCTCGAAGGCCTACAGAACGAACAGACCGACCAAGTGGTCGGCCGGACGTCGGAAGTGATGGTTTTCGGACGGCTCAGCGGGCCGGGGCGGCCTTCTTGAGGCCGCGGCGGGCGGCAGGCGGGNGCNTCTCGGAGCAGGCTGTCGATGGTGTCGCCGCTCCGGCGGCCCTCGTCGATCGTGCGGGCCAGCACTCGGTCGCGTTCCCAGCACCACCGCTCGAAGAACTGTTCGAGTTCGTGGCGGTTGAACCGGGAGAGCGGATCGTCGAGCCCGGTCTGTGCGATCGCCCAGTCGATGAGCGAGCCGCCGCTCC
>NYVS01000146.1 GCA_002684755.1 Phycisphaerae bacterium
GAAGTCGCGGAAGTTGTCGAAGCCGGCGTTCGCGGCGAGCTGGTTCCGCTTCTCGATCATCTCGTCGTAGATGTCGTCGATCTCGTCCCGGTTCGCGAGGCGGCGTTCGGCGATGCCCTTCCAGGCGCCCTCCCGGACCTCCCGGTCGGTGACTTCGAGATAGCGGCCCATCTCGGGCATGGTCCGTTCCTCACCGTCGAATTCGACGGTCATCACGGCGCAGAGCTTGGAGTACTTCTGGTCGAGCAGGCTGAGTTCCGTCTCGATCGGGACGTTCTCCTCGCGGAAGATCTCGACGTCGGTGCGAAGCGATCGCAGCAGGACGTCGTAGCGCTCGGGGTCGAGTCCCTCGACGTGGGGGGATTCCACGATCTTGCGATCGAGTTCGAAGCCGACCTTCTTCAAGTGGGGTTCGACCTCCTGCACGAACTTCTCGAAGGCCTTCTGCACGACCTCGTCGTCGGCGTGGCGGGTGGTCTCGATGTAGAGGTTCGCCATCGCCTCGCTGGCGGCCGCATCGAGTTCGCTTCGATCGAGGATGAGCCCCTTGAGGCAGTTCGCGCAGTTGAGCTTCCGATCCACGAGGCTCCGGTACAGCGGTTCGAGATTGCTCCACTCGTGGGCGTCGAGGTCGGCGGGAACGAAATCGGATTCGGTCGAGCAGGACATGGCGGGGGCCTCGTGCATGGTTGGCGAGCCGGGTTCGAACGTCGCCGAACGGGCTGCGGGTCGGTCACGCCGCGCCGGAACTTCCACCGCGGGGAACGGGGATTGTAGAGGCCGGACTCAGCGTTCGACTTCGTCGAGCACGATCCCCGGGGAATTTCGCACCGGAATCGCGGGAATGCCGGTCTGCTCCGTGATCGCGGCGGCCAGCAGGTCGGCGTGGAGCGACGCGTCGCAGATCGTGAAGAGGGTCGAGCCGCTTCCCGAGAGGTGGACGGGGCCCTCGACGATCGCCCGGACCCGCTCGACGTCCTCGAGAAGCGCGGGATGGAGGTCGAAGGCGGCGGCCGCGAGGTCGTTGAACGGGGAATCCGTGAGCAGCGTGGATTCGACGAGACTCCGAACCCGCGGTTCGTCGACCCGGGCATCCGACCGGAGNTCGTCGAACCGCCGATACACCGGCCCGGTCGGGCAGGAGGTCTCGGGCAGCACCAGCACCGCGTGGAGATCGGCCGGCGGCTCGTGGAGTTCCACCCGTTCGCCGAGACCGGCCACGACCGCGGCGCCGCCATGCACCTGGAACGCGACGTCGGAGCCGAGCGGGCCGCCGACCTCCGCGAGCGTTTCGGTGCTCAGGTCGAGTTGGAAGAGCCGATTGAGGGCGTGAAGCATCACGGCGGCGTCCGCCGAGCCGCCGCCGAGCCCGCCGCCGACGGGAATCCGCTTCTCGATCCGGGCCTGGACCGCGAGGGCGCGGCCGACGCGTCGCTCGAGCGCGTCGTGGGCCAGCACCGCGAGATCCTTCGANACCGACCAGTCGATGTCGGATCGTCTTCGGGCGTCCTCGTGCCAGTTGATCGCGTAGCGACTGGGATAGCCGACCGGCAGCCGGACCAGATCGAGTTCGTCGTACAGGTCGACGGAGGTCATCCAGCTCGCGATCGGGTGCATGCCGTCGGCATCCGGCCCGCCGACCGAGAGGGCGAGATTCAATTTGGCGGCCCCGCGGGCCCGGAGTCGTTCGCGCATGTCGTGGGTTTCCTGGAACGGCCGAGCGTACCAGCCGACGGTCGGGATGTCCTCCGGAAGCCGGCGTCCGGGATCCTCGGTGCCGGAATGTCCGATCCCATCGCGATCGACCCGGGAATTCACGATGCTCGTGGCGTACCATGAGTGACCATGCTCTGGCAGCCTCGCATCCCCGACGAGTATCACGCGGCCGATCCCGCCGACGTGGTCGCGCGAATCGAGTCGCGTCGAGCCGAGCTCGGTGATCGCGTGCTCATCCTCGGGCACCACTACCAGCAGGACGACGTGATCCGGCATGCGGATCTCACCGGCGACAGCCTCAAGCTGAGCCGGATGGCGGCGGAGGAGGCGGCCCGTCGCGGCACCGAGTCGATCGTGTTCTGCGGCGTCCACTTCATGGCCGAGACGGCCGACATCCTGACGCCGTCGTCGGTCTCGGTGATCCTTCCGGACCTGTCGGCCGGCTGTTCGATGGCCGACATGGCGGAGTGGGACGACGTCAGCGAGTGCTGGTCCGAACTCGAGCGCATTCTCGACGGCGATCGGGTCATCCCGGTGACCTACGTGAACAGTTCGGCCGCGGTGAAGGCCTTCGTCGGCATGCACGGCGGCGCATGCTGCACGAGTTCCAATGCGGGTGCGGTCTTCGACTGGGCCCGCGCGGGCGGCGCCACGCCGGAAGACGGGCCCGCGAGGATCCTCTTCCTCCCGGACCAGCATCTCGGTCGCAACACCGCCCACGCGCGGGGCCTGCGGACCGAGGTCGACGCGGCCCTCGATGGGGATTCGCGACTCCCCGAGACGGTCCTCTGGGATCCGCGCTCGGACGATCCGGTCGACGAGGACCGCATCCGGGCCGCGCAGGTGATTCTCTGGGCGGGCCACTGCAGCGTGCATCGTCTGTTTCGAGCCGAACACGTCGCCGCCGCCCGGGCGGAGGATCCCGACTGCACGGTCATCGTGCATCCGGAGTGCTGCCAGGAGGTCGTCGATCTGGCGGACGTGGCGGGAAGCACCGAGTACATCATCGAGGCGCTCGAGTCCGCGAAGCCGGGATCACGCTGGTTCGTCGGCACCGAAGTGCATCTCGTGCACCGCGTCGCGGAGGCGATGAAGGCCCGCGAAGTCGAGGTGCGGATGCTCAGCGACTGCCAGTGCCTGTGCACCACGATGTACCGGATCGACCCGCCGCATCTGCTCTGGATCCTCGACAATCTCGCCGAGGGGCGGGTCGTCAATCGAATCGAGGTGCACGAGGAGGCGGCGGCCCACGCGCGCACCGCGCTGGAACGAATGCTCGCCAACGTGCCCGCCGCTCCCGTGCCCGTGAAGGGCTGATCCGGTCCGGTGCATCACCCGGCGGGACCGCCGGAGGGGTACACTCGCGCCGCAAGCGGCCGGATCGTTCCGGCCCGGACCACGTCGGAGCGACGCCATGCGGATCGTCATCTGCGGAGCGGGAGAAGTCGGCAGCCATGCGGCCGAGGTCCTCGTCCGGGCGGACCACGCCGTCACCATCATCGATCTCGACGCGGAACGGCTCCGTCCCATCGAGGACAGCATCGACGCCCGGACCGTGGTCGGGAACTGCGCCCGGGCGGACATCCTGCTCGAAGCGGGCGTCGCGGGCTGCGACCTCCTGGTCGCCGCCACCGACTGCGACGAGGTGAATCTCCTCACGTCCGCGCTGGGAAAGCGGATCGGCGCGACCAAGACGGTCGCCCGGGTCCACGAGTTCGACTTCGCGGATCGGCGGGGCTTCGACTACGGCGACGTGCTCGAGATCGATCACCTGATCTGTCCCGAATTCAGCACGTCGATCGCGATCGCCCAGAACATCCGGAACCCCGCGGCCCTCGCGGTCGAGATCTTCGCGCGGGGGCAGGTCGAGATGCAGCAGTTCGAGATCACCGGGGGGTCCTCCGCGGTCGGTCGACCGCTCTCCGAGATCACGATGCCGCGCGGCGCCCGGCTCGCGGGCATCCTTCGAGACGGCGAGGTCTCGATCCCCGACTCGTCCAGCGTGATCAACGAGGGGGACGAGGTCGTCCTCGTCGCCGATGCGCCTTCCTACGACGCCGCCCGGAAGATCTTCCACGAGGAGAAGAAGGTCCGGCGGTCGATCGTGGTGCTGGGCGGCACCCGCATGGCGGAATGGGTCTGTCGCACGCTTCGCGGCAAGCCCTTCGCGATCCGGTTGTTCGAACGGGACCGGGAGGTCGCGGAGCGGCTCGCCGCCGAACTCGACTGGGTCACCGTCCTCCACGGCGACGTGACGGATCCCGCGATGTTCGCGGAGGAGAGGATCGCCGAAGCGGACCACTTCGTGGCCCTGCTCGAGGACGACGAGGTCAACATCATCGGCGGCGTGCTCGCGAAGCTTCGCGGCGTCGACACCGTGACGGTGGTGGTGCAGCGATCGGCCTATCTCGACTCGGTGTATTCGATCGGACTCGACCGGGCGTACAGCCCGCGCACCGTGGCGGCCAAGCAGATCGAGGAGGCGCTCGACGTGGACGTNGTCCGCACGGTCTCCTCCCTCGCCGACGGCGGCGTCTCGGTCTTCCGGGTGGGCGTGGGCGCGGCCTGTGAACTCGCGGGCAAGCGACTGCGCACCGTCAAACTGACGCCGGACTGGTCGGTGCTCGCGGTCCAGCGCGGCGAGAAGACCTGGGTCCCGCACGCCGACGACGAGGTGCTGGTGGGGGACGAGGTCCTCGTTCTCGGCCGGACCGAGCATCGCGATCGTCTGGTGGAGATCTTCGATGCGGGTTGACCTCGGGTCGATCCACGAAGGGGGGCCGGCGACGTGAACGTCCCGATGGTGACGCGACAGCTCGGTCGGTTCATGCTGATGCTGGCGATCCTGCTCTTCGCGATGGGGATCTTCGCGGGGATCCGGTGGTCGATGGGCATCGAGTCCGAACAGGCTTCGACCTGGGCGTTCGTCACCGCGACGCTCGTCGCCGGCGGGATCGGCGGGTTCGCGATCCTCGCGACCCGCGGCGCGATCCGCGACATCGGCCGCCGCGAGGCGTGTCTCCTCGTGGTGACGACCTGGGTGCTCGGCGCGATGATGGCGGCGATCCCGTTCGCGGGCTGGGCCGCGTACTCGGAGCACGACGCCGCGGGCATGCTCGACGGGGTGATCGATCCCTTCTTCGAGGCGATGAGCGGCCTGACGACCTGCGGGGCGACGGTGGTGCCGGACGTCGAGGCGCTGCCGAAGAGCATCCTGCTGTGGCGATCGCTCATCCAGTGGATCGGCGGGCTNGGCGTGGTGGTGCTCTTCGTCGCGGTGCTTCCGTCGCTCGGAACCGGCGGGAAGCGGATGTTCCTCACCGAGTCGACGGGGCCCACCCCGGAGGGACTGCGTCCGCACGTCCGGGAGACGGCGCGGACCCTGTGGTCGTTCTACCTCGGCCTGACCGTGGTGGAGATCGCGATGCTGATGTTCTGCGGGATGTCGGTCTTCGATGCGGTGTGCCATTCGTTCACCACCGTCTCCACCGGCGGCTTCTCNACCCGGAACGCGAGCATCGCGGCCTTCGATTCGATGGCGGTCGAGGCGGTCGTGACCTTCTTCATGCTGGTCAGCGGGGTGGGGTTCTCGCTCTACTACTTCGCGATGCGCCGCCGCTTCGAGCCGATCCGGCGAAGTTCGGAACTCCATCTCTACCTGGGCATCGTGGTGGTGGTGTCCGCCTGCTGCACCCTCGTCCTGTTCGGCAACGGCATTCTCGATCCGGACCGGAAGATCGCGGTGATCGGCGGCGGCGAAGCGACGCCCACCCTCGTCGAGTCCGCGCGATACGCGATCTTCACGGTGGTGAGCATCCTCACGACCACGGGCTACGGCACCGCGGTGTTCGAGGACTGGCCGGGGCCGGCGCTGGTCTGTCTGATGGGGATCATCCTGGTGGGCGGGATGGCCGGGTCGACGGCCGGCGGGATGAAGATCATCCGGGTCTGGATCGCGGGCAAGCTGATGATCGGGGAGATCGAGCGGGAGTTCCGGCCGAGCGTGGTCCGGCCGCTCAAGGTCGGGCGATCGATCATCTCACCCGAGGTCCGCACCTCGGCGATCGTGCTCGTGCTCTTCACGCTCACCGTGGTCGGGGTCGGCGCGGGACTGCTCAAGGTCTTCGAAGGCACGGACGGGATCGATCTCACGACGGCGGCCAGCGCCGCCGCCAGTGCCGTCGCGAACGTCGGGCCGGGGCTCGGCCGGGTCGGTGCCGACGACAACTACGCCTGGATGGCGGGGGGGAGCAAGCTCACCCTGACCGCCCTGATGCTGCTCGGGCGGTTGGAACTCTTCGTGGTCTTCGCGCTGTTCACGCGTCGGTTCTGGAGTCGGGCCTGAACCGGACGACGCCTGCGGTGCGCGACCCGGATCACATGGGCTTGTCTTCGACGGTCTGGTCGTAGACCTCGAGNAGCTTCGTCTTGTCGAAGATCATCTCCTGGCGGGTCAGCCCGGTGATCTCGTACCTCGGCGTCAGCTCGATCGCGTCGACCGGGCAGGCTTCCTCGCACATCCCGCAGTAGATGCACCGCAGTTCGTCGATGTCGAACTGCTTGGGGTACTTCTCGCGATCGTCCCAGGGGCTCTCCTCGGCGACGATGTGGATGCAGTTGGCGGGGCAGGCGGTGGCGCACATGAAGCAGGCCACGCAGCGGACCCGGTCGTCGTCATCCTTGTTGAGCCGGTGGACGCCTCGGAAGTAGTCGCGGAACTGACCGCCTTCCTCGACCGGGCGCTGGTCCCGCTTCTCTTCGGGGTACTGCACGACCCAGATGGTGTCCTTGTTCTTCCCGTCGCGGCCGACGTTCTTGAACGCATGACGCAGCGTGGTGCCGAGTCCGCGGAAGATCTCCGGCAGGAACAGACGTTCCGCGGTCGAAAGCTTCTTCGGGGTGACGTCGACGATGTGGTCTTCAGTGGTCATCGNTGAGAAGTGTACGAAGCCGCCCGACGCAGGGCGAGTCGAAGGCTCGATTCGCATGGCCGGGCCCGGAGGCTGATAGGCTCCGGGTCCGATGACAGGAACCTCCGGAAATCGTGGTGGCGACGACGTCGAGACGCGGATCGGCTGGCGGATGGCCGGGCTGGGAATGGAGACCGCCTCGTTCGTCCTCGGTGGCGTCGTGCTCGGCTGGGTCGTCCGCGAGGCCTTCGGCGGTGGGGACGTCTGGATCATCGTCGGCGCCGTGGCGGGNATCGCGAGCGGGATCTCGCAGCTGATCCGCGGCGGCCTGAAGCTCAATCGGCAGCTCGACCGCGCCGCCGGGCGACGGAACGCGGGCCCCGGCGCCGGATCGAAGGACGAATGAAAGCCGATTCGGAGCAACTCGCGACGTCCGGTAATCGAGACGACGAGCCGGTCTATTCCCTTCCCTGCAAGGGACTTGCGATCGGCTGGGTGGTCTCGCTCGCGGTCTCGATCGGTCTCTGGCCGTTGATCGGGCCGGTCGGCTGGCTCGACGAGGAGGGGATCCGCTGGGCGATGGTCGGTGCGGCGATCGGGGGCGGCATCGGGGGACTCGGCCTGCTCGCGATCGGCCCCTGGAAACCNCGTCGCTCCGGTGATCTTCCGACCCTCTGGCTCGCCGCCACCACGGCGCGCATTCTTGCGATTCCGGGCGTGGCCTTTGTGCTATATTCCTCGATCCATCCGCCGGACAAGCCCTACGTTCTGGGCGTGGCCGCCGGAGCCCTCGCGTTGCTCGTGGTCGAAGTACCACTCATCGCCCGGGCGATGCTCCGCCAGATCGCCGACGACGAGTCGTCGGCGTCCCGGGCGAACGCGTCGGATGGGTGATCTTCGCGGAGGTTCGCCTCCGCCGTTCGTCGGTTCTTCCCCTCACCTCGTCGCGTCGGAGCACGGTGTTGTCCAAGCTTCTTCTAGCCGCTGATACCCCTCTTGGTCACGTCGTGAACCAGCAGGAAACCCTCTGGAGCGAAATCCAGTGGGTCGGAGAGATCGGCGGTTCCTTCTTAGGAAATGTGTCGACCCACGTGATCATGTTGGTGCTCGGCGGCATCCTGCTGTTGCTCGCGATGCTGGTGGCATCCAAGCGAATTCGCACCGGCGGCGATGGCGAAGGAAACGACCGGTACGTCACCAAGGGCCGACTCGCCCAGATCATCGAGGTGATGTTCATCTACTTCCGAGACGAGATGATCCAGCCGATCCTCGGCGAGAAGCAGACCCGTCGCTGGACGCCGTTCCTGTTCACGACCTTCTTCTTCATCCTGACGCTCAACCTGCTC
>NYVS01000147.1 GCA_002684755.1 Phycisphaerae bacterium
TTCGAGTTGCTGGTGGGAGGCAAGCGAGCATTGGATCGGGAGGTCGAGCTCCAACTCGAATGGGCCGAGGGCGACCTCGCCGGATTCCGGGTGGGCGACGAAACCTTCCGGATCCTGATCGGTTCCACCCTGGATCGACCGCTGCCCTGATTCCCTGTTCCTGACCCCGAAACTCACGCTTTTTCNCCTCTNATCCACGAGGGATGGTGGCCGGTCGGTACGATGCCCCNACATCTTGGGGGNGTGAGAAGTGAGACGTTCCGATCGCCTGGGAAGGATTCCCNGGGACTCGGTCGGGGNGGCCGTTCAGTTCACGGCATATGGAACACGAGCGCGGATGGACAANACCGGTCGGAGACCGGATCCCGCTCGCTGGAGCCAGNNATGANGAAGATCCGNAATCGCGTTCNNTGGTCCNTGNTCCTCNCGGTCCTGCTNGGNNCCTGGGGTGNCGTCNNGGAGGCGGTCGCGCAGACCGANCCCGAACCGCCACGNCCGGTNCTNGGCGACGACGGGGTGCCNCAGGTCCGCTTCAACTTCAAGGGGCAGACCTGGGANCAGGTNCTCGACTACTTCTCCCGGGTCACCGGNCTCCCCATCGTGCGGGANGCCGAGGTTCCCGCCGGGACNGTCGACTACATCAACCCGTCGCCGTACCCGCTGCCGCAGGCGNTNGAGACGCTCAACCTGCTGCTNCAGACCCGGGGCCTGGTGCTCCGTGACGAGAACGGTCGACTGGTGCTGGAGAAGCTCGACCAGATCAAGAAGGAGAACATNCCGACCTACATCGGCGATCTCCCCGACGACGTCACCGCGGACACGCTGGTGACCGTGATCGTNCCGTTGGTGAACGCCACCGCGGCATCGGTCTCCGAGCAGCTCAAGNNGATGGTCGCCGATTACGGCATGGTGGTCGCGCTGCCGCAGCAGAACTCGCTGCTGCTGGTGGAGACCGCCGCGAACGCGCGTCGGATCCAGTTGATCGTCGACGAACTCGATCGCGAGGACGTCGAGAACCAGGTCGAGCAGATCGAGCTGCGATACTCGAAGGCGGCCGATCTGCTTCCCACGCTGCTGAAGCTGATGAGCGAACGCGTGGTGAAGACCGTCACCAAGGGCAAGTCGAAGGTGCAGGTCGAAGAGGACGTGATGCCCGCGGGCTTCCGGATCACCGCGGACGAACGGACCAACACGATCATCGCCCGCGGCACGCCGCGCCGGATCGAACGGCTTCGTGCCGCGATCGCGCTGCTCGACGCCGAGAAGCTCGAGTCGATGATGACGATGCGGACCGTCCAGCTCGACCGNCTCACCGTGGCGGAGGCGAAGTCGAAGCTCGACCAGCTCTTCGCGGCCGTTCCGAAGGAGAACAAGCCCACCTACGTGATCCTCGAGGACACGAATCGAATCACCATCTCCGCCGATCAGGCCCTGCTGGANCAGGCGACGCGTTTNCTCGCGGATCTGGAACGAAAAGGCGCGGGGACGTCGGGCGAAGGCGATTCCGTGGTGCTGCTCCCGCTCGCCCATGCGACCCCCGACGCCGCGATCGCGGCGTGCCGGGCGGTGTTCACGCCCCGGCAGGCGGCGGTGCTCAAGCTGGTCCCCGGGCCGGATGGCCGCAGTCTCGTCGCGGCGGGGCCCGTCGGNGATCTCGATTCGGTCCGCAAGACGATCGTCCTCATCGATCGCCCGGCGCGTGGTGATCGCGAAGTCCGCTACCTGGTCATCGACGCGACGGATCCGGAGACCGCGTTCGCCCGCGCGACCCGGATCTTCGAGGCCGGCCGGGAGGCGGATCCGACGCTCGACGTCGTCACCGACTTCGACCCGGCGACGCGACGACTGGTGATCGAAGGTCCGCGGGAGTCGCTCGANCGCTTCGAGAAGGCGATCGATTCGGCCAGGGCGTCGATCAAGCCCGAGACGATGGTTCGACAGTTCACCGTCGAATCCGCGGCGCCNAGCCGGCTGGTCGGTTCGATGACCACGCTCTCCCGCGCGATCCTCAAGCCGAAGGACGGTTCGGTCTACGTCCCGCCCACCTTCGAAGCGGTGGACGAACTCGACCTGCTCGTGGTCACCGCGACGGCGGATCAGTTCGTCGCGATCGACGGCCTCCTTCGAACGCTCGACCGCCCGCAGCCGGGCGACGTGACCTACCGGGTGATCCGGATCGGAACCAGCGCCGGCGACGCCCTGCTCGAGAAGGCGCTGCTGGCGTTCGATCGCAAGGCGGCGTTGCTGCCCGACGGCGATCTTCCCCGGCCGGAAGTCATGGTGGACGCCGCGTCCGGCGTCTTCGAGGTTCTCGGATCGACCACGTCGGTCCAGTCCTTCGAACGCGCCCTCGCCGAAGCGCGGCAGCTGCTTCCCCCCGAACCGGTCGCCCGCATGATCCCGATCCGGCAGGCCCGGGCCGCGGAGATCGTGGTTCCGTTGCAGCAGATGATCGACCGCGCCGTGGCGATCGGTGACGGCCGGGTGGTCGCACCGCCGACCATCGAAGTGGTGAATCCGACCAACAGCCTCTGGGTCCGGGGCGATGCGGCCCAGGTCCGGACGATCGAGGAGTTCGTGCGGGTGCTCGACGTCTTCGAGCCGACGGACATGCCGCCGCTGCGGATGCTCCAGCTCTCCGGCAGCGANGCGGTCCAGATCGCGCGGCTCCTGACCACCCGATACGACGCCCGGCCCAACGACGTGCGTCGCGANCAGCCGGTGCGGATCGAAGCCGACGCGGCGACCAACACCCTGGTGGTGACCGCCCACGAGGCGGTCTTCGCCGAGATGAAGGAGTTCGTCGAGTCGCTGAACCGCAACACCGAGACCGAGGCGGAACGCGAGACCATGATCTTCCCGCTCCGGCTCGCCCGGGCGGTGGACCTCGCCAAGGCGCTCGGGACCCTCTACCCCGAACCGCCGATGCCGCTGGACAGCCGCGGCCGACCGCTGCCCCATCTCCGGCAGCCCCGGGAGGTCTTCGTGAGCGCGGACGCGGGCACGAACACCCTCATCATCGAAGCCCCGAGCGGACGCCGTTCGAGCTTCGAGGAACTCGTCCAGCAGCTCGACCGCATCGAACTTCCCCCGCAGGCCACGCTGAAGACCTGGAACATCGACCGCGGCGAGGGCTCGGAGATCGCGAGCACGCTCCAGAACCTCGCCCGACAGGGCGTCCTGAGTCGCCCNGGATCGAACGGCGAGAAGGCCGTCGAGGTGACCGTCCAGTTCGAACCGCGCAGCCGCACGCTCATCGTCGCCGGTGACGACTTCACCTTCGGCAAGGTCGACGAGATCCTCACCGATCTCGAAGCGGTGCCGGTCACGCGAGCCCTNCGCGTCCTCGAGATCACCACCGGCGACGTCACGGAGATCTCCGGACGGGCGAGCCGGCTCTTCGAGGAACAGACCGAAGGCGATCCGGACTTCACCGGCGTCGAGGTCGAGGTCGACGCGGTCAACGGCACGATCCTCGCGGTCGGCGAGGACGCGTCGCTCAACCGCTTCACGCAGATCGTCGCCCAGCTCGAGTCCGCGCAGGCGAGTCCNCCGGACATCCGGCTCATCTCGCTTCGCCACGGCGAGGCGACCGAGGTCGCCACGATGATCGTCGAGCTGCTCGGAAACGAGCTGGCGATGGCGACGCTCGGCGGCCCCGCCCCGGTGATCGAGGCCCTGCCGCAGGTCAACGCGATCCTCGTGGCCGCGGAACCCCGCGAGCANGAGATCATCCGACAGATCGTCGACACCATCGACACCGCGGACGAGGCGCTGCCGCCGATCCGCATTCTCCAGGTCCGGACCGCCGACGCGGTCAACCTGGCCAACGCGCTCGGCCAGACCTACGAGCGGCGTTCGAACGAGGAGAAGGCCGAGAAGCCGGTGCGGATCAGCGCCGACGTCGCGACCAACGCCCTGATCGTCGCCGCCCATCCGGANCTGCTCGAGGAGATCCGCGCCATCGTCACGGATCTCAACGACGCGGACCGCCTCGATGCGGAAGGTCGGGAGATCCGGATCTTCCCGCTTCGCGTCGCCCTCGCCGAGGACCTCGCGACGACCATCGATCAGATGTATCCCGAGCCGCCGATGCCCCGGGACAGTCGGGGTCGCCCCCGGCCGGACCTCCAGCAGGCCCGCGAGGTGGTGGTGCGGGCGAACCCCCAGATGAACGCCCTGATCGTCGACGCGCCGATCCAGCGGATGGCCGGCTTCGAGAAGCTCGTGCAACAGCTCGACCAGACCCAGATCGTCGACGAGACGGAGATCCGCACCTGGAAGCTGCCGACNGTGGAGCTCGAGGCGGCCGCCCGCACGCTGCGGGANCTCGCCGACGGCGGACACCTCGGNGGCGGCGATCGCGGCCTCGCGGGTTCCATCTCGATCAGCATCGATGCGGCGAGCGACACGCTGCTCGTCTCGGGACCCACCGCGATCTTCGAACGCGTCGGTCAGGTGGTCGANTCGCTGGAGTCCGGCCCCGTCGTCCCGACGACGGTNCTTCGGACCTTCCGACTCGTNCAGGCCCGCGCCGATTCGGTGGTTCCGATGCTTCGGGAGATCCTCGTCGCACGGATGACCGAGACCTCGGGCCAGCCCGGCCGCGAGATCGATCGGTTGCTCACGGTCACCGCCGATCGAAAGACCAACACCGTCATCATCTCGGCGCCCGAGGTGGTGATGCCGGTCGCCGAACAGCTCATCAAGACGCTGGACTCCTCGGCCCAGGTCGTCGGCGATCCGACGGTCCGCGTCCGACCGCTGATGTTCGCCGACGCCGCGGTCGTCGCGGCGGCGCTCCAGCAGGCCCTTCCNAGCATGACCAGCCCGGCGACGGGTGATGCGATGGAGGTCAAGGTGATTCCCGCCGCGGGCTCGAACGCTCTCCTGCTGGTGGGCGTCCCGGAGGAGATCGAGGAGGTCGAGGTGCTCATCAAGCCGCTCGACGCCCGTCCCGCGACCGACGCGATGGATGCGCGGACCTTCGAACTCGCCCACGCGGACGCCGGCCGGATCGCACCCATCGTGCAGAAGCTCCTCGACGACCAGCAGAGCAGCGATCCCCGCGTGCTCGTGGAACGGATCCGTCGCAGTCGCGGCGCGATCGATCTCACCCCGACCGTCCGGGTCGAGGCCGACGCGCGGACCAACAGTCTCATCGTCAGCGGGCCGCAGCCCGCGGTGAACCTCGCCGAGAACCTGATCGAGAAGCTCGACCGACCCGACGTCGATGCCGATCTCGTCTACACCACCTTCACGCCCGCCCGTGCCGACGCCGCCAGGATCGCCGGGACCGCCCAGACCGTGCTCGATCGAACCCGCCCCGGCGGCCTTCGCTCGACGCTGGAACTGCTCGCCGAACCCGAGACCAATTCGGTCCTCGTGGTCGGAACCCGGGAGGAGACCGAACGGGCCGTCGCCCTGCTTTCGGAATGGGACGCCCAGATCCCGGTGCTCCCGCCCGTCGACTTCAAGATCATCACGATGCAGAACGCGTCCGCCGACGCGGTGGCCGCGGTCATCGCTCCGGTGCTTCGCGATCGAACGCGATGGCCGGCGGCGTTGCGCGATGCGGCCCGAGCCGGTCTCGTGGTCTCCGAACCGAGCGTCACCGCGGACGTCTCGTCGAACCGAATCCTGGTTTCCGCGCCGGCGGAGCTGCAGGCGATCGCCTCGACGCTCGCACGCGAACTCGACCAGGTCGACGCGGGCGCGTCGGTCGAGGTCCGGGTGTATCCGGTCCCCGCCGGTGGGGCCGCCGACATGGCCGGCGCCCTTCAGAAGTCGCTCGACGCGGCGAGCGACGCCCGCCCCGGCGAAGCCCGTCCGGTGGTCGCCTCCGCGGGCCGGTCGGACTCGATCGTGGTCACCGCCTCGCCCCGACTCCAGGAGATCGTCGCCCAGCAGCTTTCGGCGATGGCGAGCTCCGGCGGTGGGGTGCAGGTCCGGACGGTCTTCCTCAAGCATGCCTCGGCTTCACGGGTCGCTCCCTTGGTGGAGTCGTTACTCACCGAGGACTCGGTGCTTCAGCCGCGGGATCTCCCCAGCTGGATGCGGGCCGAACTGATGATGGCGCGGGCCCGCGGGCAGGTCAGCGAGGAACCGCCGATCCGGGTGCTGCCCGACGATCGATTGAACGCGGTGATCGTCACCGGCCCGCTCGCCGCCCTGAACGCCGCGGAACAGCTCGTCGCTCAGCTCGACGTCGCCGCCCCGGGTGGCGGCGGCCGATCGATCCGTGTCCTCGAGGTGCGGAACGCGGACGCCCGCGAGCTGGCGACCACGCTCGACGAACTCTTCGCGGTCGCCGACGACGGCGAGGCGCCACCCGCGATCCGGGTGAACGCTTCCAGCAACACCCTGCTGGTCCGGGCCACGCCCGGTCAGTTCTCGGAGATCCAGGGGATCGTCGAGGGAATCGACGAGGCGACGCTCAACGTCGCCCGCGAACTCCGGACCGTGCCCATCGATCCGGGTCGCGGATCCGCGGAGGACATCGCCCGCATGCTCGAACGAATGCTCGACCGCGAGGACGACGACCGGGTCCGGATCGTGCCGATCGAGGAACTCCTGAAGAAGTCCAAGGAGTCCGATGACGCCGGTCGCAAGGTGTCGTCCGCGACGCCCGTCGGCCTCGGAACGCACCGGGGCGGCCTGATGGGTTTCGCGCGGGTCGCGATCGCGGGCATCGCCCTCGCGGCGACCCCCCTCGGGCAGGACGCCGCGGCGGCCCCCGCGACGGCATCGCAGGCGACCGAGGAGGTCGAGGAGGACGAGGCGGAGATCGTGATCGCGATCGATCCCGAGACGAATTCGCTGGTCATCCTCGGTTCGCCCCGGGAACTCGATCAGGTGGTCGAACTCGCCGACGAGGTCGAGGACACGCTCCCCGAGGAAGGCAGCATCATCCGCACCGTGCCGCTCCCGGCCGGCGTGGATGTGCGGAGCGTCGCGTCGGTGGTCAACGAGACCGTCCGACAGCTCGTCCCGGCGGGCGGTCGCGCCGGCGATCTGGGCCGTCGCACCACGATCGTGCCCGACGTCACCAGCAACGCCTTGATCATCGCGTGTCGCGAGACGGACTTCGAACTCATCGCGGAACTGATCGGTTCCGTCGCTCGGCCGGCGGACGCCCCGGAAGTCGTCGTTCGCATCTACCGGTTGGATGAGATGAGCGCAAGCCGGGCCGCGAGCGGCCTGGTCTCCCTGCTCCAGTCGCCGGGACGGAACCGCTACCGGGAACTCTCGGTGACGCTCGACGGGGAAGGCCGTCCGGTCGTCGCCCGCTTCGACCCGACGCTGATCCGCGCCGTGGCGGACGTCGAGGCGAACGCCCTCGTGGTCATGGCCCCGCGGGAGGCGATCCCCTTCATCGACCGCTACGTCGAACTCGCGACGCAGTCGCCGAAGGCGGAGCGTGCCACGTTGCGCCTCTTCCAGCTCCGATACGCCAGTGCGACCGAACTCCAGCGCACGCTCCGGCAGATCTTCCAGACGCGATTCCGCAACATCCGCCGCAGCGGCGCCGCCACCGCGGCGGAGCCGGACTTCGCGGTCGACGCCCGCAGCAACCAGCTGGTCGTGACCGCGAGCACCGAGGAACTGGCGGAGGTCGAATCGCTGCTTGCGCAGCTCGACGTCGAGGACGGCCGGGAGCGGAACCCGCTCACCGTGATCGAGCTCGCCGCCGCACGGCCGACCGCCGCGGCGCGGCTCCTCGACCAGGCGGTGATCGGTGGCGACGAACGGCTGCGAGCCACCACCCTGGTGCTCGCCGACGACGCCTCCGGCGTGCTTCTGGTCCGGGCGGACGCGCCCACGCTCGCCGAGATGCGTGACGTGCTCGAACGCATCGATCGGGAGGCGACCAGTCGTTTTCCGGTCCGCACCATCGAGCTGACCCGGGCCGATGCCGGCGAGGTCGCCGCCGCGGTGCAGGGGTTCTACGACGACCGGGCCCGGCTCTTCTCGACCGGACGAGGTCGCCGCACCCAGTCCGCCGCGGTGGCCATCACCGGCCGCACCGGTGGCGCGACGTTGCTGGTGGCCTGCGACGATCCGACGTTCGAGGAGGTCTCGCAGCTCGCGAAGACCTTCGACGAGAAGGACGGCAAGGCCGGATACGAATACCGGATCTACCCGCTCCGGAACGCCCGGGCCAACGAGATCAAGAGCACCGTGGAGTCGCTGGTCTCGTCGCTCACCCGCAGCGATTCGAGCTTCGGCGGCTTCGGCTTCCGCTCCCGGAGTCGTGGCGACCAGACCCGCAGCGGTCTCGGCAGCATCGCGGTCGAAATCGACGAGCGTCTGAACGCGCTGGTGGTGAGCGGGCAGGGCGACCGGTTCGACCTGGTCGAGGAACTCATCGAATCGCTCGACGTTCCCACCCCCGACGACGAGCGACGCATCGTCCGGTACTACCGGGTCCCCGGGGCGGACGTCTCGCTGCTGGAGGAGGTGCTTTCCGACGCACTGGGCGGCGGCGAGACCGAATTCCGCTGGTGGCGGAGCGACGAGGAATCGACCGGTCCGAAGATCTTCGCCGACACGCGTTCCGGAACGCTCTTCGTGGTGGGCAGTGAAGGACAGCAGGCGAACGTCGACGCGATTCTCGAGGACTTCTCGGGGCTCCTCGCGGGCGGCGATTCGGTGGTGGAGGTCGTCCGCACCGAGTTCGCCGATTCCGACGACGTCGCCCGGGCGGTCAGCCGCTTCCTGCGGGATCGAAGTCGCACCGACGGCACGACCGCGAAGGTGGTCGTCACGCCGATCGAGACCTCCGGCGCGATGATCGTCGCGGGTACCGAGGACGACGTTCGAATGGTCAAGGATCTGGTCGCCCGGATCGACGCCCCCGATCTCACCGGATCGCGGTCGCTCGAGATCGTGGTGATCGAACGCGGCGACGCCGCGGACATGGCGGCCCTGATCGGGGCCCAGTTCGATCGCCGGGGCGGTGACGGCGTCGTCATCACGCCCGACGCCCGGACCAACTCGGTCCTGGTCAACGCGCCCGCGTCGCTCTATCCGCAGATCGCGGCGTTGATCAAACGACTGGACGCGCCCGACGACACCGCGGAGAGCGTGATCCGCACCTACAACCTCGAAGTCGCGGACGCGGGTGAGGCGAGTCGGATCCTGCAGGAGACGCTTCGGCTCGACGAGGACGGGCGGACCACCGGCATCTCGATCGCGATCGAGGAGGATCCGGACGCCGCGCCGATCGAGGTCCAGGCCACCATCGTGGCGGACCGGCGGTCGAACTCGATCGTGGTGACCGCGACCAAGGAGAGCCTGCCGGTCATCGAGTCGATTCTCGCGAAGCTCGAGGAGGCCCCGGCCCGGAGTCCGATCGAGTACCGGATCATTCCGCTCGAACACGCGCCCGCGGTCGACGTGTCCTACACCCTGGACCGACTCCTGCTGGCCCGCGGCATCGACTGGCAGGACGTCGCGGTCGACTACAACCGATTCGAGAACCAGCTCATCGTCGGGGCGACGCCGGATCAGTTCGAGGTCATCGACACGATCCTCTCCGAGCTCGACGCACCCGGGACCAGGACTCGAAAGACCGATTTCGTCGCCCTGCAGTTCGCGGACGCGATGAAGCTCAAGGACGCGCTCGGGAACTTCTACGGACCCTTCGCCCTCGAGGCGGACACGCCCGGGAAGCAGAACGTCCGGATCATCGCCGACGAAGCGACCAACAGCCTGGTGGTCACCGCCGCGGAGGCGGAATGGGAAGGGATCCTCGCGCTCGTCGAGCAGCTCGACAGCGAGGAATACGACGCCTCGCTCCAGCTCGCGGTGCTCCCGCTCGTCTACGCCGACGCCCGCAGCGTCGCGCGGGCGATCAACGACGCGTTCCGTCCGCAGGTCGAGGCGGCTCGACGCGGGGGCCGGCAGTCGAATCGCGAGGAACCGCGCCAGGCCGATGGTGATCGCTCGGGTCGGGAACGGAGCGAGCAGTCGCCGCCGGTCCTGATGCAGAGCGAGGAATGGGTGAGCGCGAGCGCCGAGGTCCAGACGAATTCGCTGGTGGTGTCCGCCAATCGCCAGAACCTCCAGAAGATCGAGCGAATCATCGCCCAGCTCGACGTCGCGGAGTTCGTGCGACTCCCGGCCCCGCGACTGATTCCCGTCGGATCGGGCGATCCCGAATCACTGGCCGCCGCGTTGCGGACCATCTACCTTCCGGAAGGCCAGAACCGCGGCGGCACGCTCCGCATCGTGGGTGATCGGCCGTCCAACGCGGTCATCGTCCGGGCCGACGAGGAGGAGTTCGTCCAGATCCGGACGCTCGCGACGGCCCTGCAGCAGGAATCGGACGTCAAGGGCGTGTCCGTCCGGGTGGTCCGGCTCGAGTCCGCGCCGGCGGCCCGGGTCGCCGCATCGGTTCGCGCGGCCTACGCGACGAAGGCCGCCCAGGCGAAGGTCCCGTTCTCGATCGACGTCGACGCCGTGGGCAACGCCCTCGTGATCGCGTCGACCGGTCCCTTCTTCGACGAGGTCTCGGCGACCATCGGCGAGATGGATCGACTCGCGCCCGCGGCCGGTCAGGGAATCTTCCTCATCGATCTCGAGAACGTTCCCGCGAGCGTCGCGGAACGGGCGGTGAAGCGGATCGGGCTCGACAAGGCCCAGCCCGCGGACTCCACGTCGCGACTCGTGGTGGAGCCGATCAAGATCTCCACGGTCGAGGGTCGCAATGCGTTGCTGGTGGTGGCGAATCCCGCCGACCGCGAGACGGTGGTCGGGATCCTGAAGGCGATCGACGCCCAGCCCGAAGCCGATCTCGCGACCAACGAGGTCCGCGTCGTCCAGCTGCAGCAGGCGGAGGCGGCCGCGGTGGTCAGGCTCATCGATCAGGTGATCGATCCCGCCGGTGGCGGGCCCGACGGCACCGCGATCGCGACCGCGGTGAAGGAACAGATCCGTCGGCTCAACGTGGTCGGTGGCCGAAGTTCCCCGATCGCGCTCGATCTCTCGCGTCCGATCCGGGTCACCGCCGACGTCGCGGGGAACTCGATCCTCATCAGTTCCACGCCGTCGAACACCCGGGCCCTGGTCGAGGTCGCCCGGCTCTTCGACCGGCTTCCCACCACGGAAGCCCTGACCGTCCAGATCTTCCCGCTGGAGAACATGGCCGCGGACCGTTTCGTGGGGGTCGTCGAGGATCTCTTCGAGCAGGGCCGCGACCTCGCGGTGCTGCCCGGCTCCGACATCCCGGCGATACCCGAAGGCGCGATCGGCGCGTCGCTCACGGGTCGGGCGGCCCTGACCGTCGACGAACGGACCAACACGGTGATCGCGGTCGGCAAGGAATCCGCGGTCGCGTTCGTCGAGGTGATGGTGGGCAAGCTCGACTCCGAGGTGGGTACGGGCTGGGTGGAGGCCCGGGTGATCCCGCTGAGGTACGCGGACGCCGGCGACCTCGCGGAGTTCGTGCAGGCGGCGGTGGTCGAGGGCCAGACCGACATTCCCGGCGGAACGCCGATGCAGAACCAGGTCGCGCGGATGCGGGCGATGCGACTCGGCGGGGACCGGGCGGTGGAGAGCGACGTCTTCGTGCCGCTGTCCCGGCTCATGGTCAAGGCCGATTCCCAGTTGAACGCCCTCGTGGTGGTGGCGAGTCCGCCCAACCTCTCGCTGGTCGAGGAACTGGTGGCGATGCTCGACATCGAGGCCGCGGCCCCCGGCGCCGCGGTCCGGATCTACGCCGTCGAACATGGATCCTCGGAACGGATCACCACCGTGATCCGGCAGCTCTTCGAGCAGCAGTACCGATCCGGCCTGATTCGCGACGAGGATCGGATCAAGGCGGTCCCCGACGTCCGCACGAACTCGATCGTGGTGTCGACGAGCGGTCGAAGCTTCGAGCTCTTCGAGGATCTGCTCGCGCGACTCGACGTCGAGGTGCCAGTCGACTTCCGTGAGATCCGGATCATCGAGCTCGCCAACGCGAGCGCCTCCCGACTCGCCCCGATGATCCAGTCGCTGATGGACGCCCGGCTCGAACGACTTCGCCGGGTGCAGCCCGAGACGGCCGAGCTCGAGCAGGCCGTGATCATGTCCGACGACCGGTCCAACGCACTGGTCGTCGCCGCCGGCAACGACACCTTCGACGTGGTGGAGCGGCTCGCGTCCGATCTCGACCTCGATTCGATCGGCGATGCCGCCGACATCCGCGTGGTTCCGGTGAGCCGGGGCGGGCTGGAACGGGTGGCGCGGGCCGTCGAGCAGGTGATGGAACGTCGATATGCGGATCTCCCCGCCGACGTCGCCCGTCGGCAGCGGCCGCTGGTGATCACCGATCCCCGGACCAACTCGCTGCTGGTCGCGGCCAGTCCCGAGGACCGTCGTTCGATCGAGGATCTCGTCGAACGTCTTTCCGAGACGCCGATGAATTCCGCGGTCGAGATCGAAGTGCTCACGCTCGAATCGGGTTCCGCGAGCGAGATGGCACCGAGGCTCGAATCGCTGATGCGGGACCGGATGCAGAGCCTGGGTGACGCCGAGGGTCCCAGCGACCGCGTCTCGATCGAGCCGCTGGATGGAAGCAACGCGTTGATCGTGGCCGCGAGCCGCGAGAACCAGGTGGTGGTCCGCGACCTCGTCGACGTCCTGATGCAGGCGCAGTCCGATCGAATCGGCGGACACGGTCTCGAGATCATCCCGGTCGCCCGGAACCGGGCCTCGGATCTGGTCGATCTGGTCGAGGACCTCTACGTCGAGACCGAGAACCGTCGCCGCGGCGAGGAGATCGTGCGGGTGAACGCCGACGATCGCATCAACGCGATCCTCGCGACCGGCACGCCCGCCGACATCGAGGCGATCCGCGACCTGGTGTCGCGGCTCGACTCCGAGCAGCCCGGCGCGATCGTCGAAGTGAAGTACGTGCCGCTCGCGTCCGCGAACGTGCTCGAGACGGTCGCCCTGATCGAGAGCGTGCTCGACGGCGGTGGCGGTCGTCGCGGTCGAGCCGGGCAGCGGGGCACCGTGATGCGGTACCTGAAGGAGATGGAAGGCGTCGAGCCGGGGGACGATCCCGACCGCATGGAGGTCGAGGTCTCCAGCGCCATCCGCGACTCGATCGCGCTCACGCCCGACGTGCGGACCAACACCGTGATCGTCTCCGCGCCGCG
>NYVS01000029.1 GCA_002684755.1 Phycisphaerae bacterium
TCATGACGTTCTCCGACGTGATGATCGAATCCGCGATGAGCGTCCCCGACCGACCACTCAGCATCGAGGTCGACCGACCCGGCCGGGACGCCCCGCTTCGATTCGAGGTCGAGCCGGCGTACGACGAACGCATGAACATGCGGATGATCGGCATCGCACCGGCCGCCAGCAACCAGCTCGCCTCGGATCCGCAGCTCGAGACACCGCTCGAGACCATGTTCGACGCGTCGATGGCCGATCGAATGCCCGGCCGGACGATCGTGTCCGCGGGCTCGACCACCGTCGGCACCTGGGAGGCCTTCGACGAGGTGATGACCGCATCGAACGGCCGGCCCGTCGAGGTCGGCTTCGGACCGGGCGCCGGAGGCGAGCCTGGATTCGCCGTCTCCATGACCGCCGACCCGATCTACGAACGCATCCTGTACGCCGAGCCGCAACCCGAGGGCGCCGGCGACTGGGAGTCCGGCCTGCTCGGACTGACGCCGCTGGTCAGGATCACCGGCGTCGTCGATGGAAGTCGCAACGCGGAGGTCCTCGCGGCCGGTGACATCGTCCTGCAGGTCGCGGACGTCGCGGGCCCTCGGATGTCGGAGTTCCGCGGCGCGCTGATGGCCCGGCCCGGCCGGACGATTCCGATCCTCGTGGAACGCGACGGCGTCGAGCGACGCGTCGAGGCGAGGACCGATGCCGAAGGCCGACTCGGCGTGATGGTGAACTACGCCCTCGACGACCCCCGCATCGCCCGCCCCTTCGAGGTCGTGGGCGGCGACGAACCGATGCCGGCGTCGATCGCGGCCCTGCGACTCATGCCGCGGACCCGGATCGACGCGGTGGGAACGAAGTCCGTCGAGGACTGGCCGTCCTTCCGCGCCGCGTTGGTCGATGCCGTCGGCACCGACGGTGCCACCGAGACCGAATTCACCTGGACGCTGCCGGTGGCCGACGCCGCCGCGGAGTCCGGAACGATCACGATCTCGAAGNCCGAAGGCGACCGGCTTCGCAGCCTCGGCTGGACCGCGCCGCTCCCCGGGAACTGGTTCGAGCCGCTTCAGACCACGCTCTCCGCCGGCGGTGATCCGATCCTTGCGACGATGATGGGTTTTCGACAGACCTGGAAGATGGTCGTGCTCACCTATCTGACCATCGACCGCCTCGTCGGCGGATCGGTCAGCGTGAAGCAGCTTCACGGGCCGGTCGGCATCGTGCACATCGGNACCCGGGTGGCGGACCGGGGCTTCATGTACCTGATCTTCTTCCTCGCGATGATCAGCGTGAACCTGGCGGTGCTCAACTTCCTGCCGCTGCCCATCGTCGACGGCGGGCTCTTCCTCTTCCTGCTCTATGAGAAGTTCTTCAAGAAGCCGCCCTCGATCGCTTTCCAGAACGCGGCGACGCTGGTCGGACTCGCCCTGATCGGCACGCTCTTCGTGGTCACCTTCTACAACGACGTGCTGAGGCTGACGGGTGCCGGCTGATCGCGAGAACCGACCGGTGGCCCTCGTCACGGGCGCTGGAGGCGGCATCGGTCGCGAGACGTCCCGGCTGCTGGCCGAACGGGGCCTGGCGGTTGCGCTGCTGGGCAGGAACCCGGCTCGTCTGCAGGCCACGGCGGAACTCCTTCCGGCGGGAACCCCCACCCTGATCCTCGAGGTCGATCTCGTCGAACCCGCCGCCTGCACCGACGCGATCGATGCGGTGGCGGCGAGATTCGATCGCCTCGACGTGATCATCAACAATGCGGGAGTCGCCCCGCAGGTTCCGATCCAGGACACCGATGCCCGACTGGTTCGCGAGACGATCGGTGCGAATCTGGTGGGCCCGATCGTGCTGGTCACCCGCGCCTGGCCGCTCCTCGTCGCGGCGCGAGGGTGCGTGGTGAACGTGTCGTCGATGGCGTCCATCGATCCCTTCCGCGGTTTCACGGCCTATGCGGCGAGCAAGTCGGGACTCGATTCGCTGACCCGATCGATCATGGCCGAAGCCGACGAGACGGGAATCCGCGCCTTCACCCTGAACCCGGGCGTGGTCGAAACACCGATGTTGCGGTCGCTGTTCGACGAGTCGATGGTCCCGAAGGAAGCCGCGATGCATCCGGTCGAGGTCGCCAGGGAGATTCTCGCCTGCATCGACGGGCAACGGGACGATCGCGTCGGTCTCCCGTACCCGCTTCTGACCAACGAGCCTGGAGGATCGGGATGATGGCATCCGCGATGCCTCCCCTCGCCGTGGTCACGGGTGCCGCGGCGGGAATCGGGCGGGCCGCCGTCGATCTTCTGGTCCGCGACGGCTGGACGGTCGTCGCCCTCGACTCCAACGGCGACCAGCTCCGCGAAGTGCGAGCAGAGCACGGACCGACGAAGGACGTTCGACCGGTCACCGCCGATCTGCGTGATCCGGCCGATGCGATCGCGGCGATCGAAAAGGTGGTCGAGTCAGGCCGACGAATCGGAGCGCTTCTGAACATCGCGGGAATCGCCAGGGAAACCACCCCGGACGACTTCGACCTCGAGGTGGCGGAGGACATCCTTCGCGTCAACCTGCTCGCGCCACAGGCTCTTTCATTCGCCTTCTGGGACCGCTTCGCCTCCGATGCCTGCATCGTGAACGCGGGTTCCAAACTCGTCAATGGTTTCCGCGAAGGCCTTGCGACCTACAGCGCCAGCAAGGCCGGCCTCGCGGCGCTCTCCCACTACATGCAACGGACCGCCGGCGATTCCGGCCTGCAGGTCTATTGCATCAACTTCGGGTTGGTCGAGACCAGAATGGCCGAAGACCTGAACCTGCTGGCCCCTTCGGCCCCACGCCTGACGTCGGAACAGGCCGCCGAGGAGATCCTCGCCTGCGTCAAGGCGAGGAGACGAGGGATGGAAGGACTGATGTATCCCTTCGCGGCACCTGCTTCGAAGTGACGATCATCGACGGCGGAGCGCCCGGTCCATGTCACGCTGCGCCTCGCGCTTGGCGATGTCCTGCCGCTTGTCAGCCTTCTTGCGGCCCTCGGCGACACCCACCACGAGTTTCGCCCGCCCGCCGACGAAGACGATTCGAAGCGGAACGAGGGTCGCGTTGTCCGCGTCCTGGACGTTCGCGAGTCTCCGGATCTCCTTCTTGTGGGCAAGCAGGCGACGCGGCCGGACCGGTTCGTGCTGGCGATGCGGTCCCGCCGGCGGGTACTCGGCCACGTGGACGCCCATCAGGGTCAGGGTCGGCGGATCCGCCACCGCCCGGACCCAGCCTTCGGCAAGGCTCGCCCGGCCCGCTCGGATCGACTTCACCTCGGTGCCACGGAGCACGAGACCGCACTCGAGGGTGTCCCCGATGCGGAAATCATGACGGGCCCGGCGATTCTCGATCGTCGGGGCATCTGCGGTCGATTTTTTCTGGTTTCCCTTGGCCATCCGAACCGGTCAAGTTAGGGCACCCGCACCCCGGGAACAAGGTCCGAATCGACTCTCAAGCCGTGAATTTCGACGAAGATGGCCCCCTGATTCCGCGATTTCCGGAACCAAGTGTTTGTCTCTACGTCAAATTCCGTCAACAATAAGGTCGTCTCCGAATCTCGAAGACGCCGAGTCCCCCCCCCCACAGGACCCCCAGATGCTGATCAAGTCCTTCTCCATCGCCGCGATGATGCTCGCGATCCCCGTTCTNGGCTCGGCCTCCATGGCCGACCGAGGTGCTCCGGTCGACCAGACACCCCGTTCCGCGCTCGCCGGTCCCACGACCCCGATCAACGACGCCGAGTTGGGCTGGATGGCGTTCGCCGATGACCATCCGGGCGTCGCCCGCACCAAGCGAATGGGGCAGCTCGAGCGGATCTACGGCGCCGCCTTCTCCCATGGCGATCACGCCTCGGACAGTGCCGGGCGCTTCGTTCAGGAGAACGCCGAGCGACTCTTCGGCATCCAGCCCGAGCAGTTCCTTCCCATCGGTCCCTGGCTGAGCCAGGAGCACGTGCTTCCCCTCGTCACCGATCCGGTGACGGGTGACGCGAAGTTCATGCTCGTCGGCTACGTTCCGCACGTCGACGGCACCCCCGTCTTCGATGCCGCGATCCGCGTCCTCGTTCGCAACGAGCCCGGATTCCCCACGGTTCTGGTCTCCGCCCAGGTCCCCGACCTCGGCGGCTTCGCCATGCCNGGCGGTCTGCTCCCCGGCGGCCTCGATGCCGATCGATTCGCCGCCGAGGCGAGCGCCCGATTCCAGNACGCCGAGATCTCCGGCATCCGCCCCGTGGTGTTCGCGGGCAGCGACGGCACCTCGGTCCCGCCGCGGGCCGGCGTCGACTTCACGATCACCGGCAGCGACGCCGACGGCGCGTACTCCAAGTGGCGTTTCGTGGCCGACCCCGCGACCGGCGAGATCATCCACGAGCAGAACGAGATCCTCCACGCCGACGTCAACGTCCAGGTGATGGCCAACCGCACCACCGAGTTCTCGATGGAATGCGGCACCGAGATCATGGGGCCGCTGCCCCACGCCCGCGTGACGGTGGGCGGCACGGTCTACGTCGCGAACGAGCAGGGCATCGCCACCATTCCCAACGGTGGGAGCGGCTCGGTGACCGTCAACGTCGAGGCGAGAACCCAGTGGTTCAACGTCGACAACGGCGCCGGTGACACCAGCGTGACCGTGCCCTCCGGCGGCAATGGGATCGCGGTCGTCAACATGGCGAACTCCTCCGACGCCCAGCGCGCCTACGCCAACACGATCTACTTCGCCGAAGAGGTCCGGAACTTCACGCTCCAGTACAACTCGAGCTACCCGGTCATCTCGAACCAGGAGAACTTCACGATCAACACCGCCGTGTCGGGCACCTGCAACGCCTACTACGACGGCGGTTCGATCAACTTCTACAACGCCGGCGGCGGCTGCGGAAACACCGCGTTCGACGTGATCATCCATCACGAATACGGTCATCACCTCGTCAACACCGCGGGCTCCGGCCAGCAGAGCTACGGCGAAGGCGCCGGCGACTGCTGCGGCGTGCTCATCACCGGCGATCCGAGACTCGCGGTCGGCTTCTATCAGAACCAGTGCGACAGCGGCATCCGGAACGCGGACAACAACTGCAGCTACTCGCCCTCCGGCTGCTCGTCCTGCGGCAGTGCGATCCACACCTGCGGCCAGGTGCTGTCCGGCATGGTCTGGGAGATTCGCGAACAGCTGATCGCGGCGGGCAAGCCCACCTCCATCATCGAGTCGCACTTCTTCAACTCGATTCCGATGCACAACGGTTCCACGATCAACGAGGCGATCGTCATCGACTGGCTCACGCTCGACGATGACAACGGCAACATCCTCGACGGCACGCCCAACTACGCCCAGATCAGCGGCGGAGCCGGCGTGAAGGGCCTTCCCGGNCCGGAACTCCAGCTCCTCGTGTTCGAATTCCCCGACGGTCGCCCCAACACCATCGATCCGGCGAACGGCGCGACCTTCACCGTGGACGTCCTGCCCCTCGGTGGCAACCCCACGCCCTCGAACGCCCGGATCTACTTCCGCGAGAACGGNAGCGTCTGGCAGAACCAGATCATGCAGAACCAGGGTGGCNACAGTTATCTCGCCGCCCTGCCCGCCGCCGAATGCGGTGCCTCCGTCGACTGGTACGTGTCCGCCAACTCCGGCTCGACCGCGGTGACGAGCCCGACCAACGCCCCCGGCGACACCTANACCTCCCTCAGCGTGACCGACATCGTGGTCGGTTTCGAAGATGACTTCGAGAAGAGCATCTCGGGATGGGTGGTCACCAACGATCCGGGCCTCAGCGCCGGTGCATGGGAACGTGGCAATCCGAACGGCACCTCCACCCGTGGCGAGCCGGAAGCGGCCTACGAAGGCGACTTCTGCCTCCTGACCCAGAACGGCAACGGCAACTTCGACATCGACGGCGGATGCACGACCATCACGACCCCGATGATCGACGCGACGGACCCCGGAAGCCTGATCAAGTACGCCCGCTGGTACGACAACACCGGTGCCGGCACGGGTGCGGATCCGAACAACGACATCTTCACCATCGAGATCACCGATGACGGCCTCAACTGGACCGAACTCGAGGTCGTCGGACCGGTCGCCCAGAGCTCGGGAGGCTGGTACCTCGTGAGTTTCCGGGTCTCCGACTTCGTGGAGAACACGGATGCCGTGCAGGTCCGTTTCCAGGCGTGCGATCTCAACGACGGTTCGGTCGTCGAAGCGGCGNTCGACGCGTTCAAGGTCGAAGCCATCCAGTGCGACACCGACGAACTGGTCGGCGACTTCAACGGTGACTGCATCGTCGACGGCGAGGACTTCGGCTTCCTGCTCACCCAGTGGGGCGCGGTCGACTCCCCGGCCAACCTCGACGGCGTCGGCGGCGTCGACGGCTCGGACGTCGGCCTGTTCTTCAGCAACTTCGGAAGCACCTGCCCCTGAGCCGGTGACCGAGCGAANAANGACGGGAGGTCGCTTCNGCGACCTCCCGTCTTTTCGTTNTGCCATTCGTGACGTCTCNGCGGGCACCCCACTCGGAACCCCCGGAGCCATCGGATGCCCGNCCCTCAGACGCCGCGNGTNGTCGGTTCCCAGATGAACTTGTGNAGCTGCATCTGCATGCGGATCGGAAGNCCNGAGGCGAGNATCCANTCCGCGAGCCGNCGNGGATGANGCCCGGAGGCCCCGGCGATCTCCAGACCCTGCGCCTGCTCGAAGACCGGCGAGAAGAGCACCGCCCGGCACCGATCGACGAGTCCCAGCGTTCGAACCCGCTCGATCGACCAGTCGAAGTCGTCTCGATCGCCGATGACGAACTTCACTTCGTGGTGCGGCCGGAGCGCCGCGATGTTCGAGTCGAGGTTCCGCCCGCATTCACCGCTCGAAGGTGGCTTGAGATCCATGATCACCTCGGTCCGGGGGTCGCAGGCCGTGATGTCACAGGCGCCCGAAGTCTCGAACATCACCGTGCGGCCCGCATCGAGCAAGGCTCGCTCGAGCACGTGGACCGTCTTCTGAAGGAGCGGTTCGCCCCCCGTGATCTCGACGACCTGGCAGTCGATGGCGAGGACCTCCTCGAGGATGTCCCGAATCGACCGACGCCGGCCCTCTCGAAAGGCGTATTCGGTGTCGCACCAACTGCAGCGCAGATGACACCCCGCCAGTCGGATGAAGATGCACGGCTCGCCCGCCCGGGTCGACTCGCCCTGGATGGAGTGGAAGATCTCGTTCAGGCGAAGCACACCGGCATCCTCGGAACCGTCGGATCCAGTGGTCTGAGAACCTGTTTCGACGTTGGAATCGGCCATCTCCCCATGGTAGGGATCACCAGCCAGCCTCGACACCCGCCGGGATGTCGGTATACTTTCCGATCCTCTCCGGAGGGATCCGCAGCCCAGATGGCGGAATTGGCAGACGCGCCAGCTTGAGGTGCTGGTGGGAGTAAAATCCCGTGGAGGTTCGAGTCCTCTTCTGGGCATTCAAGACGACCCCCGGTTTCGACCGGGGGTCGTCTTCATTTCGTCGGCTTCTCGAATCGACGTTCCGGTCGCCGCGGTCTTCCTCGCCGTTCACTCCGGACCGCCGGATGCTTCAGGAGTAGACCCAGCCCTCGATCGACGCTTCGGACGGAATGACCGTCACCAGCGGATCGAGGGTGAGCAGCACGGCGTCCAGATCGTCGCCTCCCTGTCCGGCCACCGCGTGACTCGCGGCCTCCTCCGCGATGCGGAGGCCCCAGTCCTTTCGTGCGGTGGCGAGGATCTCGGCACGCCGCTGCCGGTTGCCGTCGGTCCGCCCCTTGTAGCCACGGGCCGAATCGCCGGCACGCTTGAGCAGCGAGGCCGGACACCCCTCCGCCACCACGACATTGGAGTCACCCGGCCCGGCGAGCGGTTCGACCCGGACGCCCGCGGCGGCGAGCGGCACGAGCAGTTCGACCATGGCGGTCCAGGTCTGCTTGAAGATTCGAAGGTTCATCGACGCCAGCGGCGTCCAGGAGTTCCGGTCGGTGGTCCGGCGCGGTTCCTTCCGAGTCATCGACCGAACACCTCGTCGCCAGTCCCGCGGGGAATCGAATGATGCCATCCACCGGACCGTCGCCTCCCAGGTCGCCTCGATCTCGCAGGCCTCCAGTGTCGCGAGCGGGACACCGAACGGCGCGTCGATCAGCCAGCGATGTTCATCCTCGGTTTCAAGGCCGGCAACGATGCGTCGACGCAGGCCGGCCCGATCGATCCGCTCGATGCGCTCGACGACGCCCTCCGGACCCGCCTCCCGGGTCGCGACGCGAATGCCCGCCGCACCACCGGCATCGCTCCCCGAGAAGTCCACCCCATGGAGAAACCGGCGGCTCGAACCACCCTGATCTCGTTTCGTTCCTGCCATCCCGATCATCTCCAGAGCGTCGGCTCTTCCGCGAAGCGATGTTCGCGAGGCGTCACGACCGTGCCCGATCCTCGACGCCGAACATCAACCCGGATGCCGACAGCCGCCCTCGGCGACCCCGCAAGGACAGAAGCCTTCGCTCGGCGGTGGCGAGCCACCGGCGTTTCCGGTCATCACGCCGAAGACGCTGTGACGTCGGCGAAACGTCCGATTTCGGCCATCCGGGTCGGCCACGGGCTCATCCGCCTCGGCCATGGGCCGAAGGAGGGAAATGACCTCGCCGTCCTCGGACGACTCGTATTCGTAGATGGGCATCGTTCCAGGCTCCTGGGTCCGCGGGGCCGAACAGGATAGGCCCCTACCGGAGTTTCGGTCCGAAGACCGGGCTCGAGGGGGGCAACCGACCCCGAGCATTGCTGGAAATCGCGATTCCGTCGCCGAAATTCGGAAAATTTCCCTTGAGCGCGATCGCAAGATCCATCAAGATCACCGTGCCGGAATCCCCCGACTTCGTCGGCCGCGCTCTGCCCCGCTTCCCATCCCGCCCAAGGAGAAAGAAATGAACACCGATCGCCTCGCGAGATACGTTGCCTCCGCATCAGTCCCGCTTGCCACCACCGCCGTCGCGACGCTTGCGGCGCCCTCCGTCGGTGACATCGTCGTCAGCGATACACCCGTCTCGGTCCAGAACTACTTTGATTTCCTGAGCACCGCCAATGGCGTGATTTCAGTTGGCAATTCAACATTCTCTGACTTGGCTGGCAACACCAATACAGATGGATCTGATTCCAACAACTCCATCACCATTTCCATTAACACCAAAACGACTAACAAACCACCACAAGCAGTTGCCGATACCAATTCAGTTTTAGAGGATGAATCGATCA
>NYVS01000148.1 GCA_002684755.1 Phycisphaerae bacterium
TCCAGAATCGAGGCGGTGATCCCCGACCGGCTCCACAGCCTGCTCGCCACGACCTGAACCCGAAGCGGCCGGCCCGTCCATCGGTCCGGCCCCGTCAGAGAAGGGACGCCCCAATGAGAATCGGCCTGGGATGCGATCACAGAGGACGAAAGGCCATCGATGAACTGGTTCCCTACCTCAAGGGCATGGGGCACGACGTCGAGATTCTCGAGCCGGAGACCGAGGACGATCGTGCGTGCGACTATCCCGACAGCGCCTGGTTGGTGGCGAACCGGGTCAACGACGGCACCGCCGATCGGGGGATCCTGGTCTGTGGCACGGGAATCGGAATGTGCATCGCGGCGAACAAGGTCAGTGGCGTCCGAGCGGCGTTGGCGATGGATGAACTGAGTGCGCGGCTCTCCCGGAGTCACAACGACGCCAACGTCCTGTGCATGAGCGCCGACATGCTGGGCCAGACGCTGCTGAAGCGCATCGTCGACACCTGGATGGAGACGCCCTTCGATGGCGGTCGCCACCAGCGACGAATCGAGAAGATCGGGGCGATCGAGAAGGGGCGGGATCCCGCCGCCTCGGCCACCGACTGACCGACCAACCACCGGCTCATCCGTTCAGCGGCGCATCCGTTCCCGCGCCGATCGACTCGTCGTGGCGGTCGGAACCGTTCAGCCGCCGGCCATGCCCGATGCGAATCGCTGGAGGAGTCGAACGCCGAAGCCGCTCGGGCCGGCACCCGTCACGGGGTCCGCGTCGGGGCTCGCCATGCCGGCGATGTCGAGGTGGGCCCACGGGACGTCTTCGTCGACGAAGTACGAGAGGAACGCCGCGCCCTGGATGGGGTGGGCGGACCGCTTGGGATTCGAGTTGAGGATGTCCGCGAAGGGTGATCGCATGAACTCGCGATGCTCCTCCCAGAGCGGAAGTCGCCAGACCTTCTCGTTCGCGCCCTGCGACGCGCACTCGACCGCACCGGAGATCCGGTCGTCGTTGGCGAAGAGTCCGGCGCTGAAGTGACCGAGGGCCACGACCACGCCACCGGTGAGCGTCGCGACGTCGACGATGGCGGTCGGCTTGAGCTTGTCGCAGGCGTAGGCGAGGGCGTCGCCGAGGACGAGGCGTCCTTCCGCGTCGGTGTTCGTCACCTCCACGGTGACGCCGTTGTACATGGTGATGATGTCGTCGGGCCGGTACGCCTCGTCGCTCACCATGTTCTCGGCGGCGGGCAGCAGCGCCGTCACCTTGATGCCGAGCTTCGCCTTGGCGATCGCCCGGATCGCACCGAGCACCGCGGCACCGCCGCACATGTCGTACTTCATTCCCCGCATGCCGCCCGAGAGCTTCAGGGAGTAGCCGCCGGTGTCGTAGGTGATCGTCTTGCCGACCAGAACGAGGTGCTCGCCCTTCGCCGCCTTCGAGACCTTCGCGGGCGTGTAATCGAGTCGGACCAGGCAGGGGGGGATGTCGCTCGCCTTGCCGACGTTGTCGATCCCGCCCATCCCGAGTTCCTTGACCTTCTTGTGGTCGAGGATGGTGCACTTCAGGCCGGCGTCGCGGGCGACCTTCCGGGCTTCCTTCGCGATCCAGGTGGGATTGCAGACGTTCGGGGGGGTGGCGGCGACGGTCCGGGCCACGTTGATGCTGTCCGCGAGTTCCAGGCCCGCGTTCATCGCGTTGCGCAGCGGTTTCCGGTCCCAGTCGATTCGGAGCCGGGGATGCGTGGTGACGGTCTTCGCCGCCGTGCCGTCGAACCCGGCGAGCCGCCAGTTGGCGAGGGCGATCCCTTCCGCCATCGCGGCGCCGATCGCGGCGAGCGCTTCGAGATCGTCGCAGTCGCCGCGGGCCACGCATCGAACGGCGTCGATGCCCGCGCGGTCGAGTTGCTTGAGCACCGCGGCGCCGGCCTTGCGGGCCGTGCCGGGGTCGAGGGCCGACCGATCGCCCATGCCGACCACCAGGTGATCGTCCGCGAACACGACCTCGCCGACGTCGGCCTTGAAGCCGGGTGTCGCGGCCGCGGTCTCAAGCGCCTTCCGGGACGTCTTCGGCACGTCGGACGCGGGCTTCGCGTCGAGGTCCTCTCGGAACGCGCCGATGAGCGGACGGGCGGTCTTGACGGTGGCGACGGTGATCTTCTTGAACATTGAATCCTCCTGGTCCGGCCAGCCTACCCGGGTCCCGTCACCTCCGGCGGGAATGCCCCGCTCGGAGAGGACCTATCCTGTCCGCATGGACTACTCGGTCATCGTGATCGGCGGGGGGCACGCGGGCATCGAGGCCGCATGGGCGGCCGCGAACGCCCTCGGATCAACGGGCGGTCGCGTGGCCCTCGTGACCATGGATCCGATGCGACTCGGAACGATGTCCTGCAATCCCGCGATCGGTGGACTGGCGAAGGGCCAGATCGTCCGGGAGATCGATGCGCTGGGGGGTGTGATGGGGCGGATCGCCGATGCCACGGGCATCATGTTCAAGATGCTGAACACCAGCCGCGGTGCGGCGGTGCGCGGTCCGCGATGCCAGAACGACAAGGAGGCGTATCGCCTCGAGGCCCAGCGGCTGATCGCGGGACATCCGTCGATCGACGTGGTCGCGGGAACCGTCGACGACTTTCTCACCGTCGAACGCGATGGAATGCGAGTCATCGAGGGCGTCCGACTTCCCGCCGGTTCCGGATCGGTGGTCTGGGACGAGACCGGATACCCCTCGACGCCGGACCGGCCGAATCCGGAGGCGGTCGAACTTCGTTCAGGCGCGGTGGTGCTCACCACCGGGACGTTCATGCGGGCGTTGATGCACGTGGGCGACCAACGTTCAGAAGGCGGGCGGATCGGGGAGGGCAGCGCCGTCGGGATCGCGGCGACGCTGCGGGATCTCGGATTCGAACTCGGCCGGCTGAAGACGGGAACGCCACCTCGACTTTCGAAGGCCACGATCGACTGGGACGATCTGCCGCGGCAGGCCGGTGATGCGGTGCCGGTTCCCTTCAGCGATCTCACGGACCGGGCGAGGTTTCCGGTGCTCGAGCAGGTGGAGTGTCGGATCACCGACACCACCGCCGCGATCCACGAACTGATCAGGGACAACCTCCATCTCGCGCCGATGTATTCGGGCGCGATCGACGCGGACGCCGGGCCTCGCTACTGCCCGAGCATCGAGGACAAGGTCGTCCGGTTCGCCGATCGCGACAGCCACCACGTCTTTCTCGAGCCGGAGACCATTTCGGGCGACTCGATCTACTGCAACGGGATCTCGACGTCGCTGCCGGAAGCGGTGCAGCTCGAGATCGTCCGCGGCATGGCGGGCTGCGGACAGGCGGTCATGCTCAAGCCGGGCTACGCGGTCGAGTACGACATGGTGCGCCCGCATCAGATCGACGCGACGGGGGAGACCAAGTCGATCCGCGGGCTCTTTCTCGCCGGCCAGATCAACGGCACCAGCGGCTACGAGGAGGCCGCGGGCCAGGGGCTGGTCGCCGGGTTGAACGCTGCGCGGGCGACGGTCGGCGACGACCCCGTCCGGCTCGGCCGCGAACAGGCGTACATCGGGGTGATGATGGACGACCTCGTGACACGGATTCCCCGCGAGCCGTACCGGATGTTCACGAGTCGGGCGGAGCATCGTCTTCGACTCCGACACGACAACCCCGACGAACGACTCACCTCGCTCGGTCGCGAACTCGGACTGGTCGACGATGACCGGTGGGCGCGGTGGCGGGCGCGGTCCGGGACGCTCGATTCGATCCGCGCCGCGTTCGGGTCGATCCGTTTCGAAGGACGGACGCTGGAGGAGATCGCGCGGCGACCGGAGTCCACGGCCGAAGGCCTCGCCACGCATCTGCCGCCCGGCACGACCGATCGCATGGACCTCGTGGATCGGGTGCTCAACGACTGTCGCTATGCCTCCTTCGTCGACCGCGCCGACCGCGAGATCCGTCGTCAACGCGACGCCGAACACGCGACGATTCCGTCCGGACTCGACTTCGCATCCATCGAAGGGCTCCGCCGGGAGGCGGCGGAGGTGCTCGGTACCTTCCGCCCGCGCACGCTCGGGCAGGCCGGCCGCCTGGCGGGGGTCAATCCCGCCGACGTCACCCTGCTCCAGGTCGCGATGCGGCGACATCGGGCCGATCCGGGGGTGGGTCCGGGGGCCGATCCGGTCCCTTCGTCGTGAATCGCCACGGGTTCCCTGCTCGAACCCGGTGACGTGCCGGTCCCCGCCGGTGCCGGCTCGTGGACCCGGAGTTTCGGAGGCGTGGATGTCGAACCAGAAGCAACCTGATCGTGCGAGGCTCGTCCGCAACCTCGGGCTGGCCGGCTTCGTGTTTCTGCTGCTGCTCTCGCCGCTGGTGTTCGAACTGGTCGCACAGGGGCACAACGCGCCGCTGCACGAGAAACTCGAAGGCCTGACGCAGGCGAGTCTCGAACAGTGCGAACTCGATGATGCGGTGATGGCGGATCTGGTCAGGACGCTCGATCCCCGGATCTTCGACGTCGATCAGTCGAAACCGCCGCGGCTCTGGATCGATCTCGGGGACGGCGAGGCCGCCTTCGACGAAGCGGTGTTTCAGGGGACGATGGACCGATTCCATCCCGATCTCCCCGCGGCCGAACTCGATGCGACGCGGATGCGGGTGAAGGCGCACGTCACGGCGACCAATGAGAAGCAGCGGATCCGGGAGGCGTACTCGTCGACCCGTTCGATGATGCGTCCGGTGTGGTGGGGGCGACCGATTCCGAAGGATTGGCGCTGAGCCGGGGGGAGGGCATCCACGAGCTGGATGTCGTAGCATTGGAGACCGAAAGCCAGCGTAGCTCAGTTGGTAGAGCCACGGTTTTGTAAACCGTAGGTCACCGGTTCGAGTCCGGTCGCTGGCTCTGAACACCCGCCCCCCACCACGAGGGGGCTTTTTCTTTTGCCTGGATGGAGCTCGACTCGACGAGGGCGGTTCGTCGGCGGGTACTCGCCATGAGCCGTTGGTCGATCTTCGCAGTCGGCGTTCGGGTCGATGGACGATGGTCGCGAGCGCTCGTTTCGTCCTGCCCGAGAGAAGGCGTCACGCAACCGCGAAGGTTGGTTTTCGTAGACTGGCGAGCGGAACGTGCGGGACCATCCTCCGCCGACTGGAGCCAGAAATGAAGATTCGACCGGTGATCGTGCTCGCGCTGACCCTCACTGCGGCGGCCGTCGCGGCGCCGCCTCCTCCTGCCACACCCCACGTCGTCTTCGTCGTGGGGGAGGGCGAATATCGCTCGGAGTGGTCGATGCCGGCGCTGGCCGATCTGCTCGAGCGGGAACACGGATTCAAGACCACGGTGCTCGTCGATCGCCGTTTGAACGGTGGGCCCGGCAACGACATCGAAGGTCTCGAGGCGCTGGAGGGCGCGGATCTCGCCGTGTTCTACGTTCGATTCCGGCAACTGCCCCAGGACCAGCTCGACCGGATCGCCGAGTTCGTCGAGGGTGGCGGGGCGGTCGTCGGGTTCCGAACCTCGACCCATGCCTTCGACTACCCCGAAGACGATCCGCGGGCCGAGCGCTGGAACGACTTCGGTGCGGACGTGCTCGGTGCGCCGTGGAAGTACCACTACGGCCATGATTCCCGAACCGCGGTGACCACGGCCAGGAGCACTGACGAGACGGTGTTGTCCGGCGTGCCCGAGGACTTCGGCGTCCGATCATGGACCTACCACGTCCGCGACGACTTCCCCCCCGACGACGCCACGGTGCTCGCCCTCGGGCGACCGATCGGCCCGGACGGCGAGGCGGGCGACGACGCGACCGTCAATCCACTCGCGTGGACGTGGATTCGTCCCGACGGCGGTCGGACCTTCACCACCACGATGGGGCATCCCCGGGACTTCTCGCAGCCGGGCTTCCGGCAGCTCGTGGTGAACGGCATCCACTGGGCCCTGGAGATGCCGGCCCCGGAGGATGGCGTCGGGTCGTTTCCTCGCTTCAAGGAGCGCACGGGCGAGCCGTGGCAGGACATGGACTACGGGCCGTTCCTCTCCGCGGCGATCGAAGTGGATTCCGAGAACATCGCCTCGAAGGGCATCGCGATTCCGTTNAACGACGACGGCTCCACCGCGGCGCTCTTCGACACCGCGGAACTTCGCTGGGCGGCNGGTTGGCAAGGCGACTTCGTGGAGCTTCGCGGCATCGTCTACGACGGACCGCACGGAACCTGGCCCCGGATCGCGGGCGATCCCGATTGGACCAATCCCGCCGGACCGGGGATCGAAGCGGAGATCGGCGGCCGCTTCGACGACCCCCGGGCGGTCCCGTTCGGCCCGCTGCCGAAGGACCTCGGGCGTTTCGAGGGACTGGTGGCCGGTGAGGATGGCATCGTTCTTCGCTACACGGTCGGGGACGCGACGGTCCTCGAACGCATGACCGCCGATGATCGCGACGACCTCCTGGTGTGGTCGCGGGAGATCGAAGTCGCGGAGGTCGCGGTGCCGTTCGATCTCTCGATCTTCGGGATCGACGCGGGCGTCACGCTCGATATCGGGGAGAATCCACGATGGTCACTCGAGCCGAAGGAAGGTCGTCGCGTGGCCGTCGTCAAGAATGACGACGAGGTGATCGGCGCCATTGGCTGGGTGGGTTCGGGCCCGTTGATGTCCGAGCCTCGCGGGGCGGAGAAGCCTGCGGTCATCGGCGGGGCGAATCTCCAGCCGGACCGACTCACCACGAGGATCATGCCGCCGCTCGAGGAGGCCGGTGACGGCCGATTCCGACTCCTCTTCGCGTCACTCGACGAGGATCGGCTTCCCGACTTCCTCGATCGGGTCGACGCCGCCGAGCGGGGTGGGGATCTTCGATCGGTCTGGAACGCCGGAAGTCCGAACCGCTGGACCGAAACGCTCGCCCGTGAGGGCGAACTCGACGTCCGTTTCGGCGAACCCGACGACTCGGTGGAGATCATCAGGCTCGGTCCCGGCGGTGCGACGTTGTCCAACGCGGGCGAACGAGGTTCGACCCCGAAGCTGTTCGGGATGGATGGAATCGAACTCGATGCGAAAAGAGCTCCGATCGACGAGGCGATCATGGTCTTCGAGGATCGTTCCGACCCGCCGCCCGCGCCGATCACGGGATGGAACTTCGACGAGGATCCATCCCCGATGATGCAGAACGTGGTGGAAGGTGCCGGGGATCTGCGTCTCGACGGCGTCACCTGGCGGCGTGGGGTGCGGGGCCGGTCCCTCGACTTCGACGGCACGGCGCGAGCGGTCTGGACCGAGGCGGAAGCCATCGATCCGGCGATGACGCCGTTCACGATCTCGGCCTGGATCCACACCACGAAGGACGGCACCATCGCGGCCCGGACGTCGCTCGCCGATGACTGGGCGCCGGACGGCGCGACCTTCTTCGTGCGCGACGGGCGTCTCACCTGGGACATCGGATGGGTGGGCGCGATCGAGGGCGAGACCGTGGTGGCCGACGGCAAGTGGCACCACGTGGCGGTGACCTCGAATCCCGAGGGCGGGGAGGTGACGCTCTGGGTCGACGGGGTCGTCGACGCCGAAGGCGTCCTCGCGCCGGAGGGACCGACGCCGGATCACGTGCTCTCGGTCGGCTTCACCAACGACGACTTTCCCGCGGAATCGAGNTTCAGCGGCTATCTCGACGGACTNCGGATNCATCGNGGNGNGCTNGATCGCGCCGCGATCCGCGCNGTGGCGGCCGAGAGCGGCGAGCCNTTCGTCNNCGCCCGATCGCTCGAGTTCGACCTGCCTGCGACCNNCGAGATCGTCGACGACCNGGTGGTGACGGTGGTCGTCAGGCCCGGGGATTCACNCGATGGAATCGAAGGGGTCGTCCGAACCTGGAACGGCCCGCGTTCCCGCCTCGCGAACTTCATCGCGGAGCTCGAGGGCGCNGCGGCGGCCCGGGCATCACCCTTCCAGATCGACCGGGTGTCCTGGCCCCGGGACAACCCGTGGGATTCGTGGATGCGGTTCGGTGACTTCGACTTCCTGGAGGACGGGAACGCNGCCGCGATCAGCACCTGGAACGGCGACGTCTGGCGGGTCGACGGGCTCGACGCGGATCTGGATCGTCTCGAATGGCGTCGCATCGCGAGTGGATTGAGCCAGCCGCTCGGACTCGCGACACGTGATGACGAGATCCTCGTCGTCGGCCGCGACCAGATCACCCGGCTGGTCGACCTCGACGGCGATCGCGAGACCGATCGCTACGAAGCCTTCAACGTCGACGCGATGAACAGTCCGCACTTCCACGAACCGGCGAGCGGGCTCCAGGTCGGACCGGACGGCTCGCTGTACTACATCAAGGCGGCCCGCCACGCCAAGCTCCCGCTCCATCCGCGGCACGGGACGCTGGTCCGGGTCGACGCGGATGGCAGTGATTCCGAGATCGTCGCCAGTGGATTCCGCGCGCCCAACGGGATCGCGGTCGATCCCGACGGCATCGCCTGGGGCTCCGACCAGGAGGGGCACTGGATGCCCGCGAACCGGATCAACCGGATCGAGCCGGGCTCGTTCCACGGCAACAACTGGAGCGGATCGCGGCTCGGGCTCGAACCGCTCGATTCCCACGAACCGCCGCTGCTCTGGATCCATCCGACGGTCGACCGCTCTCCCGCGGCCCAGCTGCGGGTTCCGGACGGGGTCTGGGGTGAGCTCGCGGGACGTCTGCTCGGCGTCTCCTACGGGACCGGCGAGGTCTATCTCATCCTCGAGGACGAGGTCGACGGCGAGCACCAGGGGGCGTTCGTTCCGCTTCCGATCACGTTGCCGACCGGGCTCATGCGGGGGCGATTTCATCCCACGGACGGATCGCTGTACGTCGCGGGGCTCTTCGGCTGGTCGTCGGACCAGACCGATCCCGGCGGCTTCTACCGGATCCGGCGAAGCGAGACTCCGCTCGCGATCCCCACGCGGGTCCACGCCGTGGAGGACGGTCTGGAGATCGATTTCAGTCGCACCGTGACCACGAAGGCCTCCGCGCTCGCCGATGCCTTCGATCTCGAAGGGTGGAACTACCGGTGGTCGAGCGACTACGGCTCGCCGCAGCTCGACGTCCGGACCGGCGAGCCCGGCATCACGACGTTCGACGTCGAGTCGGTCACTCGAAGCGCCGACGGCCGGACGCTGCGGCTGCGGATCCCCGGAATGACGCCCGCGATGCAGATGCATCTCGACTGGCGTCTCCAGTTCGAGGGCATCGGAGCGCAGTCCTCGTTCATCCACTTCACCGTGCATCGGCTCGCCGGCGACGCGGGGTCGTGACGCCGGGAGCCTCGACGGCGCCGCGTCGGGCCGGGGACGAATGAAACGAGCGGTCGGCTTCCGGGGAAGCCGACCGCTCGGTGGTTTCGGTCAGGAGTTCTTCGCGATCAACCGAACGCGGCGAGCAGCATTCCGAAGTCCGCGCCGTTCACGATGCCGTCGGCGTTGAAGTCGCCAGGGCCGTCGACGTCGCCCCAGAGGGCGAGGAACAGGCCGATGTCGGCGCCATTGACGATGCCGTCGCCGTTCAGGTCGTACGGGTTGTCGCCACCACCGCCCGCGGGAACGAAGATGTTCGCGGTGGCGACATCGTCGGTCCGGTAGATCTCGATGTCACCCAGGCCGGCTTCCGGGGCGGAATCGGTGACGAACCAGAAGTTGTACTGGGTGCCCCAGCGGATGCTGTTGGCGAGGGGATCCTGTGCGTACTCGGACGTGTACCAGGAGACGGCGCCGCCGTTGGAGCTGGTGATCCAGCTGTTCGTCGCGTTCGGATCACCCGAGTGGCTGTTGGTGTCGTGGAAGCCGATGTCCGAGACCGTGGTGCCGACCGGGACGGGCACGGAGAAGCCGTTGACCGCATCGCCGGAGTTGTAGTTGTAGATCGCGTACTCGTACCGGTAGGTGCCGTCACCCTGGTCGATCACGTCGCTCGCCACGTGGACCCGGCCGTCGTTGGGGAAATCGACGGCCTCGATGGTGACCGTGTCGCTGTTCTCCTCCCACGCGTAGATGGCGGGATCGCCGATGCTGGTGGGGCCGAAGGTGTCGAGCGGATAACCGCTCGACGTGATGTTCCCGACACTGAACTCGCGGTAGGACGCGTTGTTCATGTTGTTGCCGGAGTCGGTGTCCTGGTAGTGCAGGTACATCGCATCGACGTAGTACTTGGCGTCGTCTCCCCACACGACCGAGTTGAGGTCGTAGATGCGGACCTGCAGACGGCGACCGATGGTCGGCGTGGCGGCAGGAAGATTCTGGGGGGGATAGGTGAAGTGACCGGTCACCGGGTTCGACTGGTACCGCGGGGCGAGGCCGCCCTGCGAGCCGTTCAGCGAGCTCGAGTACGGATCAGCGCAGCCGGGTCCGAGGATTTCGGGGCAGCCGCCGCCGGCGGGCTGGCACGGTCCGCAGCCGTTCAGCTGGAGGGCGCAGAAGCCGTCCTTGCACCAGGACTGTCCGATCTGGACGAGCCGGCCTTCGGCGAATCGGAAGGCGTTCTGGGGGATCCGGGGATGTGCATCCGAATCGGCGTCCCAGAGGAGGTTCACATCGCCGAGGTTCACGCTGGTCGTGGCGGCGGAGTAGCCGGTGAAGCCGTCGCGGTTTCCCCAGCGATAGATGTCGGGAATGGTGCAGACGGCGACGTCGGCGCCGATTCCGCCACCGGCGGAACCACCCTTGCCACCCGGCATGGCGTCGGCGGACATCTGCCCGAGGAGTGCGGCGGATCCCGCAAGAAGGACAGCGGTGAGTGACATTCCGATCTTCAAGGTTCTTCTCCAGCAGAGGGGGGGTGGCCGAGAGGGCCGGTCTACTCGGACCAATTGGTAGTCGATCCTACGCGAGATTTGCGGAGGATCCACGGTTTGAACTTCGATTTCAGACGGGATCCCGATGCATCCGTTCCGAGAACGCCCGATTTTTCGCATCCTCGGGCCGTCAGCCGCCGGTTTGGCGGTCCACGGCGGAATAATTACTTTTCGGACGGGTCGCCGAAGTTCGATGTCTTGCCGTGAAACGCCGAGGTCGATAGACTGCTCGGCTCCCCTCACACGGGCGGGTTACCCAAGTGGCCAAAGGGGGCAGACTGTAAATCTGCTGGCGTTCGCCTTCGAAGGTTCGAATCCTTCNCCCGCCATTCCGAGAAACGGTCCCGAACTCCGTTTCCCGGTGAAAAAGATCCCCTCGGGGTGTAGCTCAGCTTGGTAGAGCGCTGTCTTCGGGAGGCAGAGGCCGCAGGTTCAAATCCTGTCACCCCGACTTGAAGGCCCCGGAAGCAATGCTTCCGGGGCCTTGTTNGTCNGTGTGCGGTCCGCCTTCGGCGTNCCCGGTCGGCTGACGCCGTCCCCGGTCTTGTGATCTCGCTTCGCTCGATTCAAATCCNGTCACCCCGACGATGCAGAGCCGCCCCTTCCGGGGCGGCTCTGTCGTCTTCCGGGCGTTGTCGGGACGATTCGCCTCGACGCGTCGGGCCCGAGTCAGGGGCAGACGCCCCACGTCGCGAGCACGAGGCTGAGGTCGCCGCCGCCNACGACGCCGTCTTCGTCCAGATCGTATTCCTCCGCCGCGGTTCCCCACTTCGCNAGCAGCAGACTCAGGTCGCCACCGTCGACGACCGCGTCGCCGTTCACGTCCGCCGAACACGGGGATTCGTCGGTCGAGCGACCGTGTTCGAGCAGCCACGCCACGAGCTCCCGCGCGAAGTTGCCGTTGAAGGAAGGGCCGTGGCTGCCGCCCTCGATCCGCCAGAGTTCCGCGGAGCCGTGTTGATCGCAGCCATCGGCGAGGATCACCCGCGACGTCTCCGCCCCCGGGATGCTTCCATCGAGGTCGATCGGAGGGCCGTTCTCCTCGACGCTCGAACAGCCGTCGTACTGGGCCCAGGTCTCGACGGACTCCATCGCCCCGGGGTAGCAGAAGATGAACGGAATGCACTGTCCCGCGTACCGGATCACATCGTCAGCGGTCCCGTGGATCTGGAGGGCGTGAACCGGTTCGCTCGGCGTGCAGTCCGAGGTGTTCGCATACGTCGCGCCGGCGAGGCTCGCGATCGAGGCGATCAGATCGGCGTGATCGCAGGCCATCCGATAGGCCATGAAACCGCCGTTGGAGTGCCCGACCACGTGGATGCTTCCGACATCGATCGAATACGTGGCCGTGATCGTCTCGATCAGGTCCCGCAGGTAGCCCGAGTCGTCGGGATTCCGATTCTCGAAGTCGCAGCAGAAGTCCGTCGCGTTCCAGAAGCGACTTCCCTGGGCATCCGTGGTCCCGTTCGGCACGCAGAGCATGAATCGATCCTCATCGATCCGGCTTCGCAGATTGAAGTAGTTCTCGTGCTGGTTCCCGTTGCCGGTGTAGCCGTGGAGCGAGATCACCAGCGGAATGTCGACGCCGGGGTCGAGATCCGTCGGGAGATAGAGCGGGACCGTCCCGCGGTCGGTCGGGATCTGCTCCGTCTCCACCGCGAACGCCGAAGGCGTCCCGTGAAGAAGAGCGCATGAGACCGTGAGGAGTCCGATCGTGGCGTATCTGGTCATCTCGATTCATTTCCGGCACGCGAGCGTGCACAGCCCCTTGGATCGCCTCGGCCCGGATCCCGAAGGCATGGGTCGAAGCGAAAATCTCTACGGTCCCGGATGCACGATGGGTTCGGGAAAAGAAGCGTTTCCCGATCCGTTTGCGAAAACGCCCCCGCCGCGAAGCGACGGGGGCGCCGAAGATTCGTCGAGATGAACTTCGAGCCGGGCGGCGATCAGCCGCCGGTGCCGTTCCACTTCCAGATCTTCACGTGATCGATCTCCATGGTGGAGGGGAACTTCGTGTCTTCACCGGGAGGGCCCGGCCAGAACCCGCCGAGGGCGAGGTTCATGATCAGGTACATCGGACCCTGCGGCATGTTCTTCCGCTCGGCTTCGGTCCTGCCGAAACGGTGGGTCTCCTTGCCGTCGACGGTCCAGACGATGCCTTCGGGTGTCCATTCCACGGCGAAGTCGTGATAGACGGTGTCGAAGTTCTCGCCGAGATGATCGTCGGTCGAGGTCTGCCCGAGGTCCCAGGGGAGGAGACCATCGCGAAGCGGGCCCCAGTGGAAGGAGTGGTGGACCTTGTCCGGTTCCTTGCCGACGAGTTCGATGATGTCGATCTCCGGCGGCCAGCTTCCGTCGACGGGCAGCAGCCAGATCGCCGGCCACATGCCCTGGGTGTTCGGGAGCTTCGCCCGGATCTCCCACTTGCCGTACTTCTGCTCGAGCTTGCCTTCGGTCGAGACGTGGGCGCTGGTGAACTCCCGGTCGCCGACGCGGCGCCGGTCCGCGGTGATGTTCATCCGCTTGCGATTCACCACGACGGAGTCGGGGGCGTAGTACTGCAGTTCGCCGTTGTGGCTCCAGGCGCCGTCGGAGACGAACCATCGATTCGAGTCGGGTCGGAATCCCTCGAAACCGGGGTTCCGGATGGGGATCACCGTGGCGAGATCACCACTGGAGTCGGCGCGATTCACGACCACGTCGTCGATCCAGACCGGCTTGCCGGAGGGTGCGGAGAGGCGGACCT
>NYVS01000030.1 GCA_002684755.1 Phycisphaerae bacterium
GATGGGGCTGGTCACGATCGTGGGAATACTCGTCACGGCCCGGTCGGGCTCGGTGGCGATCGGCATCACGAGCATCGCCGCCGGCGCGTTCGCGCCGTACTTCGCCGGTGGGGATGGTGGGCCGGCGGGGCTCGGGCTCTATCTGACCGGCTTGCTGGTGATCGCGTTCGTCGCCGCCTCGATTCGACCCCGACCGTTCCTCCGCATCCGCGTCCCCGCCTTTGCGATCCTCCTCTTCACCGCGATCCCCTGGATGTTCCTCTCGATCGACAAGGGGGACATCACGGTGCTCCTGATCATCGGATCCGGGTGGTGGCTGCTGGTCCACGCCCAGGCGTTGCACACGTCGATGCGCGGGTTCGCGTCGAAGTGGAACGCGGGCCTCGGGTTCGCGTCGACCGCGGTGTTCGCGATCGCGATGCCGCTCGCGGTTCGAGCGGCCGGCGGTGGTGGGACCGCCTGGAACACGCTGGAAGGCTGGATTCCGCTGGGGCTGGCGGCCCTGTCGATGGTCACGCTCTTCCAGGTGGGAACGGGCCTCGATTCGATCCGTCCCGCCGAGGATCGATCGCCGTTGAGGCGACGCGAGCGGGCGGTCGACCTCATGTCGCTGGTGCTCTGGATCGAGACCGCGGTGTTGCTCTTCGTCGCCGCGGGCCTGCTGCTCGAAGGGCCGGCGATCCCGGTCGCGTGGTGCGGGCTCGGTCTCGCCGCCGGGTATCTCGCCCATCGACTTCGAAGCCGGGGCGTCGCGGTGGTTTCGCTGATCGTCGCCCTCTTCGGCCAGCTCGCGGCGACGGCGGTCGTCTTCATGAACGCGGGGAACGCCAAGGTCGATCCCTGGTTCGCAGGGACCGGCTGGCAGTGGAATCCCGTCTCCGAGCAGTGGTTGGCGTTGCTGGCCCTCGCGGTCATCGCGGTGGTCGCCCGCCTGTGGCCGGTTCGTGCGACGGCCTCGGGCGAGAAGACGCCGGCGGGACCGTCGACAGCGCTCTGGATGGGCGGACTGCTCTTCGTGCCTTCCATGATCTTCTTCGCATACGACGCCTCGCTCCTCGCGATCGTGGTGGCGGGGATCCCGGCGTTCGCCGCCCTCGTCGTGCAACGCGGTCGACGCGACCGCGCAGGATGGTCCGCCGCCTGCGGGTTGAACGTGCTGGCGACGTTGATCGCCGCCGCACTTCTTCTGGGGCTGGTGCAGGCGCATCAGGGATTCGACGCCGGCATGNGCCTGAACNAACTCGACTCGAAGATCGGCCTGTTCGGTTGGGCGATGATTCCCTACGCGGGACTCGTGGTGATGATGATCGACCTGGGTCGGAGATCCGATACCCCGATCTCCACGGTCCGGCATCGGATCGTCGGATGGGTGAGCAGCTCGCAATTCCTGCTGGTGGGTGCCTTCGGCGCGATGNTGCTGTTCGTTCCAGCCACGACGCCGTGGTCGCTGGCCGTGGGCAACCTCTTCGCGGCGACCGTCGGCGTTTCGGTCGTGGGTACGGCCCTCGTGCTCGTGTCGGGCCGGACGCCGCTTCGGATCGGTCGATCGCTCGCGGCGGGGTCGGTTCTTCTGGCGGCCGTGGTCTGGGGCCTGGTCGCGCTGCTCGATGCGTTCGATGGCTCGAGTTCATGTTCGACGTCGGCACCGCTCGCCGCGAATCTGCGCTTCTGGAGCGGCGTGATCGCCCTCGTCACCGTCGGTGCGATCGTCCGGGACTGGCCGCGTGCGGCCGCCCAGGACGTCGACGGGCCGCGACACCGCGAGCAGTTCGTCCGCATCGCGGGGCTCGAAGCGATCGCCCTCGGCCTCGTGCTCGGGTCGCTGGCCCTGCTCGACTTCTTCGGTCCCGATGACGTCACCCTGAACGCCGCGTTGAGCGTCTTCTGGGGGCTCTACGCGATCGGGCTGGTGATCGCGGGCTTCGTCCGGGACGTTCCGGTGATCCGNCACATCGGCCTGGGGTTGCTCGGGGTCACGCTGCTCAAGTTCCTGGTGATCGATCTCAGTCGGGCGGCGACGATCTGGCGCGTCCTCTCGGCGCTCGGCGTCGGCCTGCTGATGGTGGCCACCAGCATGCTGTACGTGCGGTTCGGCGTCCGGAAGACGCCACCCTCGGATCGCTCGCAGGATTCCTGAACGACGATCTCGCATCCGCACCTGCGAGCCCCCTACGATCGACGGATGCACGCCACGCCGACCACCGCCGCCGAGCCGGGGATCGCACGCCTTCGCAAGTGGCTCGATGCCCGTGGATGGACGCCGTGGGCGTTCCAGGAGCGGACCTGGGAGGCATACGCCGAGGGACGAAGCGGACTCGTGCACGTTCCGACCGGAAGTGGCAAGACGTGGGCGGCCTGGTTCGGCCCGCTCGCGCAGATGCTCGACGATGCGGCGGGGGGTGATCCGCTCGACACCGTTCGCGTGCTGCACGTGTCGCCGCTCCGAGCCGTCGGCCGGGACATCAGTGGAGCGCTCGAACAACCGATCGCGGGGCTCGACGTCGAACTCGCGGTCGGGGTGCGGACCGGCGACACCACACCGGCCGAACGGGCTCGTCAGCGGAAGCGACTCCCGCCGACCCTGGTCACCACCCCGGAATCGTTGAGCCTGCTGCTGGCCCAGAAGGACGCCTCGCGACGCTTTCGCGATCTCCAGTGCGTCATCGTCGACGAGTGGCACGAACTGATGGCGACCAAGCGCGGCGTGCAGGTCGAACTGGCCCTCGCCCGGCTTCGTCGAATGTCACCCGGGCTCCGGACGTGGGGACTCTCCGCCACCTTCCGTGATCCCGAGGCGGCCGCCCGTCGCCTCTGTGGCACGGGGTCGAACGCTTCACCACCGCTGGTGGTCAACGACGAGATCGATCGTCCGGTCCTGGTGAAGAGTCTCCTGCCCGAGGACGCCGAGGCCCTGCCCTGGGCCGGGCATCTCGGCATGCGCATGGCCCCGAAGCTCCTGGAGTTTCTCGATCCGGCGGTGCCGACGCTCGTCTTCACCAACACCCGCTCGCAGGCCGAACGGTGGTACGAGGAGATCGTGAAGGCGAGGCCCGAGTGGATCGAGCGGCTTGCGCTGCACCACGGTTCGATCGACCGGGAGGTCCGGACGCGGGTCGAAGNGGGACTCAAGGACGGAACNATCACCCTCGCGGTCTGCACGTCGTCGCTCGACCTCGGCGTGGACTTCTCGCCGATCCGCCGAGTGGTCCAGATCGGTTCACCGAAGGGGATCGCCCGGTTGATCCAGCGGGCGGGGCGGAGCGGGCACCGGCACGGGGAGGCCTGCGAAGTCGTCTGCGTGCCCACTCATGCGATGGAACTCGTGGAGATCGCCGCGGCCCGGCAGGCGGTCGCCCGGCAGGAGATCGAAGCGCGTCCGGTCTTCGACGGGGCGCTCGACTGCCTCGTGCAGCATCTGGTGACGGTGGGGCTCGGGGGCGGCTTCGAGGCGGACGGACTCTTCGAGGAGATCCGGACCACCGCCAGCTACGCCGAGCTCGATCGCGACGCGTTCGACTGGTGCGTCGGGCTCGCCGAACACGGCGGTTCGACGCTTCGTCGATACGAGAAGTACCACCGGATCGTCCTGGGCGACGACGGTCGGTACACGGTNCCGGGTCGCCGGCTCGCCGCGATCCATCGCCTGAACATCGGCACGATCACCGGTGACGGCACCATCACCATCCGCTACCGGAACGGTGGCCGGCTCGGTTCGATCGANGAACGGTTCATCGCGCGGCTCGAGCCGGGGGAGTCGTTNCTCTTCGCCGGGAAATTCCTCGAACTCGTGATGCTGCACGACATGGAGGCGATCGTCCGCCCCGCCTCGAAGCGTGCGACGAAGACCCCGCACTGGGCGGGCACGCGTTTTCCGCTGTCCACATCCCTCTCCGCGGCGGTGCGGCGGACGCTGGACGACGTGCACCGTGGNGTGTTCGACGAGCCGGAGACGGCGTTCGCGTCGCCGATNCTCGAGGCCCAGGCGCGGATCTCCAGCATTCCTCGNGCNGGGACGNTCCTCGCCGANGTGATGCGCAGCGAGGACGGNGACCACCTCTTCCTGCANCCCTTCGANGGCCGGCTCGTCCACGAAGGNCTNGCGGTGCTGCTGGCGTTGCGGTTCGGTCGGATCCACCGGATGAGNTTCGGGNTGAGTTTCAACGACCACGGNATCGAGTTCTTCGCGGAGACCGCCGGNGACGTNCCGTTCGANTTCGCGGNGATGNTGCGGACGGAAGCGTCGATGCTCTTCCGCGAGGAAGGGCTCGTGGACGATCTTCTCGAGAGCGTGAACCTCGGTGAACTCGGGAAGCGTCAGTTCCGCGAGGTGGCCCGCGTGGCGGGGCTGGTCGTCCAGCGATACCCGGGGAACGAGACCTCGGCCCGACAGCTTCAGGCGGGCGCGTCGTTGATCCACGACGTCTATCGCGAGTTCGATCCCGACAACCTGCTTCTGAAGCAGGCGGAACGGGAGGTCATGGAGCGGCAGTTCGAGGAACGACGGCTCGCGCGGACCCTGGAGCGACTTCGCGGTGAACCGATCGAGATCGTGGAGATCGACCGTCCCGGTCCGCTGGCGCTGCCGCTTCTCGCCGACCGGCTCGGCACCACCCTGTCGACCGAGAGCGTGTTGGAGCGACTTCGGAAGATGGGCGTCGACCGGCCGGAGGGACGCGTCGCGGTCGACTCGATGAGCGAATCGGGCCAACAAGGGGTTTCCAAGACCGCGTACGGCCGTGGACGTCGTGGGGGGGGACGTCGCGGCGGGCGTGCCGGTCGGGGTTCCCGGCGGAGGCCCTGATCATCCGCCGGCCCCGGGTGATTCAAGACGCCCGGGCGGTCGTCGGTCCGTGTGAACCACCCTCCGCGGACCTGCTTCTCAAGCCTCCACGACCTGTCCTTCGGCGATCGCGAAGATCCTTCGNTCATGATCGGGTTCCGGCCGGACTCGCGCGCCGCGGGCGAACGGGGTGAATGCCGGGAGGATCACCTGGCCCGGTTCGATGACGAAGGCATGGGCGAGCACCCGGCGGGCGCCTTCGCCGAGCGAGAGCACCGGATGAAGATGACCGGCGAGGACCACGGGATCGCCGGCGTCGAAGTCCGCGTCGGTGGGCCTCGGATGATGCTGCAGCCGGAAGGGGCCGAGCCGACGTCCCTCGCCGTCGTCTTCGATTCGCCAGGAGCGNGGGATCGAGACGCCGGCATCGTGGTTTCCCCCGATCAGCGACATGGAAAGCGAGACCCGGCGACGCCACCGCGACATGAGTTCGATCACCGGATCCTCCATGCCTTCCTCGCAGTGGACGAGGTCGCCGAGGACGATGACCCGCTCCGCGCGGGTTCGCCGGATCGCGTTTTCGAAACGCTCGAGGGATTCTTCGGCGATCCCTTCCGGCATCGGGACCCCGAGCGACCGGTACGTCTCCGCCTTGCCGAGATGGAGGTCGGCGACCAGCAGCGTTCCGNGTGCCGGAAGGAACAGCGCCCGTTCCGGCAGGAGCGTGAGGGTCTCACCGGCGAGTTCGATCGTGGCGTCGTCAGGCATCGGTCGCGAAGCGTAGCAGGAGGGATTCGCGTGGGCGGTCAATCCTCGTCCGACACTGATTCGGTTCGNGCGGTCTGGACCGCGACCATGTCGCGATAGTGCTCGCNCCGTTCGAGGAGTTCTTCGTGCGAACCGCTGGCGACGATGGTCCCGCCCTCGAGGATCACGATCAGGTCCGCGTGGCGGATGGTGCTCAGGCGGTGGGCGATCGCGAAGGTCGTGCGTCCCGCGAGCAGGTGATCGATCGACTGCTGGATCAGCCGCTCGCTGGCGGAGTCGAGGTTGCTGGTCGCTTCGTCGAGAATCAGGATCCGNGGGTCGGCGAGGATCGCCCGGGCGATGGCGAGCCGTTGGCGCTGGCCGCCGGACAGTCGGACGCCCCGCTCCCCGATCAGGGAGTCGAAGCCCGCCGGCGTCGCCTCGATGAATTCGAGCGCGTTCGCCGCGGCGGCGGCCTCGCGAATCGCCTCGGCGGTCGCGTCGCGACGGCCGAACGCGATGTTCTCGCCGATGGTGCCGTCGAAGAGGAACACTTCCTGTTCGACGATGCCCAGCAGCGAGCGGTAGCTTTCGAGCTCGAAATCCCGAAGGTCCACGCCATCGAGCATGATCGAACCCGCATCCGGATCCTGGAAGCGGGCGATCAGGTTGCAGAGGGTGGTCTTGCCGGCGCCGGAGGCTCCGATGAAGGCGATCAGCTGGCCCGGCTCGGCGACGAATTCGACGTCGTGAAGCACGGGTTGGTCGGTCCCCGGGTAGGAGAATCCGAGTCCTCGGACCTCGATCCGGCCCGAGACATCCTCCGCGTCGATCGAGCGGGCCGAGTCTCGATCCGGCATCTCGACGGGTTCCTCGAGGAGGTCGATGATGCGATCGAGGCCGGCGAGATTGGTCTGCAGGTTCGTGGCGGTCGCGGCCAGCGTCTCGACCGGTCCGAGGAGCATGATGAGGTAGGTCAGGAACATGACCAGATCGCCGGTCGTGATCTCGCCGTCGATCACCTGGAGCCCGCCGTAGAGCAGGAGGCCGGTGGTCGCGAGGGGGATCGCGATCGCCCACGCGAGTTCGGTGATCCGCGACCACCACCAGATGTTGATGGCCTGGCGGGCCATGAGGTTGTTCCCACGGACGAAACGGCCCGACTCGCCGCGACTCCGGCCGAACGCCCGAACCACGCGGATNCCGCCGAAGACCTCGGTCGCATGGGAGTCGACCTGTGACCGGAGCAGCCGGTGATCACGGTGGAGCGGACGGATCCGTCCGATCCAGGTTCGATGGGTGATCCAGACCATCGGCAACAGGAAGATCGCCCCCATCAGGAGTCGCCAGTCGGTGAACGCGAGGATCACCAGGCTTCCCAGCAGCTGGACGATCGCCCGCGACGGGTTGTAGATGAGTCCGAAGATCAGCTCCGCGACGCCGCCCGCATCGTCGCGAAGCATGCTCGCGACCCCGCCCGAGCGGAGGTCATGGATGCGTTGGAGCGGAAACCGGATGATGTGGTCGAGGACCTTCCGGCGGACGTCGACGGCGAGCAGCCGCGTCGCCTTCGTGGCGAGCCATCGCCCGCTCAGACCGATGGCGACCGCGAGGAACGCGATCACGACCATCGCGATCGCGATCGCGATGAGCAGCCGACGTGGATCGCTGAGATCCCACCAGGCGGGCAGCCACGACGTCACGGTCTCCGGCAGCCCGGTTCCGGTGAAGGCGTAGTCGATCGCGATCTTGGTGGCCGCCGGGGTGATCAGTTTCAGCCCGGTCGCGATGGTCAGCGTGCAGAGCGAGATCAGAATCGGTCCGCGATGGCGACCGAGCATCTTGAAGAACGTTCGGAGAAGGTCGANGGCGCCGCGCGATCGCTTGAGGGAGCGNACCTCTCCCATCCGGCTCACCGACGTCTGTTCGGACTTCGGCCGATTCCGGCGACGTCTGAGCAGATCGAGGTACGCACGAAACCGGCGACTGCTGGAGCCGATTCGCAGCAAGGGATCCTCGGCGAAATCCGGGTCTTCGGTGTCGGGGCCTCGATGTTTCATGCGGACGGCGCCACTCCGACGGACNTGCCGGATCNTCCATCGCCTCGAACGGTCATCGGGACCAGGTCGCCGGTGTCGACGCGTCGTCGTCNTCGGATCTCGGGATTGCCGAGCTGGCCGCAGGCGGCCATGACGTCGCGACCCTTGGTGCCGCGTCGCTTGGTGAACTGCCCGTTCTCGATCGCCCGATCCGTGAAGCGGCTGACCGAGGGTTCGCTGGGCGCCGGCCAGGGCGAATCGCGGCGGGGGTTGTACGGGATGACGTTGAGCGAGCAGCGAAGCGGACGGAGGTACNCGCAGACCTCGTCGCAGTGTTCGAGACCGTCGTTCACCCCGGGGATGAGCACGTACTCCACGCAGATCGCGGACTTGGGTCGTCCCGGCCAGCCGAGCATCGCGTCCATCAGATCGTCCATCGGCCAGGCACGGTCGACGGGCATGATCTCGGCGCGGATCACGTCGTTGGGCGCGTTGAGGCTCACGGCGAGATTGAGGCGGTGGAACCCCGGCTCCGCGGCGAGGTCGCCGAGCCGACGGATGCCGTCCGGATTGCCCACCGTCGACACGGAGATGTTCGACGCCGGGACCGCCGGGCCGTCGTGGTCGGCCAGCACGCGGATCGCGGGGATCACCGCGTCGAGGTTGTCGGTGGGCTCGCCCATCCCCATGAAGACGATGTTCTTCGGTCGATGGCCGATCCGGTGGGCGGCCGCGTGCCANTGNGCCACGATGTCGGNCGTCTCGAGNTTCCGGAGGAGGCCCATCTGGGCGGTCTCGCAGAATCGACANCCCATCGCNCANCCGATCTGGCTCGAGACGCAGAGCGTCCGCGTGACGGTGCCGTCCCGGCGTCGCATCGGNATCAGGACCGACTCGGTCTCGAGGTCNCCGGGCAGGGTGAGGGTGAACTTGATCGTCTCGCCCTCGATCTCGCGGCGGCCGATCGGGTGGACGGTCGACNGGTCGCCGTCCGTGACCNCACCGTCGCGATGAAAGCGTCGGTAGGCCGCGCGTGCGGACCCCCGGCCCACGGCTCGGGATTCCACCGCGGCCGTGACGTAGTCCTCGGCGGTGCAGCCGAGCGGGTCGGGATGTTGTGGGGTGGGGGCCTGCATCGTGTCGGATCGGAAGGACGAAGCGGTCAGGGTATCACGCCGACGGTCCTCATTCTCGGGAAGTGAGGCCATCAAACGACTATCATCGGAGGCCGCCGGTAATCCGGCCCCGAACGATCTCAACCCCGGTTCGACCAGAGGATCACGACCGATGCACATGAAGCACAGTGACGAGGCACACGGCCCCCCGGTCGTCCCCGTGAAGTTCATTCTCGAGGACCCCGAGGGGCTCACGAGCACCGAGCAGACCGAATGGGACCTCATGGGCGGGGAGGGTGAAAACCTGCTCGAGCTCGCGGTCGAGAACGGCATCAACATCGAGCATGCCTGCGGCGGCGTCTGCGCCTGCTCGACTTGCCACGTGTACGTGGAGCAGGGAATGGACGAGGTGAGCGAGAGCGACGAGGACGAGGAAGACCGGGTCGAAGAGGCCCCGGGCCTCCAGATCGACAGTCGACTCGCCTGCCAGTGCCGGATCGAGGGCAAGGGCCCCATCACGGTCCGAGTCCCCGCGTGGAACCGGAACGCGGTGAAGGAAATCCCGCACTGAGCGGATTCGGGCGATCGGTGGTCGGTTGCGATCCTCCGGATCGAATCACTGAATCACCGAAGCGGAGTCCTCGAAGTTCCGAATGCTAAAGTAGGCGAGGACTTCATGGATTCCCCGAANCGCAAATCAACGCGAAACGGCCCTCGAGGGCCCGTGGTGACCAGCGGGCTCCGCTGGTGGCTTCGCGTGGTGCTGCTGCTCTTCGGCATTCTCTGCATCGACAGCCTCTACCTCGCCGCGACCGACCTCGCCGCGTGGGTCTCCGGCGCATCGCGCGAGAACGGGATCTATCTCTGGGCGTTCCTCGTCCACCTCGTCCTGGGGCTGCTGATCCTGGTGCCTTTCGTGGTCTACGGAATCGGGCACGCTCGGCGCGGACGCTTCCGTCCCAATCGCCGCGCCGTCGCGGTCGGGTGGGGGCTGCTCTGGATCGGCGTGGCGTTGCTGGTGACGGGCGTGGCGCTGGTCCGCGTCGAGGTCTTCGGCATCCGGTTCGGGATCGATGCGCCAGCGGTTCGATCCGTGATCTTCTGGGTGCATGCGGCGAGTCCACTGGTCGCCATCTGGTTGTTCATCCTCCATCGGCTGGTGGGCCCGCGATTGCGTTGGACCGGGGGGCTCGCGTGGGGCGTCGGCGGGGTCGTGACCGCGTCGCTCGCGTTCGCCGTCTCCACCGGGACGCCGGTGAAACGCTCGCCGCTGGATGTCCCCGTGGCCCTCGCGACCTCCTCGACGCCGGCGTTCGCACCATCGCTGCTCGAGACCGCCCACGGCGGAACGATTCCCACCGAGCATCTGCTCGGCAACGAACACTGCATCGAGTGTCACGCCGATGCGCACGCCCAGTGGGCCGATTCCGTCCACGCGTCGAGTTCCTTCAACAATCCCCTCTACGCCTTCAGCGTCCGGAACACGCGTCAGGCGATGCTCGATCGCGACGACGACCTCGGCCCGAGTCGGTTCTGCGCGGGATGCCACGATCCGGCGATCCTCATGTCGGGTTCGTGGGAGCAGGACCGATGGACCGACCCCGCCGCCGCCGAGCAGGTCGCGGTCGATCCGCTGGGCAGCGCGAGCATCGGCTGCATCGTCTGCCACGGGATCGAGGACGTCTCCACGCTGGGCAACGCGTCCTACACCTTCGAGGATCCACCGCGGTATCCCTTCGCCTTCAGCGGATCGCCCTTCCTGCAGTGGGTCAATCGCCAGTTGATCCTCGCGAAGCCCGACTTCCACAAGCGGACCTTCATCAAGCCGGTGCACGAGTCGGCGGAGTTCTGCGGGGCATGTCACAAGGTCTTCCTGCCGGAAGTCCTGAACGGCTACAAGTGGCTTCCGGGTCAGAACCACTATGACACCTGGCGACTCTCCGGTGTCTCCGGTCGCGGCATCGGTTCCTGGTACTGGCCCGCGCAGATCAGCGACGACTGCAACGGTTGCCACATGCCGCTGGTCCCGAGCGACACCGTCGCGGCGCGGATCCGGGACGACTCGGGCGCGGCGACCGTNCATCACCACGGCTTCCATTCGGCGAACACCGGCCTCGCCGCGATCGCGATGGCGACCACGCCGGGGCCNGAAGCGGCNGCGCGACTNGATCGNGTCGTCGACGCCTGCATTCGGATGAACGAGGAGGCGATCCGGCTCGATCTCATCGGTCTTCGCGCCGNNGGGCGGGTCGACGGCGGGTTCCGGGGGCCCATCGGCGCAGCGCCGGCGTGGGTGGAGGCGGGGGAGACGGTGTTGCTGGAAGCGGTGACTCGCACCCTTCGGCTCGGGCATCCNCTGACCCAGGGAACCGCGGATTCCAACGAGATCTGGATCGAAATCGAGGCTCGGCTGATTCCCGGCACCGATGCCGACATCGCGTCGAGGTCCATCGGATCCAGCGGCCGGATGCTCGACGACGGCGTGGTCGATCCCCGGGCGAAGTTCCTCGACGTGTGGCTGCTCGATCGCGAGGGGCGGCGGATCGAGCAACGGAATCCCGAGGACATCTTCGTTCCGCTCTACAACCACCAGATCCCGCCCGGTGCCGCCGATCTCACCCACTACCGGATCGCGATCCCGTCCGATGCCTCGGGCGACCTCGAGATCCGGGGCCGGGTCCGCTACCGGAAGTTCGACTCGCAACTCATGCGGCATGCGTTCGGACCCGAGGAAGGCGCGAGGCTCCTGAAGACCCTCCCGATCCTCGAACTCGCGACGACGACGGTGACCGTCCCCATCGGCGGATCCTCCACGGATCGCGTGGCNACCACCACGGTCGAGGCGGCGGTCTGGGAGCGATGGAACGACTACGGGATCGGACTGGTCCGGGCCGGCTCCGGCGGCGGCGTCGCGAAGGGGCAGCTCGCCCAGGCGATCGAGGCCTTCGAGACGGTCGAAGGCCTCGGGATCTCGGACGGTGCCATCAATCAGGGACGTGCGATGCTGATCGAGGGGCGGGTCGACGATGCGGCCGCCGCCCTCGGTCGTGCGGCCGATGCGGAGGATCTCCGCTGGCCGTGGGCCGTCGACTGGTACGCCGCGGTGGTCGCNCGGGAGAACGGCGATCTCGAAGACGCGGCNCGNCGNCTNGAACGAATCATCGCGGCCCGATATCCGCTCGCGGTCGAACGCGGGTACGACTTCTCCCGAGACGAGCGGGTGTGGAACGAACTCGCGACGGTCCGATTCCAGCTTGCGCGCCGAGCGGCCACCGAGGACACCGAAGCCGACGCGATCGAGGCCGCGGTCGTCGCGGTGAACCGAAGCCTCGCGCTCAACCCGCAGCGGGCCCAGACCTGGTTCCTGGCGTCGAGGATCCGTGCCGCCGCCGGCGATGACGTCGCCGCCGACGCGGCTCGGGCCGAATTCGAACTGCTGCGGCCCGATGACAACGCCCGGGATCGGGCGATCAGGCTCGCCCGAAGCAGGAGCGAGATCGCGGATCACGCCGCGGAGCCGGTCGCGATCTACGAGCTCGACGACGCGGACGCCTGGTCGACCACCGCCACGGGAAGCGACCGATGAGCGATCGTTCCGTCCGCGACCGCGATGCGATCATCGGTGTCGCCTTTCGACGGAGNNTGTTCGGCTTCGCGGCCATCGGCGTGGTGGTGGGCGGCGTCCTGCTCGCGCGGACGCTCCTGAACTCGAGCGAGGAACGCGTCGCGAGCGAGGAAGGCGTGGACGCCCCCGAGGCCGCGGTCGGACCCGCGCCGGAGGTCGTCGACCTTCGGATGCCGTTCACCGACCGGACCGCCGCCTGGGGCGTCGACTTCGAGCGGGACGACGGTGCACGCGGTGGAAAACTGCTCCCGGAATCGATCGGCGGTGGCGTGACGATCGTCGATCTCGACGGCGATGAACGACCCGACCTCGTCTTCCCGGATGGGGGCGACCTCCTCGACGACACCGCCGGCGAACGGCTCGTCGTCTATCGCAACGTGGCCGGTCCGGACGGAGAACCTCGCTTCGAACGGATCGCAGAGCCGCCGGTCCTCACCGGTCATGCGATGAACGTCGCCGCCGGCGACGTCGACGGTGACGGCGACCGGGATCTGTTCGTGTCGATGGTCGGGCGGGATCGCCTCTTTCTCAACGAGTCCTCGCCCGGCCGCATTCGATTCCGTGACGCGACCGACGCATTCGGCGTTCCGGACACCGAGGCCTGGAGCACCGCGGCGGGATTCGCGGATCTCGATCTGGACGGCGATCTCGACGTCGTCGGTCTTCGATACGTCGACTGGTCGCCCGAGATCGANGCGGCCGTNGACTTNCGNCTCGACGGNATCGGACGCGCGTACGGNCCGCCNACCGGATTCGCGGGCACGACGCCGTTNCTGCTGCTCAACGAGCGNGATGANTCCGGTNCGGTTCGTTTCACGGANGCGAGCGAGGNCCGAGGNCTGCGNCAGTCGAATCAGGACACNGGNCTTCCGGAAGGAAAGGGACTGGCGCTCGCGATCGTCGATCTCGACGACGATGGCGACCTCGANGTGATCGCCGCGAACGACACCACCGCGAACGCCGCGTGGATCAACGACGGACGGGGATTCTTCGAAGAGCGGGGCCGTCGACTCGGCGTGGCCTTCGATCGATCCGGGGCGGCGACCGGTGCGATGGGGATCGACGTCGCGACCCGGCCCGCCCGAGGTGGCGACGACACGCTGGTGGCGATCGGAAACTTCGCGAACGAACCGAGCTCNCTGTTCATCCGGCGGGCGGGTGAGGCGGGCTTCTTCGACGATGCCGCGGCGGAAGGGGTGTCGGGCGCGACGCGGCGAGCCCTCACCTTCGGGCTGCTCTTCACCGATCTCGATCTCGACGGCGTCGAGGATCTCGTTCAGGCGAACGGGCATCTCGAGGCCGAGATCACGGTGATCCAGTCCAGTCAGTCCTATCGTCAGTCCGCACAGGTGTTCCGTGGTCTTCCCGGCGGCGGTTTCCGCGAAGTGCCGCAGGACGCCATCGGCGACCTCGGCATCCCGATGATCGGACGCGGACTCGCCAGCGGCGATCTCGACCTCGACGGTGATCTCGATCTGGTGCTCGCGCAGGTGGCGGGACCACCGCTCGTNCTCCGAAACGATGCGGCGACCGGCTCCGCCGTGCAGGTCCGTCTCGACGGGCCGGCGGGTGATCGCGACGCGATCGGNGCCGTCGTGAAGGCGACGATCGGCGACCGGGTGCTGGTCCGAAGGATCATGCCGACTCGAAGCTATCTGTCCCAGGTCGAGCCGGTCGCGGTCTTCGGGCTCGGCGAGGCGTCGGCGGTGGACCGGCTCGAGATCCGCTGGCCGGATGGCGAGACCCGCACGATCGAAGGACCGATCGAGGCCGGTCGCCACCGATTCACCCGTTGACGAATCCGTCGTCCCGCCTGCAGGGAAAGCCGACTCGATTCGCGATGCGATCCGGGTGATCGTCGCGGGAGAACGTTCGGGGTGAAGAAAAACCCCCCGCCCGAGGGGCGGGGGGTCTGGTTCTTCGGAAGCGTGGCGTCGGCCGTCGGACTCAGCAGTCGGTGCCGAACGCCGCCAGCAGCAGACCGATGTCCGCACCGTTGGTGGTGCCGTCGCCGTTGAGGTCGCCTTCNGCGGTTCCCCAGGCGGCGAGCAGGAGGCCGAGGTCGGCTCCGGTCACGCCACCATCACCGTTGAGGTCCTCCGGGCAGTCGGGCTCGGAGACGCACTCGATCCGGCTGACCGTGAGATCGTCGATGCCGCACTCCATGAGCGAGTTGTTCGGGTTGTCCGACGCGGTGAATCGAAGACTGACCGTCTCGGTCGGATCGACGTAGTCGCCCACGTTGAAGCCGGCGTCGTTCCAGCCGGGGGTTCCGTTGGCGATGGCCATCACGGTGGTCCAGGCGCCACCGTTCGAGATCTCCACCAGCAGGACGTCCTCGGTGGCGGTGTTGAAGTCGTCGTTCACCACCCACCACTTGAACCCGACCACGGCGTCGCCGTCGGAAAGGTCGAAGGCGGGGGAGACGAGATAGACGGCGCCGTTGTCGACGTCCGCGGCACCGGCCGAACCGCCGGGCTGGCCGTTCTGGGTGACCCAGCACTGGGTGCCCTTCGCGGTCGCGTCTTCACTGGGGGCGAACTCGATGCCGCCGTTGATGGTTCCGACGGGAACCNCTCGCTCCCAGAAACCTGCAGTGGTGGTGGCATCGGCGTCGGTGGTCCACCCACCGTCGCCTGTCTCCATCTCGTCTTCGAAGGCGATGTCGACGCCGGTCTGGGCGATCGCGAGATGCGAACCGGAGTTCGGGCTGCGGAAGCTCGAGCCGGCGACGTTGTCCGCGGTCACGTAGAACCGGAGTTCCTGGCCGCAGCCGATGGCGGGAAGCATCGCGTCGAGGAGTTCACCGGCACCCTGGAGCGGGCTCGAGGAGAACGCCGCACCGTCGATCGAGGACCACAGTCGGGCGGAGCCCGTGGCGTACGGGGATCCGATGGCATCGAGTGTGACGCCCATCAACGTCTGCGAGTCGGGCAGCACGGTGGTCGGAATGCCAGTGGGGTATTCGAAGTTGATGCGGACCGCGGGCTGGTTCATCCAGACGCTGAATCCGTAGCAGGCGCCGATCACGAGATCGAGGGCGCCGTCGTTGTCGATGTCGATCGGGGCGGCGTCGTAGGTCGAGTCGAGGGCCCAGAGGGGGAGCACGGTGCCGTCCTCTTCGAGCAGCGCCGACGTGACCGTGGTGTTGCGATAGATGTGCATCCGCCGGCCGGAGCTCGGGCAGAACGGCGGCAGGTCGGTGTCGACGTCCGCGATCAGCACGTCGTTCCAGCCGTCGTCGTCGAGGTCGGCGATCTGGATCGCGCTGCCGAATTCGCCGAGGCTGTCGGCGATGGTGTACCGGGTCCAGGTGGCGTAGCCGGAAGCGTCGTTCCCGTCGTTGATCAGGTACGCGTCCTGGCCGTCGTCNGCCGTGATCACGTCGACGCGACCNTCGTTGTTGAGGTCGCCGGCGTTCATGCCGTAGGGGGCGCCGTTGGTGATGGTGATCGGGCCGACCCAGCTCGTTCCGGTGGTCTGGTAGAGGACCGCGATGTCCTGGCCCGAGGTCAGGGTGTTGACGCGGATGACGTCGTTGAGACCGTCGCCGTTCACGTCGCGGATGACGCATTCGTTGCCGAAGGCCATCGCGAGCTGGTTCGCGGTCATGCGGGTGGTGGTCGAGTCCTCGAAGAAGCCGGGGTTCGCGGCACCGAGGTTGACCAGGAGCTTGCCGTCGTAGTCCAGCGACGGGGTCTCACCGGGGCTCGGGTTGCATTCCGCGACGCCGTCCACGATGTCGTTGGTGTCACCGTCCATGTTCAGGTCGATGCAGACCGTCCCGCTGGTCTCGGGGGTGTCGTAGTCGACGAAGTAGATGTCGGGGTAGCCGTCGTTGGTGACGTCACCGACCGCGATGCCGCAGGCCCGGGGGTTGGCGGCGACGCCGTTCTTGGCGAAGAGTTCGGGGATCCGGTCGTCCTCGAAACGGAATCCGAGCCAGTTGCCGTTCTGATCGAGNCCCTGGTTCCGGTAGATCCGCGGCTGACCTTCGCGGGCGTTCAGGTTGTCGCTCATCGTGGTCGCGGTGACGAGATCCATCCAGCCGTCGAGATCGATGTCGAGGACCTTCACGTCGCGGTCGTTGGTCGGGGTCAGGAATCCGAGGTCGCTGGGNTGATCGGTGTTGATCGCGTAGTTGTCGGTCCGGTCGACCAGCACGCCGTCCTCGTTCATCAGAAGNAGGTTCTTCGCACCGCCCTCGACCGAGCCGGGGAACTTCCGCACCACGACNAGGTCGGTGAAGCCGTTCTGGTCGAAGTCGGCCCACGCGAAGTCCTTCTCGATGTTGTCGTTCACCCGGTAGAGGTCGTCGAGCACGAGCCGTTCGTTCGCCTCCACGAATTCGACCCACGGATCCTGGGCGATCGCGGCGGAGGCCACGGTCGCGGCGAGGAGGGCGGCNATTCCGGTCGATCGTCTGCTGGCGGGATGCATTCTTCTGAGTCTCCTGTTTCCTGCCACCGGTCGGTGGCGTTGAGTTGGATCCACCCCAACTCGCGGTCCTGTTCGGTCGAAGCGTTTCGCCGCGACGGGTCAGTCTAATCGTTCGTGCTCAGGGGCAGACGCCCCAGGACACGAGCATGAGTCCGAGATCGGCACCATCGACCATGCCGTCGTCGTTGAGGTCCTGCGGGCAGTCGGGGCAGCGGCCCCAGNCGACGAGCATCAGTCCGAGATCACCGCCGTCGACCATTCCGTTCCCGTCGAAGTCNCCCGGGCAGGCCACGCAGTCGTCGGGGACGCCGTCGCCGTCTTCGTCGGGGGCGCCGTTGAAGATCGCCTCGAGGTCGCTCGTCCCGTCGCCGTCGCAGTCACCGTTCTCCCCGTCGAAGGCGAGCAGGAAGGACTGGAGATCGACGTCGTCGAGGATGCCGTTCTGGTCGACGTCGTGGACGCCGCAGGGATCGTCGGGCGNGATCACGACGTCGGTGGAGGCNCACGTCAGGAACGCCTCGAAGTCGGACATCGTGATCTGGTCGTCGTCGTTCTGATCGAAGTCGGTCCGGCCGAGGGACTTCAGGAACCGGAAGAGGTCGTACTGNTCGTCCTTCTCGAGGCTCGCNTACGCNTCCGCCGAATCGGCGGCTTCGCCGAACGGCCCGTGGAGCGTGATCGCCTGGTGGAGTCGGTCCTCCAGCGAGCCGCTGTTCACGCGGCCGTCGTGGATCATCGCGAGNCGTCGGGCGACGCCCATGAGCGGCGTGGTCCGGAACTCGTTCCCGGCCGCGTCGCCCTGGGGAAGTCCGTCACCGAGAAGCCCCATGTCGTGGAGCAGGAAGTCGGAGTAGGGGCGGACGGTCCGGTTCTCGAGCGCGGCCTCGATCGGCTGGTCGTCGAAGGTGACGCTTCCGGTCGTGAACGAGGCGACGTGGCAGNCGTTGCAGCCGAGATCGTTGAAGACGATCTCACCACGCATGCCGCCACGCGGCGCCTGCGGGGGCGGGGCCAGGTAGCGCTGGAAATGGGTCACCCGATCGACGAACGTGAAGCCGTCGCGGTCGGGATGATCCTCGGGATCCTCGACGTCGTCGCACAACGCGAGNCGCTCCTCGTCACCGTTCGGTGCGGTCTCCTCGCCGAAGATCTGATTGGTNAGGCCCATCTCGTTCAACGCCGCGTCGCCGGAGAAGGTGATGACGTTGGCGACGATCGACTTCCAGCCGAATCGCCCCGGCTCGAGCTCGCCCGGCGCGTTCGGATTGAACGTCGGCACGAGGTGCGCCCGGCCGCTGATGCCGTCGCCGTCGGTGTCGTTCGGATCGGCGTTCGCAAGAATGTCCTCGGCGGAGATCGCCTCGACGAGGCCGTACCCGAGCATGCCCGGGGTGATCCGGTTGGTGGTGAAGTTCGCCTCGGGGGGAAGGGTCTCCTCGCAGCCGGAGCTGATGGCGACCAGCTGCAGGAGCGTGCCGCCGGGAAGCGGCGTGAACTCGCCCTTGTCCTGGATCCCGAAGTGCGTCACTTCGATGTTGCCGGGNCCGCCGTCGGGATTCGAATGGCAGGAGCGACAGTTCGACTTGTTCAGGAGCGGCCCGAGTCCGTCCTCGATGAGGAGGGGGGTCCCGTACAGCGTCCGGCCCGCCTCGAAGTGAAGCCGCTCGACCTCGTTGAGGCCGTCGAGCGGTTCGCCGACNACCGGCTGCGGTGATGGGACGTCACCGGCGTGCGTCGCCGCCGCCAGCGCCAGAGCGGTGAACANCCCNGACGAGGAGCACAGGGCGAGGTTTCGGATCTTTGATTTTGCTGGTCTCACCGAAACACCGCCTCTTTCCGAATGTTGGAAAACGCGTTCGAACCGACGAACGGGCCTGTGGGCACGGCATCCACTCGAACCGAACGGTTCCACCTCGAACCTTTCGTGGGGCTCCTCGCAGGAGACCGAACACGAAATCCACCGTCGTCCCATTCCGGACGCGGCNACGCACCTCGACGGNGTATTGTTCCGCACAGGAACGCCAAGGTCCAACAATTGGAGCCACGAAAGGCGGTTTGGGTCCGAAATCTGGTCGATTTGGAATACTGGGCCGGATTCTCCATCGAACGGAGCCGGTCACTCGGCACGTCCGCAGGATCACCTCATGTCGCTTCCCGTGAGCATCAGTCCATCGTCGATCCGTCTCAAAGNCGGCNTGGTGGTTGTTGGGGCGGTGTTGTTTGGATTATCGGTCCTNCTGGCAGGATGCGGAGACGGNGAAACGACATCGGTTCGTGACGACCCCCGAGTGCCGATGGGAACGTCGACCCCGTTGTCCGAGAACGGTGATGCTGCGGGGCCCGTCGATGATGAGATCGCGACGCGGATTCTCGCCCAGCTGCAGGCGGGCGGCTTCGAGCCGGCGGAGGCCGCGGCCCTCGCCCGGCTCGAATCGAACCCGGAGGATGCCCGAGCCCGATTCCTGCTCGGCGTGGCGAGGCAGAAGCAGAAGCGATACGCCGCCGGACTCGAGGCGCTTGATGAAGCGTGTGNTTCNCCGGTCCCNTTTCCCGAGCGTCGCCATGCCGGGCATTTNCGAGGGTGGTGTCTCTTCTACCTCGGCCGTCCGGGTGAGGCGGCCGAAGCCTTCGAAGACCATCTCGAGGTCTCGCCCGAAGAAGCGGACTCCCATTTCGGTCTGGGGGTGTCNNGGCTCGAGGCCGGTGACCCGGAGGCNGCGCGACCGTCGTTCGAACGAGCGATCGAACTCAACGACGGCCGCCCTGATCGGCTCCGCGATCTGGCGAAGGCCTGGATCCGACTCGGAGACACCTGGTGGGAGACCGACCGCACCGAAGAGGCGCGAGCCGCCTATCACAAGGGCGTGATCCAGTACGCCGATCATTACGAGGGTTGGGAGAAACTCGCACGGGCCCTCGATCGCGCGGGTGATTCCGTGAAGGCGGAACGCGCGAGGAACGANGCCCGGAACGCCCGCCTCCGCGTGGGCGCNTTCGTCGACGACGCGGGATCGGAGCAAGGCGACGGATGACCNANTTCTCCTCGANCCTCCGCGTGCGATCGAGCTTCGCGATCCTCGTGCTGTCGCTGGTGTCGTCGCCCGGTTGTGACCGCGGTCCGGGCCCGACCGAGGCGGTGACGACGCCCGAGTCCGAGCCCGCCGACGTCGACGGGATCCGGTTGCGCGACGCCTCCGAGGCGAGCGGGCTCGCGGCGATTCGAACGACGAGTGGAACGGATCCCTCGACCCGGATCCTGGAGGTGAAGGGGGGCGGCATCGGNCTCGTCGATTTCGACGCGGACGGCGACCTCGATCTCCTGGTGCCGAACGGNGCGACGCTCGACGCGCCGGCGAACGGGCCCGGTGCCCGCTTGCTGCGCAACCTCGCCGTGGAGACGGGGACGCTGCGATTCGAGGATGCGACCCCGGAGAGCGGACTCGAAGCCCATCGGGCCTGGAGCTTCGGCGTCGCGACGGGCGACGTCGACGGCGACGGGCTGGACGACCTCGTGGTGGGGACCCTCGGCGTCGATCGGCTCTGGCTCAACGACGGGGAGGGCGGCTTCCGCGACGCCACCGACGCATGGGGACTCGACGACGCCTCCGGTTGGACGACCTCGCCCGGTCTCGGTGATCTCGACGGTGACGGCGACCTCGATCTCGTCGCGGTGGAATACCTCGACTTCGATCCCGCGGAACCGGCGATCACCTCCACCTTCCGAGGCATCGAGGTCCTCGCGGGACCCCGCGGGCTCCCGCCACGACGCGACCGCTGGTACGAGAACATGGGCGATCGATTCGAACGTCGCGACATCGAGGGAGACCCTCGGTACGGGCTCAANCTGGTCATTCTGGACTTCGACGGNGACGGATTGCAGGACGTTCTGGTGGGNAACGACAGTCAGGGCAACCAGTTCCACCGGAATCTCGGCGACTGGCGGTTCGAGGAGATCGGCGTCCGCACCGGCGCCGCGACCAACGGAGAGGGCGACGCGCAGGCGACCATGGGCATGGCGGTGGCGGACGTCGACGGCGACGCGACGCCCGACGTCTTCTCCACGAACTTCTCGAGCGACACCAACACCCTGCACGTGAACCGGGCGGGTTTCTTCGACGACCGGACCCGCCGGCTCGGCATCGCGGCCGGTTCCCGTCCCCAGCTCGGATGGGCGACCGAATTCGTCGACTTCGATCACGACGGCGACGAGGACGTGCTGGTGTTCAACGGTCATGTCTACCCGCAGGCCTCGGTCGAGACGATGGACAGCGCCTACGCCCAGGCGCCGGGACTCTGGCGACGCGACGAGGAGCGTTTCGAGTACGTCGACCCGGGGGCGCCGGAGTCCGCGGCGATGGTGGACGCCAATCCATGGCTGCGTGAACCGCATCGCGATCGGGCCGCGGTCTTCGCGGACCTGGATCTCGACGGGGACGTCGACGTGGTGGTGGTCGAACTCAACGGGCCGCTGCGTCTCCTCGAGAATCTCCACGACCGCACCGACGACTGGGTGGTCGTCCGACCCGTGCCCGCCACCGGGGCGGAGGTCGTGCTCCGGGACGGGGACCGCGTTCAAAGGCGTTGGATCCGAGGCGGTGGGCCGTTCCAGTCGACCGCGAGTCCCGAGGCGCACTTCGGGCTCGGGGCGGCGGCCTCGGGCGGCCCGCTGACCGTCGAGGTTCGATGGCCCGACGGCGTCGTCCGCACCGTCGACGTGGAGCCCGGGACCCGTGTCAGCATCGAAAGGAACGTCGAATGAGCCGCAGCGATGACGAACCGTTCCGAGTCGAATGCCGCGATCGGTTCGCCGCGCTCGTCGAGAGCGTCGGCGTGAAGCGGTTCGCGACGTCGATGGACCTTTCGACCCGGCAGGTGAATCGCATCCTCAACGGCGTGCAACCGAACCCGCTCGAGCGGCTCCTTCGTTCGCTCCAGTCGGCGGAGATCGAGGCGGGGGATGCCGCGATCGACTTCCTCTGCGGCGAGATGGGCGGACACTTCGTCCGCCGGCTCGACGAGAAGGTGGCGGTGGTGAATGCGGTGAAGGAGTGCGCAGAGGCGATCGCCGCGCTGAGCGACGGCGAGGTCGATCGTTCGGATCGACGCGAGATCCGGGAGGCGATCGCGGCCCTCGAGTCGGTGCTCGCCTCGCACAGGTCCCCGGATCGCGATTGAATCCAGGTCGAGTCGTTCCGCGCCGCCCGCCGATCGGACCCGTTCATCGAGTCCGGAACCGGCGTTGCGATCAGAGCAGCGGTGAGAGCAGGGCGGCGGCGTTCTGCGCGATACGCCGCCGGACACCGTTGGTCGCGGGTGAATCCGGGCCCACCTCGATCGAGGACTCGAGGTATCGCTGCTGGAGGAATCGGAGTTGACCGGCGAAGTCCTCG
>NYVS01000149.1 GCA_002684755.1 Phycisphaerae bacterium
GTCCATTCCGATCACCATCGTCGATGCGTTCGTCACGGACGACGCATTCACCGGAAACCCCGCCGCGGTCTGCATCCTGCCCCCCGGCGGGTGCGACGCACCCGGGGGCGAATCGCGTTTTCTCGACATCGCCTCGGAGATGAACCTCTCGGAGACCGCGTTCGTCGCGCCGATCGAGGATCCGGAATCGGCGGCGGGCTGGATGCTCCGGTGGTTCACCCCCGGCGAGGAGGTCGAACTCTGCGGTCACGCGACGATCGCGTCCGCGCACACCCTGCGGGAGAAGGGGCTCGCCGACGCCACCGACCCCATCGTCTTTCGCACCCGGCACCGCGGCGACCTCGTGGCGGTCCGCACCGACGGGTACGAGTCCGTGGGACTTCCCGCCTCGCCGCTGGAGGAGGTCGCATCACCGGATCGACGCCTCTTCGAGGGGCTCGGCATCGAGCCGGTCCGGGTCGTTCGCACGCTGGAGGACGATCTCGTGCTGGTGCTCGATGACCCCGGGGTGATCGAAGAAATGACGCCCGACATGCGCCTGCTCGGTGAGGTGAAGGCCCGCGGGATCGCGGTGACCGCGCTGGCCCGCGATCGTCCGGACGGCGCCTCGGTGGTCAGCCGTTACTTCGCGCCGAACGTCTCGGTCGACGAGGACCCGGTCACCGGCTCGCTGCACGCGAGCCTCGGACTCCTCTGGCGTGANGACCTCGGGCCGACGTTCCTGACCTGGCAGGGNGGCCCGCGGGGGGGAAGGGTCCGGGTGGACGCGACCACCGCCGACGAGGGCATCGTCCGCGTCGCGGGTCGGGCCCGACTGGTGCTGGACGGTTTCTTCCTCGGGTGAGCTCCGGCATCGAGGTTGGGTGTCGTGAGGACCGACCCGAGCCGGGTACGATCGTTCCCGCCGAACGTTCGAGATTCCACGTCGAACGTGCCGGACCATCGTGATTCCGACGCCCGTCGCCACGCTTGATGAAAAGGACGCCTCCATGACCGAAGAAAAGAACCGACTCGCCACGTTGTTCGCGGACTGCTGGAAGGACGAAGCGTTGAAGGCCCGCTTCCTGCGCGAGCCGACCGTGGTCCTCGCCGAATACGGAATGCCGGTGCCCGAGGGCGTCGCCGTCAAGGTCGTCGAGAACGAGACCGATCGCGTCCACATCACCATGCCGGCGGCGCCGCTTGGTCACGAGCAGCTCTCGGACGAGGATCTCCAGCACGCGGCGGGCGGGTGCGATCCGGGCATGCAAAGCTTCAACACCACGGTTTCACCNAATCGGACCTGTCACGCCTGCTGAGGGGTGGCGTCCGGTGCCTCGGGATCAATCTTCGTGTTCTCGCGTCTGGCGCTCGTCGTTCGTGTGGTTCGTCCGCCGCGCGCTGGATCTTGATTCGTGGGGAAGGCGATCCGCGATCTGGCGGAGCTGACGCTCCATGCTCGCCAGTCGTTCGTGGGTGACCTCGTGCGAGCTGGCCCCGGAATCCCGCAGGCGGCCGATCAGGATGCCGAGCGTGCTGGTCACCGTCGCGAAGGCGCCGATGCCGACCAGCATGAGTCCCACCGCGAAGAGGCGTCCGGCGCTGGTCACCGGGGACGCGTCGCCGTAGCCGACCGTCGAACAGGTCACCACCGCCCACCAGAGGATCTCGTTCGCGGAGTCCAGCGTGACCTTCTGCTTGACCTCGGGTGGCAGGTCCGGTCGCGTCTCCGCCCAGAGGACGCCGATGCAACTGCCCACCGAGATCACGACGCTGAACAGCAGGATCCCGGTGAGCACCGCACCCGAACGATCGTGCCGTGCGATCCGCACGATCATTCGNACCGATCGGATGGCGCGAAGAACCCGGACGAGGCGGGCGAGGCGCAGGACGACCGGGCTGTAGGTCATCGTCGAACCGGGGACGAGGATGATCGGAATCGAACTCAGGAGGTCGAACCAACCCCAGGTGCGGAGATAGTGCCATTTGTCCGGTGCCCGCACGAGCGAACGCAGGAAGTCGAGCAGGAAGAACCCACAGATCGCGAGATCGATCAGGTCCAGCAGGCGCGGCATCTCGTCGCTGGCGGACAGGATTCCGGACAGTTGGAGGAGGGCCAGGGCGAACGCGACGATCGCGAGCGAGGACAGGAGGAGATCGGCGAGTGAAACCGCAGGCGGGGTGGGCGACGTCGTGNAGGTCTCGTCAGGCATCCCGAGAGTATCGCGGATCGGNGGTGCCGCCGTCAGGGGCGACGCGGGCCCGCGAATTCAGCAACCACGGGGCGATGATCCGACGCGATCGCCTCGACGCCGACTCGTTTGTCGAAGGGTGCCCACGTCGTCGCGGGCCCGGCGATGATGGTATCGATGTCCACCTTCGGTCCGGTTGCCGGCCAGGTGTTCGAGCCGTCGTCGGGACCGCGTCCTTCGACCCCGAGTCCGCCGAGCAGNCGGCGGGTGCGGGTTCCGGGCGTGTCGTTGAAGTCGCCCAGCAGGATCCAGGGACGGTTCAGGGTCGCGAGGCGTTCGGCGACGGCTTCCGCCTGGGCGAATCGGAATCCGTCGTCCTTCACCCAGTCGAAGTGCACATCGACGATCGTGCACGGGCCGATCCCGGGCGGATCGACGTCGATCGCCAGCGCGACCCGGGGCTCGTTGCCGGTCGGAAGTCGCCACGTCGTCGCCGACCCGATCGGCCAGCGGGAGAGGATCGCGAGGCCGTATCGCCCGCCGTCGTAGTCCATGAACGAGCCGAAGGCGTGGTGCATGCCGAGCGCCCGGCCGAGGGTGGCCGCCTCGTCGACGCCGCCGCTCCGCTCGACCTGCTCGTCGACCTCCTGCAGGGCGACGATGTCGGCGTCGAGGGCCGCGATCGCCCGAGCGGTGCGATCGAGGTCGAGGACGTCGTCGACGCCTCGACCGTGGCGGATGTTGTAGGTCGCCACCCGCATCGTGGTGGGGGTGGGGTCGTCCGTGCCGATCGCCTCGACCGCCGCCGGGGCGCACCCGGCGGCGAGGAGGAAGCAACACGCGAGGCATGCCGTCACCGCGACCGCGACTGGACCGGAGCCGTTCGGGAGGCCAGCGGTTGGGAGTCGGTCCGGTGTGGGCATGCGGTTCATGGTCTCCGGACGCAGCTTACTTCGCGACGCCCGTGGGGAACTTCGTCATGCTGAACGGCGCCGGATTCGGGTGGGCCTTCTGACTCTCGAGATACCGACCGACGATCTTCATGTACGCGCCGAGGACCCACGCGTCGGTACCGACGACGTTGCACCGCTCCCGNGGATCGCGGGCGATGTTGAAGAGGGCCGGATATCCGGTCCCCTCGGCCCGCTGCGAGAGCACGCCGAGGGCGGAGGGATTGCCCGACGACTCGATGATCTGCTTCGGATAGATCCGCCAGTTTCGCCAGCGGACCGCGGCGATCTCGCCGTCGATGAAGGAGATGANGTCCTCCCGGGCGGACTTCTCCTGCTCGCCCTTGAAGAAGTCGAGCTGATCTCGGCCGTCGATCGGCCGTTCGGTGGGGAGTTCGTCCCCGAGCAGGCTCGCGAAGGTCGGAAGGAAGTCGTGGATCGCGACCATCTCGTTGCTCTTGCGGACCGGGACGCGTCCGGGCCAGCGGATCATGCCGGGAACCCGGAGCGAGCCCTCGAGCACATCCCCGCACTCGCCCCGGAAAGGACCGGGGGAACTGCCGGAGAAGTCGTCGTTCGACGCCTGGAACTGGACGGGGCCGTTGTCCGAGAGATACACGACCACGGTGTTCTCGCGAATNCCGGCGGCATCGACCGCGTCGAGGATCTCCCCGACCCGGTGATCGTGCTCCATCAGCATGTCGCCGTAGGGGCCGGCGGGTGAACGTCCCTGAAACGTCTCAGCCGCGCCGGCGGGATAGTGGACGTGCGACCNCCCGACGTAGAGGAAGAAGGGTTCCTTCTTCGACGCGTGATCGTCGATGAACTCGACCGCCGCGCCGGCGATGTCNCCTTCCACCNGGTCGCGGTAGGCGAGGTCGTAGGGGCGGACCTTTCGAAGTTCGCCCTCGCCATCGGACTCCCAGATGTAGGGGCGGGTCCGGAGGATCGCTTCCTCGTCCATNCCGGTCCGCCGCATGGACTCCGGATACATGGTCCCGTCGGTCGTTTCGAGGATGCCGACCTTGTAGGTGTCGAAGCCCTGGTTGATCGGAAGGCTCTGGGTCTCCTGGCCGAGGTGCCACTTGCCGACCATGCCGGTCGCGTAACCGTTCTTCTTGAAGAGCTCGGCCATCGTGAACTCATCGGCTTGCAGCGAGCTCGGCGTGCCAGCGACGATGATGCTTCCGAGTCCGGCGCGGACGCTGTGGCGACCGGTCATGAGCGCGGCCCGGGTGGGCGTGCAGCCCGGCTCGACGAAGAACTGCGTGAGCATCAGTCCATCGGCGGCGAGCCCGTCGATGTTGGGCGTGGGCATGCCGCGTACGATGCCGCCGCTTCCGTAGCAACCGAGGTCGCCGTAGCCGAGGTTGTCCGCCAGCATCACCACCACGTTGGGGCGAGCGTCCGTGGCATGACTCGGCTCGGTGGCGTGGGTGTTCGACGCGGTCGCGAGGGCCGCGGGAAGCATGACGACGCCGATGGCGAGCGCCGTGCGAAAACGGCCTGTGGAACGTGCGTGGTTTCGATGATTCACCGGGATGGGCATGATCTTCTCCGCGTGGGCGACAGGGTGATTCGAACGAGCGGAGGATAGATCGAGATCGACCATCGCCACAAGCGGGNCGGCTTCCTTGAGCCGCAAAAACACTTCATTTTCAGGGGTTTTTCGTCGTTCCCGACACATGCTGACAGTGCCGGAAGAATCGTCAGNGGAATCCATCGATCTGGCCCGGCGTCTTCTGACGGTGTCGTCGAAAACGTCAGTCGGCGAACCGTGATCCGGGCGGAACGCGACGGGCGATGGGAACGAACGGGCGGATTCAGTCGTCGATCTTCGTGAACGTCGCACTCCGCAGGTTGTAGCCGGCGCCCAGACGCGCGTGCATCTCCTGCACGCCCGCGTCGAGTTCGACCACCACGGAGGAGTCGGTCCAGTCCTGCCAGTTGGCGGTGGAGGTGGTGCGAAGGTCGCCGGTCACGTCGCGATCGTCGAACTCGATCCTGAGTGTCCCCTCGCCGCCGGCGTGTCGCACGTCGAGTCGGTATCGACCGGCCCGCTCGACGTCGACGGTGAAGCGGAGCCATTCGCCGTCCTCGATCCATGCGACGACCGANCCGCCTTCCGAACTNGCCTGGATGTCGACGCCTTCGCGGGGTCGATGGAAGCCGTCGATGTTGTCCGGCGCCGAGTCGTGATACGCGACGCCTTCGCCGCCGTGGTCGAAGTCGACGAACTGGATCGTGCCGGGAATGGCATGGGGTCGGCCGTCGAAGGGGCCCGGTGCCGGCGTGGTTTCCGTGGCCGAGGCCGGGGCCGCCGGTGCCACCTGCGGCGTTCGACCGTCGAGNATCACGTAGTTGGTCTCGGCGACGCCCGCATGGTCCGCGTCGGCGACGAGGATCTCGAGGGTGATTCCGCCCGCGAGTTCCCGCGTGACGCTGCGGACGAGGTGTCCACCGCCGCCGACCGAACGGAGCACGACGTCGCCGTTCGGCCGCTCGATCCAGCGGAACGTCTCCCGCGGTCCGACGTCCGTCGCGATCGGGGTGAGGGCGTCGGTCTCGCAGGCGGCCGAGACGTACGCCCCGTTGCTCGCCTTGAAGGCGACGAGGCCCGGTCCGACGCGTTCGAGCGTGAAACGATCGTCGTCATCACCGGTGTACCGCGTGATCGTCGCGGTGAGATCGCCGCCGCCGGGGGCGGAGACGAAGCGCTCACGGCCGCGATCGAAGATCGCGACNGGCGCACCGTCCGCGGGAATGCGCGGGCTGCCGCTCGNCGGCCAGCGTGCATCGGGATGATCGGGCGTCCAGNNCACGCCCGCGCGTTCGAGGCGGTAGGCGAGGCCGGGCAGTTCGGCGTCGTTGGCGGCCAGCCACTGGAACTGGAGCCAGCCGGTGTGGTGCGCTTCGAACGCCGCGTTGTAGGACTCGTCGTCCTCGATGCTCGGATCCGGAACCGTGTCTCCCGGCCAGAACTCGGTGCAGAGGGTCGCCGGGAATCCGGGCGTGCGTCTGAGCAGGTCCAGGCACGCCTCGATTCCCTGGCGAGTCTCGTATCCGTGCCACGCGACGGCCGCGTTGTTCCAGTCGACGCCACGAGNGGTCACGTTTCGGATCGCGTCCGCCACGGCGCCTTCGTATCGGAACCCCATGTAGGAGAACAGGAGGACCATGGTCTCCGGCGCCGCCTTCCGGATCGTCCGGTACATCGACATCTGATCGTCCCAGTCCTCGGGGCGCCAGTGGGCGGCGGTGAAGTGGACGGGCTCGTTCTTGGCCTCGTAGATGACGTGGGTCCGGTCCTTGTAGCGGGGACCGTAGAACTTCCAGAAGTCCTGGATGAANTCCATCGAGTGGATCGCGCCGTTCTCGCCGTTGCAGCCGATGGTGATGATCAGGTAGAGGCCGGCCTTCGCGCATCGGTCCACCAGGATGTCGCAGTCCTCGACGTTGTAGCCGACGGGGTCGGTGTTTCCGGAGGAATCGCCTTCGAGGTAGAGATGAACGGTGTTGTAGCCGTAGTCCCGGGCGAGCGCATCGAGCGAGGCCTGCGAGGGCATGAACTTCTGCTGGCTTCCGTAGGGATCGCCACCGTCCCACGAGAGACTCACGCCGCGGAGCAGCGTGCCCCGGTCGCTCAGCAGTCGCTTGAACCCCAGCGAGTCGTCGATGACGGGTCGATCACGCTCCGCATGCGCGAGTGACGACGTCCCACCGAGGATCGCGAGGAGGAGGGTCAGGTGGGTGAGGAGCGTGTTTCGATTCATCATGCGTCCTGAGTCGGGGCCGGTGGCGTCGAACGACAGGTACGTGTCGACGACGCGTCTCGATGGATGGTGGCGAGTCCGTCGAGTCTAGGTGGTGGATCGAAGCGTCACCCCTCCATGCACGGCGCGATCGTCCGCGGTCCGGTGAAACGCGGCGTCCGCGTCGACGGCCCGGGAATTGGAACGTGTTCCAATCGTCGGCCCGGTCCTGGCTGGCGAGACATTGCTCCGAACCGGCGACGACGCTTCGATCGAAACACCGAACGCCGCACCTGTCACGGGTGCGGCGTTCTTCATCACATCGATGGTGGCGGCGCTTTGGATGCGACGGTGGAGCGAGGAGGGAGGGGCGCGACGCGTCGGCAGACGGGGTCCATGATCGTGAAGAGGAGCAGGGCGTACAGGCCCGCTTCGGGGGCCGGCGCCGTGGCGGCGAGCATCAGCGCGATGGCGAGGATCCCCATGCTCAAGCACGACTCGACCCGTCGACGCCTGACCCGGGCCGGTTCGTCGGCGACGCCCATGATTCGATCGAGCCGCCTGGTGTCGATCGCCAGCGCGGTCTCGGTGGCCGTTGCGCCGGTGAGGATCGCGAGGTAGAGCAGAACGGCCGTCCTTCCGCCCGGCTGGGCGATGAGTTCGGTCGCGAAGGGCATGAACGCGACGAGCATCAGGAGGACGAGGTTGAGCCAGAGGATTCTCGTGTCGACGACGATGTCGCGATCGAAGAGGTGGACGTGCCGTATCCACTGCTGGGTGATGACGTAGAAACTGATGAAGTAGGCGACCAGGGCGGGGGAGTTCGCGGAGAGCATCGCCAGAAGGTCCGAGCCGGTCGTCAGTGGTCGTTGGGTGGGCGTAAGACGAAGGGCCATGATGGTCAATGCGACCGCGAAGACCCCGTCGGTGAAGATCTTGAGACGCTCGCTTCCGGACCCGTCACGAATGCGGCCCAGCAGTCCCGGCCGGCAGGCGGCCGATCCGGGCGTTGGTGTGGTGTCAACGTGTTCCACCACCATCGACGAAGGTGGATGCGCCAGGAATCCGGTCGCGATCACGCCGCCGACGACGGTCAGAAGCAGGAAGCCGAATCCACCGAGCGGCCCCTGCGGCAGGTCGATCAGGA
>NYVS01000150.1 GCA_002684755.1 Phycisphaerae bacterium
CACGATGCTGGTCGGGATCTTCACCGCGATGATGCTGGTCGATCCCCAGCTCGGATTCGCGGTCTCGATCATCGTGCCGCCGATGGCGATCGCCACGTGGTGGTTCAAGCGACGGATGCTGGAATCGAGTCGACGCATCCGCGCCGCGAACTCCCGGATCACCGCGTCCTACAACGAGACGATCGCGGGGGTGCGGACCACCCGGATGCTCGCCCGCGAGGAGACCGCCGCCGGCGAATTCCAGGTCGTCTCCGAGGACATGCGGGCCTGGACCGTTCGCAACGCCCTCCAGTCCGCGGTCTACCTTCCGGTGGTCATGAGCATGGGATCGATCGGCGTCGGGATCGCGCTCTGGGCCGGCGGCGTCCAGGTGCGGGAGGAGACCGGCCTCACGCTCGGACTGCTCATCGCGTTCATGCAGTACGCGATGCTCTTCTCGCAGCCCATTCAGGAACTCGCCCAGCGATTCGTCGACCTCCAGAGTGCGCAGGCCGCCGCGGAACGGGTGCAGGAATTGATCGAGGAGACGCCGGCGATCCGCGATTCACCGGAGGTCGCGGCGAGAATCGACGCGACACCCGCGGATCCGCCCGAAGGCGTGGCGGCCGACGGCGGCCGGGCGGTCGTCGAGACGATCCGGTTCGAAGGCGTCGGTCATGCCTACGTCGAGGGCGAACGCGTGCTCGACGACGTCTCGTTCGAGCTTTCCCGCGGGACCACGCTCGCGCTGGTCGGCGCGACCGGCAGCGGCAAGACCACGATCGCCGGCCTGCTCGCCCGCTGGTACGAGCCGTCCGACGGGCGGATCGTCGTCGACGGCGTCGACTACCGGGAACGCGGACTCGACTGGTGGCAGTCGCAGTTCGGCGTGGTCCAGCAGGTCCCCCACCTCTTCTCCGGGACGATCCGCGACAACGTCGGCTACGGACGGCTCGACGCGGACGACGACGCGATCCGCGCCGCCCTCGAGCGGGTTCGCGCCCTCGACTTCGTCGAAGCCCTGGAGGGCGGCCTCGACTTCGAAGTCGGTGAGGGCGGCGGCAACCTCTCGCAGGGCCAGCGACAACTGGTTTCGCTCGCCCGGGCGTTCCTCGCGGACCCGCAGCTCTTCATCATGGACGAGGCCACGTCGTCGGTCGACGCGGAGACCGAGGCGACGATCCAGAACGCCGTCGAGGAGATCCTCCGGGATCGGATCGCGGTGGTGATCGCACACCGGCTGTCCACGATCCGACGGGCCGACCTGATCCTGCTGCTCGATCAGGGCAGGATCGTCGAACGCGGAAGCCACGACGAGTTGATGGCGGCGGGCGGACGGTACCGGGATCTCTACCTCGCCCAGTTCGTCGACGAGGCGGAACGTCGCATCATCGGTTGATCGAAGACGCCGGACGCCCGCGAATCGGCGTCGCCGGGGTCAGCGGTCGGTGACCTCGAGCACGCAGGCGAGCATCGCCTCCGACTCGCCGAAGACCCGACCGATCCCCACGAGTTCGGAGAGATCCTCGCTGCCGAGGAAGCAGGCGATCGAGCGGAGGATCATCCGCGCGTAGGCCTCGCCGATCCCGGTTCGATCGTGATCGGCCCAGACCCGCCGAAGTGACGGCAGACCCGCGAGCGCAAAGACCATCGGGCCTCGGATGCCCGACGGCATCGCCTTGACCCGGGCCTTGATCTCGGCCTCGTCGAGCGGACCGAGCAGGTCGTTGTCCCGCGCAACCTGCGCGACGACCCGCTTCTCCACGCGGTCGAGGATCGCCTCCACCTCGGTCGATCGTTCGTCTTGTTCGTTCATGCGTAGGAGTGCAGTCCGGAGATGATGAAGTTGATCACGATCCAGTTGAAGAGCATCACGCCACAGCCGATCACCGCGAGAATCGCGGTCCAGAGCCCCTTGTCGCGGGCCTTCAGTCGGACGTGGACGAGGATCGCGAAGATCACGAAGGTGTTCAGCGCGAAGACCTCCTTCGGATCCCAGCCCCAGGGACGGCCCCAGGAGTGATCGGCCCAGATCGCGCCCATCACGATGCCCGCCCAGAGCAGCACGAAGCTGATCTCCATCAGGAGCATGGTGCTCCCGTCGAGGATCTCCCCGAACCGGTCCCGCCGTCGCGCGGCGTCGGGCGTCTCCTCGAGGTCGGCGAGGGTGTGCCCGTCGGGACCGGCCAGCACCAGGGCGCCCGCCCCGCCGGCCCGGGCGTAGACCGCCCGGCCGCCGAAGAGCCGGTACGCGAGGTACAACGTCGCGGTGACCGCGGCCATGAAGATCAGGGCGTAGCTGAAGATGATGACGTTGGTGTGGATGTAGAGCCACACGTCGTGCAGCACCGGCATCATGTTCGAGATGTTCGGGTTCAGGTAGACGGGGAGGAAGTGCGCCGTCATCAGCGCGACCATCGCGGTGACCCCGGCCCCGAGCGGCAGCAGGCCGCGGAAGGAGGTCCGGCGAAGCCACGCGATCTCGAGCAGCACGGCGCAGAGCACCCCGAACCAGCTGGCGGTGGTCACCGCTTCGAACATGTTCGAGTTCGGCCAACGGCCGCTGATCCACCATCGGAGCCCGACCGCGAAGGTCTGGAGGCCGAAGGCGCCGAGGAAGACCACCATGCCCGTGGTCATCGCCCATCGCCATCGATAGACCACGCCGAGGAGCAGGAAGACGATCGACGCCATGTAGATCAGCCAGCCCCGGGTGAGCTGGTCGGCCTCGAAGTACCAGTTCTCCCACGCGAGTCGCGTGGCCGGCGGATACGCCTCGGGATTCATCTCGCGGGCGGTCTCGGAAAGCGTCAGCGACGCGACCTCGACGCCCGCGGCGTCCTCCGCGGTCCATGCGTTCACGAGTTCACGCCACGCGGTCGCCGCCCGACGCTGGAGTTCGGGGTCGATGCCCGCGATCGGTTCCTGCTCGGGGAGACCCGCGAGCTCGGGATCGATGCCGGTGGCGTTCCCGGGAAGGAACATGATCTCCGCGAGACCGTGCCACGGGGCGTCCGACTGGTCCTCGCCGTGCGGGATCACCCGGAGACGGTCGAGCAGGAAGGCCGGGGACATGACGGTCCGGGCGGCGTTGATCGCATCGACCTGCTTCGCGGTCCGGATCAGGTCCGACTCCATCCGCTTCAGGATCGGACCGACCTCGGGTCGATCGAGCAGTTCGGGGGAGATCAGCCCGGTCTTCCGGAAGATCTCCATCCGCGGTGCGAGCTCGGGATCCGTCCCCTCGATCGCCCCCGCCAGCGTGTTGCGGACGAGCTTGTTCTTGATGTAGATGCAATCCGCGTCGCGATACGCGTCGGGGCGAAAGAGCATGTCGAGGTACGTGAAGCTCGGCGACCGGCCGGCGACCAGCCGGGGCCCGCTCACCGAATCCATGACGGTGTTCGCGTGGGAGCCGAAACTCTTGATCCGCCCCTGCACCTGGACCGCCATCGCCCCGAGTGGTTCGAGGTCGACCGACATCGCCCAGTCCTCGGCCTCGTCGGCGGCGTGCGCCGGCGCGAGGTTGAGAAGGAGCAGCAGCAGGACCGCGAGGATCCCGGACACCCGTCGTTCGATGCCGCTCATGCGGTCACCTCCGCGTTCGACGACGCCTTGGCGCGGGCATACACCGCTTCCCGACGTCGCTGCTTGAGGATGGGTTTCACGTAGAAGGCGTAGATCATTCCGGCCACCGCGATGATGCAGCCGAGCAGCTGCAGGTACACCCCGTTCCGGTTGCCCACGCCCAGCACGGTGTAGTTCAGACCCGCGCTCGCGACGTCGCCCTGGAACCGGGGCTGGTCGGGCGGATCCCACTGGGCCTGGAAGAACCACATGCCGTCGTGTTCGACCGGCGCGTTCACGCTCACCGGACTCGGTTCGCTCCAGGCGGTCTCGCCCGGATCGCGGAAGCGAAGCATGCTGGTGTAGTTCCGGATGTTCGCGGAGTCCCCGTCGAAGTCGCCGATGTGCGAAGTGAGGATGAACTCCTCGAGCGAGACCTCGGTGGGCAGTTCGACCCGACGGCGACTGAAGAGGACCTCGATCAGCCGGCCGTCCGCGAGTCGGATGACGTCGGGTTCGTAGACGTGTCGCCGCAGGACCCACTCGGGACCGTCGAACGGATACGTGTGGTACCGAAGCCAGGTCGAATCATCGGCCCCGGGGACGTCGAGTCGGAGCCGGGCGAAGAACTCCTTCGCATCCTTCGCACGCTGCATCGGCGGCACGATGAAGGGCTTTCGTTCGAAGACCGCTCGCGGTTCGTACCGCGTGACGGCGAGTTCGAGGCCGCCGGGGATGGGAACCACCGAGCCGGGCGTGATCTCGAAGATCTCGGGTTCGTCGACTCCGATGGTGCTGGCGAGCCGGAGTCGCCCAGGTTCGGGACCGGCGAGCAGGGTCAGCAGGGCGCCTCCGGTGCCGGGTCGGTAGAACATCCGGATCGATTCGTCGCCGAGGATCGGGCCGGCGTGGTTGTCGCCGCGATCCATCGGCGCCCCGTCGATCACGTCGCGGGTGAGCGCGGGATCGTCGAACACCCACCGGCGGAAGATCCCCTTCGGCGTGGTGAGCTCGATGATCGCGACCGAAACCGTCTCGCTGCCGATCGCGAGATCGTCCTGGATGCCGAGCACCCGGTAGCCATAGCCGGTGTCGCCGATGCGGTTGATCATCGGATCCGCCTCGCCCGAGAAGATCTCGGAGATCGGACGTTCGACCATGAAGCCGATCTCCGGGATCTCGACCCGCAGCATGGGGTTCGACTCGACTTCTTCGAGATCGGACTCCGACTCGATCGCCCGGAAGACCATGAGGCCGCCGTCGGCCACGCTTCGCTCGGGGTCGAACGCCTCGAGCACGTAGTCGGTGGAGCGATCCATCGAGGGCGCGCTGATCGTGATCCACGCGGTCGGATTGAGCGGGGCGTCGGGACCGCCTCTCGCGGCGCGGGACCGCATCACCGCGTAGCGCAGGTAGCCGGTCGCCGCGAGGACGAGGTCGGGCGCCGGATCGTCGGCGGCGACCGCCGGGATCGAGACGTCGATGGGATCGATCGGGACCGGGTCCATCGTGGATTCGGTCCAGATCCAGTCGCGGTCGGCGACATAGTCGTTGTAGAGGAAGTCCCCGTCGATCGGCCGTTCCACCCAGCGGTCGTCACCGACCTCCCGGAGATAGAGCGCCCAGCTCTTGGAGAGATTGTTGGCGAGGAAGAGATGATCGGTGGGCGCGAACTCGAGACCGACGAGCAGGTCGGGATCGAAGAGCCGCTCGCCGTTCACCTTCACGTTCCGCTGGAACGGCTGCTGCGGATCGTTGGAGAAGACGAGATCCTCGGTGTACTCGGGATAACCCGCGATCGCCTGCCGAATGAACCGCTCGCCGTCACCGCGCTGGACCAGCAGGTTGACGCTGAAGGCCCGGGCGCCGGCGTCGTCGCCCGAGAGCAGTTCCCAGGACGGATCGATGCTCTGGACGCTGATGTCGTAGGTCGCTTCGCCCACCCCCACCGTCGCGACGTTCCCGGGCATCGCCAGGATCTTCGTCCGGTCGACCACGCCTCTGCCGTCGCCGTTCTCGACGAGGGCGATGGTGATCGCCCGGCGGGCGACGGGGGCGTCTCCTTCGATCTTCGTCGCGAAGTAGTAGACGCTCGCGAGCGAGAGCATGATGATCCCGGTGTGGATCATCCAGACGCCGAGATTGATCGTGTTGAAGGGGATCCGCCGCAGCGTGGTGACCGTCATGTTCACGCAGAGCAGGACCATCAGCAGGTTGAACGGCCACCAGTGGAACCATTCGAACTCGGTCATTTCGAGCCCCCGCCACTGCCGGATCTGGGCGTGGGTCCAGGCGTCCGGGTGCAGGAGATTCGGATGGATCGGGTAGACGAGTCCGGCGGACCCGACGCTCATGTAGATGAACAGGAGCACGAGCAGCACGATCCCGAACTTCACGTTCGAGAAGAGGTCCAGAAGGAGACCCAGCGGGCCCCTCGACGGACGCTTCGAATCGCTTTCGGTGATCGCTTTCGGGCCGTTCGGTTGCATCGCTGGCGTTGACTCCGACTGTCCTCGGATGGCGACGAGCCCGCTTGGAAATCGCGTGCCTCGGCCAAGACCCGGCGTGGGTAGAGGACTAGATGGTAGGACCTGCGGTTCCGGTCGGTTCTGCGGCGAAGAGGGACTTCGTGAAAAAAATCCCGAAATCCCGGATGTCGAATTCTGGATTTCCGCCTTGCGATCCGGATCGATCCGCGACATCCCGAAAGTCGAGGTGACAAAGAACTCCCGACCCGCGTTGGTCGTCGTACCATTCGACTTTCGGCGACCGATTCACGCCGGCTCAACCGTGACCCAAGGGATTCCAAAACCATGCTTCGATCCGTCTCGACGTCCGCGCTCCTGCTCATCATGCTGCTCGGCCTCTCCCCCGTCGCCGAAGCGAGCTACGCGACCATCAAGACCACGCTCGGAACCATCGTGGTCGAACTCGACGACGAGAAGGCCCCGATCAGCGTCGCCAACTTCAAGACGTATGCGAAGGAAGGCTTCTACGACAAGACCCTCTTCCACCGCGTGATCCCCGGATTCATGGTGCAGGGCGGTGGCTTCGACCATCACGGCGCCTACCCGCAGACGATGCACAAGAAGCCCGGCGCGAAGGCCGGCATCAAGAACGAATGGACCAACGGCGAGAAGAACAAGCGCGCGACGCTCGCGATGGCCCGCCTCGGCAACCAGCCGGACTCGGCGACCAANCAGTTCTTCATCAANCTCGCNGACAACGACTTCCTCGANCAGCCCCGCGACGGNGCCGGNTANGCGGTGTTCGNCAAGGTGATCGGNGGNATGGACGTGGTCGACAAGATCGCCGGNGTTCCCACCACCACCNNCNCGATCNGAGGACGGCCGATGNGNGACGTGCCCACCNAGCCGNTGATGATCGAGTCGATCGCGTTCGTCACCAAGGCCGAAGCCGACAAGGCGATNGTCGCGGACGCCCAGGCCCGCGTGGATGCCCTNCAGAGNCGANCTCGACGCGGCGAAGAAGGCGCTCGAGGCCCTCAAGAAGGGCGGCGAATGAGCACCCCCACCCCCTTCCGCGTCTACAAGGGTGACGGCGACCGCCTCGTCGAAGCGACCAAGGAGACCCAGCGGCTGGTGATGCTGCCGGCGGGCGACCCTCGGATGGTCCGCGCCCAGCGACGGATCCGGGTCCAGTGGGGTCAGCACCTGCTCGACGACGTCCTCGACGGTCGGTATCGCACCGTGATCTGCGGCGTCAACGACGAGAACAACGACCGGGGCATCCTCGGCGAACTGTTCAAGCTCATTCCGACCAGCCAGTGGACGCTGGCGAGCGCGACGAGCTACGCGAAGATGTTCCGCGACTCGGTATCGGTGCATGCCCGGGAGGACCGGGAGCCGTACGTCCTGAAGTTCGATCTCGATCGGCTTCTGATCCTCGCGCTGCTCCGGCCCGCAGGCCGGGATCACTTCACGCTCGAGGACGTCTTCCGAGGCTTCCGAACCATCTCGAAGATGCTCGAAGGCCGCCGTGACCGGCATCCGGTCGCGACGGTCTCGTTCCTCGGCGCCCGCTCGAACCGCCTGNTCGCTCACGACGACGGNGACGAGTCGAGCCTCGAGTCGGTGCTCGACGCGATGCACAAGGCNGGATTCGAAGGTGACTTCTATCCGCCGGTCACCGCCTGGGACGTGGCACCGACCGGGGTCTNNGCGAGCTATCCGTTCCCGGAGAGCCTCGACCGGATGCGGGAAGGCAGTTCCTGATCCTGAGGGATGGACGGACGGATCGTCCTTCCCCCCGAAGAATGAAGCCGGCCCCGCGTCGACATGCGTCACTCACGCGTCGCGGGACCGGCTTTCTTCTGCGTCCGAATTCGCTCGGGGCGGATCCATCCGGGAAGAGAGAGGCCGGCCCCGCGTCGGCGTGCGTCACTCACGCGTCGCGGGACCAGCTTTCNCTCTCCCCGAGAATCTTCACCGGGAANCCGTCGNTTCTCAGCCGCGGCGTCGACGCGAAGTCAGNCCCGCGATCCCGAGAAGGGCGATCGCGCCCGGCGCGGGCACGGAGAGGACGTCCACCGACACGGCATCCAGGCTCGAATTGTTGAGATCGCCCGAACCGAAGAAGAACGCGACGGTCGAGGAGACGCCACCGACGTTCGAGAAGTCGTAGGTGAACGACCAGGTCTCCTTCACGAAGCCGCCGAAGTCCTCGAGCGCACGGAGCTCGCTTTCGATCGGATCGATGTACTGGCCGAGGAAGAAGGCCCGGACATCCGAGGTGTCGATCGGATTTCCGAGAAACGAGAAGCTCAGAACGGCTTCGGATGCGGCGATCTCGACGTTCGAATAGATGTGGATGTCGAGCGGGCCGCCCGCGGCGTAGATGTTCCCGGAGCTCGCGATGACGGCGCCGGGCCCGAAGTTGTACACGTCGAATCCGCTTCCCGCCTCGGGCGCGTTCGCACCGCCGTCGGCGGAGGTGAAGCTGTCCCATCCGGCATACAGGGTGCCGGCGTCGCCTCTCCATTCAGGGACCAACGGGTTGGTGAGATCCGCGGCGGCGATTCCGGTGACCGCCGAAACGGCGGTGATGATTGCGAAGAGTCTCATTCGCTCAAACTCCTTGAGTTCGAATTGTGCATTGGGAGAAGTGGGAGACGGATCTGGTCATGACAATTCGAGGAAGCATGAAGATCCGGTGTTGGTACGTGGCCGCCGAGGATCGACGGGGTGATGTCCGATCGATTCAGAGCCCGAAGGCCGCGAGCAGCCGACCGAGATCGCTGCCGCTCACGATGCCGTCGCCGTCGTAGTCGGCGGACTCGTCCGCGGTGTTCCAGCGCGACAGGAAGAGTCCGAGGTCCGCGCCATCCACGATGCAATCGCCGTTGAGGTCCTCTCGAACCTTGCAGACGTCGACGAGGTCGACGGTGAACGCGATCGCGGACGACTCGCGGACACCGACTTCGACGAGCGGGTTCTCGCGGAGATAGAACTGGGTGAGGAGGGCGTCGCCCTGACTCGCCCCGAGCAGCGAAGTGACCGAGAAGACCAGACGTCCCTCGTCGAGGCTTTCACCGAGCCAGCCATGAATCCGTGGATCCGCGGTGTCGAGCTCGAAGGTGGCGACCGCACCCTCGGGCGGGGTCTCGCCGGCCTCGAAACCGGGGAATGCGGCGACGGCGACNGGGGTCGCGGTGAAGTCNTCCGTGATGCTGGAGGAGGCGTCGAACAGGGAGCCGTCCGCCGCGATCTCGGCGGCGAAGACGTTGCGGGTGCCCTGGCCGAAGATGTCGGTATCCGAGAAGAAATCGCCCTCGTTCCAGGAAAGTCGGTCGTAGCCGTTCCGGAATCCCGCCGCGAAGAGTTCGATCGGACGTCCGGGATCGGCGTCGGGAAGGGCGTTCTCGGCTTCCTCGGGGAGGTAGGTCCGCCAGTCGTCCACGGTGAGGTCGATGGGACCGGAGGCCGGTCCGGCGAGCGTGATCTCGAGCACGAAGACCGAGACGTCGTAACTTCCGGCCCCCTGCCCCGGCGGNACGATCTTGGAGGTGTCGAAGGCGACGATCACCTGCCCGTCGCGGTTGTCGAAGGACGTNTCGTCCGGAAACGGGACGTAACCGAAGGTCGANCCTGCCGGTCGATATCCCGGGGTGGCGTTGAACGGATACATCCAGCGGTCTGCCGTCGTCGACATGGTGATGTCNTAGGACTGGGCATCGAGCGGTCCGGCCAGACAGGCCGTGGNCANGGCTGCGAGTCCGATCGGGCGGTAACGCGGACGATTCAAGAGGGCCATCGATTCAAGCTCCATGGGCCGGTCACGAGCGACCCGCCTTTGTTGATATTGAGACTCAGTCTCAACATTGGAGAAATATAGCGAATCGTTTTGAGACTGAGTCTCAAAATCATTTCAATTTGGTAGATTTNCAGATTCTGCGAGCCCGACGCCGTCGCGGCCCCCTCGCCTATCCATTCAGGAAGATCCCCGTGCCCATGTCCCGCATGTTCCGCATGTCCCGCCCGCACCTGACCCCCTTCGTCGCCTCGTGCGGCCTGCTCGCCCTCGCCACCGCCGGCGAAGCCCGCGGCCAGCACTTCGAGATGCCCGAGTCGATTTCAAACGATCCCTCGATGCCGGTCGCCCAGCCCATGGGCCTCCTGCCACGTCCCACCACGAGCTTCGGCGCCGCCACCGGAGACGGCTGGATCTACGTGCTCGGTGGCTACACCGGCCCGCCGCACGATTACTTCCGCGAGGCNCAGTGCAGCGACTTCCTGCGGATCAACATGCTCGATCCGTCCCACGTCGAATATCTCCCCCACGACGAGAAGATCCAGAGCTGTTCGCTCGAGACCCANGACGGTCGCGTGTTCCGGATCGGTGGGATGATCGCCCGCAACTCCCGCGATGAGGCGCAGGCACTCGATTCGATCGACGACGTCCTCGTCTTCGACTGCGACTCCANGTCCTGGTATCCGTTGCCGCGACTGCCCCACCGCCGCTCCTCGCACGACAGCGCCATGGCGGGCTCGCGGATCGTGGTCGCCGGTGGCTGGGGCATGGATCACGAAGCCGACACCCAGACGTGGCACGAGGACGTCCTCGTCCTCGATCTCGAGAATCTCGANGAGGGATGGACGAGCATGCCGGCGCCGTTCAAGCGACGCGCGCTCGCCACCACCGCGGTCGACGACCAGCTGGTCACGATCGGTGGCATCACCGCGGATCGCAAGATGAGCGACGCGGTCGACGTGCTGGATCTCGAGACCGGCCGCTGGACGTCGGGGCCCGCCTATCCCGGCGTCGCGTTCGGCGTCGCGGCCGAGACCCGCGACGGCCGCGTGGTCGCCTCGGGTGCGGATGGCAAGGTCTTCGACTGGGCCCCCGGCGAATCGGCGTGGCGACACGTCGGAAACCTCACCTTCCCCCGGTTCTTCCACCAGATCGCCGTCACCCCGGAAGACGACCTGATGTTCGTCGGCGGCATCTCGCGAGGCGTCCGGCCCGCGCATGTCGAGCACCTCGATCTCGAGGACGACCGCGTGGCGACCACGGTCCGGCACCTCACGATTCCCACCCCGATCGCCTCGAAGAACCGCCAGGGGATGTTCGTGCACGACGGCTGGCTCCACCTCTTCGGTGGAAACAACAGCACCGGCCAGCATGACTTCGAAGCCGACAACTTCCTCGAGGAGTCCTACCGGCTTTCACTCGCCAATCTCGAGTGGGAGACGTTCGAGCCGTATCCGCACCGCCGACAGACGATCCAGACCGCGACCGCGGGATCGAACGGCGCGATGTACGCCCTCGGCGGCTTCGGCCACGACGGCGAAGTCGCCCGGACCTGGACCGATGGGTATCGATACGACCGNGAAGAGGACGCGTGGATGGACGACGCACCGAGCCTTCCGGTTCCCCGAAGCCAGTTCGGATTCGCCGAGCACGACGGAACGCTCTGGGTCTTCGGCGGCCTCGACTACGACCCGCGACGGCCGAAGGAAGATCGATTCCGTCACGTCACCGAGGTGGTCTCCGCCTCGATCGATCGCGGCGACGAGGAGTTCGCCTACGAAGGCGTCAACCTGACCGGTCCNCGGCGGGCCTTCGGTGGCGCCGTCCTCGACGGCTCCTACTACCTCGTCAACGGCATGCGGGAGAACTTCCAGATCGTGGACTCGGCCGAACGNTTCGACTTCGAGACGGGCCGCTTCACCGAGATCGCCGCGCCGAACCGCCCGAGGTTGAGCGGCCAGCTCATCCCGCTCAACGGCCGGCTCTACTTCGCCGGTGGCTCCAGTCCCACCGCGGACGGCGGATTCGAACCGAACCCNAGTCTCGAGGTCTACGACCCCGCCACCGATCGNTGGTCCACGGTCATGGAGACCATTCCGGTCACCCCGACCCACCTCCGGATGATGCCCTATCGCGGACGGATCCTGCTCTTCAGCAGCCACGTCGACGAGGGTGGCAAGGTCGACCTCGTCTTCGTGGATCCCGGCACCCCGCGACCGGCCGCCGCCGGCGTGGTGGCGACGGAAATCGCGGACGACGAATGATCGATCCGTCCCCGGCGCGGGGGATCAGCCGAAGCTGATTCCCTGCGCCAGGGGCAGGTCGTCGCCCCAGTTGATCGTGCAGGTCTGGCGTCGCATGTAGGCCCGCCAGGCGTCCGAACCCGATTCCCGGCCGCCACCGGTGTCCTTCTCGCCACCGAAGGCGCCGCCGATCTCGGCGCCGCTGGTGCCGATGTTCACGTTCGCGATGCCGCAGTCGCTTCCGGCGTGGGACAGGAACCGCTCGGCGCTTCGCACGCTGTCGGTGAAGATCGCCGAGGACAGCCCCTGATCGACGTCGTTGTGGATCCGCATCGCCGCGTCGAGATCCTCGACCGGGAACACGTACAGGATCGGNGCGAAGGTCTCGTCCTTCGTGACTTCCGGCACCACGCCCTTCGGCACCCGGACGATCGTCGGCTCCACGAAGTTCCCGGCTTCGGTCGCGTGACGATCGATGCCCTCGACGCCACCACACACCACCTCGCATCCTTCCGCGACCGCCCGTTCGATCGCGGCACGCATCGCGGCGACCGAATCGGGGGAGATCAGCGGCCCCATGAGGGTTCCGTGGGCGAGCGGATCACCGATGGGCACCGAGGCGTACGCGTTCCGGAGGCGAGCCACGACGTCGTCCACGATCGACTCGTGACAGAGCAGTCGTCGCGTCGAGGTGCACCGCTGTCCGGCGGTGCCGACCGCACCGAAGAGCACGCCACGGATCGCGAGCTCGAGGTCGGCGTCGGGCATCAGCACGATCGCGTTGTTGCCGCCCAGTTCGAGCAGGCTGCGGCCCAGACGTCCGCCCACGACTTCACCGACGCGACGCCCCATCCGACAGGATCCGGTGGCCGAGATGAGCGGCAGCCGGCGATCGGCGATCATGGGCTCGCCGACCTCGTCGTCGGTACCGATGACGAGNCTGAAGACGTCGCACGGATCACCATGCTTCGGCGTGAAGACGTCCTGATCCCGCATCACGCGATGCGCCACCTCGGTCATCGCGATCGCGGTGATCGGCGTGACGAGACTGGGCTTCCAGATCATGGCATCGCCACAGACCGCGGCGAGCATCGCGTTCCAGGCCCACACCGCGGCGGGGAAGTTGAACGCGGTGATGATTCCCATCGTCCCGATCGGATGCCACTGCTCGTACATGCGGTGCGAAGGCCGTTCGCTGTGCATGGTGAGCCCGTGNAGCTGCCGGGAGAGGCCCACCGCGAAGTCGGCGATGTCGACGCATTCCTGGATCTCGCCGATGCCCTCGGGTCGGATCTTGCCCATCTCGAGCGTGACGAGATCGCCGAGCGGCTCGAGATGCTCGCGGAACGCGTTTCCGATGCGNCGNACGAGTTCGCCGCGCTTCGGCGCCGGAAGCATCCGCCATTCGGCCTGTACCAGCCGTGCCCGCTCCACCGCGGCGTCGTAGGCGTCGGTTCCGACCAGACCGACCGCGGCCAGCGGGCGGCCGTCGCTCGGATTGAGACTGACGACTCGGTCCGTCCCCGCCTCGGCGGGGAGAATCGCAGGATGGTCGGCGAGCGAAAGACGCTCGAGGATGCCCGTGAGGGCCGGATGGTGCTGATTCGTGGTCATCCCGGGAATCTAGCAGGAGTGCGGCACCTCCGGAACGAAACGACCCGCGCCGAAGGACGGCGCGGGTCGTGGAGGATCAAACGAGGATCGGAACGGACGGTCAGTCGCGACGGCGTCGGCCCGCGAGTCCGGCGAGNCCGAGCAGGGCGANGGCNCCGGGNGCGGGAANCACCGACTGCACGTCGATCGAGACNCCTTCGAGCGTGTTGGGGCCGTCGATCTTGAAGAAGGAGGCCCAGAACATGCCGTCGCCCACGTAGTCCGCGACGTCGAAGGTGAAGGCGTCGGTGACCCGGAAGAGGCCGTCGCCGATGAACTGGGAGTAGGTCCGCTCGGAGGAGACCGAGTCGAAGTAGTCACCGGCGCCGCCGGGTCCGAAGTCGCCGATGAAGAACTCCACCGACGTCGGCGAGGGATCGAAGGACGTGTAGGTCACGTTGAGCACCGCNGCCGCGGTCGGGCGGCCNTCACCNTAGACATGGACGTTCAGGCCGCCGGGACTGAAGATCCCCCCGTCGACGATCTGGGCTCCGCCCACGAAGTTGAAGACCTGGGCCGAAAAGTCGAATGGNGGGGTCGTGGGAAAGTTCGGGGCCGCGAACGGCTCGCTGAACGAGTCCCACTGGAAGTAGAGACTCCCGGAATCGCCCCGCCACGTGGGGACGGCCGGATCGGTGAGATCCGCGAGGGCNAGCGAGCCGATGGTCAGGGAGGCGATCANGGCGAGGGACTTCATCTCGTGATACTCCAGAATGCCGGAACGAAAATGCGGATCCGAAAGAACGGACGTNTCAGGCTAGCGNTCGGGCCGAACCCGATCAAGACNTCNGTGGGTTTCGCTCTCGCGCCGGATCCGGCTTCGCCGAGNCCGCCTTTTTCCCGAAAGCCCGCCGACTTTCGTAGACTCTGAGGNCCNGCGACGCCTCCCGTCGANTCCTCCGAAGGACCGCAAATGCCGCTCGACCGAAACGGAATCACCCGCCGCGCCGCCCTCGAACTCCGAGACGGCTTCTACGTCAATCTCGGCATCGGAATGCCCACCCTGGTCGCGAATCACGTCCCCGAGGACATGACGGTCTGGCTCCAGTCCGAGAACGGGCTGCTCGGCATGGGTGCCTTCCCGACCGAGGACGAGGTCGACGCCGACCTGATCAATGCCGGTAAACAAACGGTGACCGGGGTTCCGGGCCACTCCTTCTTCTCGAGCGCGGAGAGTTTCGGGATGATCCGGGGCGGCCACATCGACCTCGCGATCCTCGGGGCGATGGAAGTGAGCCAGGCGGGCGACATCGCCAACTGGATGATCCCCGGCAAGATGGTCAAGGGCATGGGTGGTGCGATGGACCTCGTCGCCGGCGTCCGCCGGGTCATCGTGACCATGGAACACAACAACAAGAAGGGCGCGGCCAAGATCATTCCCGAGTGCACCCTGCCGCTCACCGGCCTCGCCTGCATCGACATGATCATCACCGACCTCTGCGTGATGGAGATGGATCCGGATCGACGACGCTTTCGAGTGATCGAGATCGCCCCCGACGTCACCCGCGAGGAGATCACCGAGCGGACCACCGCCGAAATCCTCTTCGCCGACGAACTTCGGATGATCGACGCATGAAATCGCTCACCTCCGCCGGCGTGCTCCTCGTGGCGTCGGCCCTCTCCATCGGCTGCGCCGGCCCGGACTCGGTGAATCCGCGAGAGGCGGGATTCGTCCCCCTCTTCAACGGAACCGACTTCGACGGCTGGAAGGTCGACGAGCTCGTGACCAGGCACTGGTCGGTGGTCGACGGCACCCTCGACTTCGACGGGGTCAAGGGGGATCTCTGGTCGCTCGAGTCCTTCGAAGACTTCGAACTCCTCCTGAAATGGAGATGGGAAGGTCCGTCGCAGGGCCCGATCGAGCGCCCGGTCATCGAGCCGGATGGGTCGTATCGGAAGGACGATGCCGGCGACACGGTGACCGTGCTGGTCGAGGAACGGGACAGCGGCGTCTACCTCCGCGGCAATTCGAAGAGCCAGGTGAACATCTGGGAGTGGCCGGCCGGAAGCGGCGAGGTCTACGGGTACCGCACGGACGGGTCGATGCCGGCCGCCACCCGGGCAGCCGCCACCCCGCTCGCCTGCGCCGACCGCCCCGTGGGCGAGTGGAACGCCTTCCGAATCTCGATGGTGGGCGAGACGCTGAACGTCCATCTCAACGGCCAGCACGTGCTCGTGGACTGTGTGCTGCCCGGGGTCCCCGCTTCCGGCCCCATCGGTCTCCAGGCCCACGGCTCGGGCATCCGGTTCACCGACATCCTCGTGCGACCGATCGTCGCCGACGACTGACCAGGACATTCCAAGGCACCATGAAGACGCCCCGCCGACCGGTCTGGTCGGCGGGGCGTTCATGCAGTTCGAGTGGTTCGTGTCGTCGCTCAGCGACGGCGACGGCGACCGACGAGGCCCAGACCACCGAGGGCTGCGAGGCCACCGACGCCGGGAACCGCCTGCGAGCCTTCGACCACGATGTTCATGCCGAGGGTTCCGACCTCGTCCATGTTTCCAAGCGTGTTGTCCCAGACCTTGATCGAGACGGTGTAGGTTCCCAACTCGTCGAAGTCGTAGCCGAGGCCGCTCCAGGCGCCCGGCGCTCCGCCCTGCATGAAGCCGTAGGCCGGAACCCAGACATTCTGATTCGCGTAGTTGGTCCCGCTACCGGGGTAGGCGATCAGTTTGCTCGAGTAGGCCTCATCCAGGTTTCCCCAACTGCCGCCGCTCGGCCCCTCGATGCGAAGCGCCATGTAATAGTCTTCCGGCACGCCCGCCCCGCCGCCATCCTCACTGAAGGTGACGCTCCACTTGAAGCCCCAACGACCAGCGCCCGCGGTTGCGCTCGGGTTGCCGGACTGATCAGCCCCTGCCTGCGCGTAGAAGGTGTCGACACCGTTGTTGGTGACGGGACCATTGGCACCGCCGTAATAGGTCTGGGTACTGAGCCCCATGGTGAGGAACCCGTTGTTGCCGGCATGATTTCGATAGATGAAATCGGTGTTCGAATTACCGGTGCCGGCATCGAAGGAGATTCCCGACCCGTACCCGTCGGTGAGCGTCCCGAACTGGTCGACCGTGCCCGCGAGCGCGGATCCAGAAGTTACGGCTGCAACGACAGCCCCCAATGAAATGATCTTCATCGCAACGTTCCTGTGCAACAGCATCCCCGGAAAAGGAAACGCCGTGATGTGAGAGGGCTCTTTCGTGAGTCCCCGGAAAACGAAAGTGCACGAG